>NZ_JAAKXY010000007.1 GCF_011043775.1 Natronolimnobius sp. AArcel1 | reverse complement strand
TTGTGTCGGCTTCTTCTTATCCACATTGTCGAGAGCATCTTGCAACTCTTCGACAGAGATTTCGTCGAGGTGATCCACTATTTGTTGCGACACGTTATGAGCAAATAGTTCTAACGGTTACTATAGCAGAACCACAACACTGCAACTACCCCGCACTACCTGGATACAAATACTGTGCCTTCCACATCCACCCGTTCCTCCTCTGGGACAACGTAGCCTCGCTTCGTGATCTACACCTGATCTACAAGCAAACAATCCAATCCATAGGCCGCATCGAACTCTTCTGCTGCACACTACTCTACCTCAACTTCGAAGACCTCAAAAACGTAATCGACCCCAACCAACCCATAAACATCGGATACACCACCTTTCTAAGCCCGATCAATCTCTCAACCACCGAACTAAACAACGACCTCTCTATAGCCGACTGCCGCATACCAGAACTCAACCTAGACGGAGCCAAAATCACAGGCCGACTCCACATCTGGGACAGCACAGTAGCAGAACTTCATTGCAACGCTGCAGAAGTGTTAGATGATAGTCACTTCGCCAATACCACTTTCGGAAAAGCAGAATTCCGCAACACCGAATTCAACGGAGCAGTCTCCTTCTGCGAAGAAGAACCAGAAGACGCCTCGATCAAAGAAGCTAGCGAAAATACAGGAACAGATGCGGCTGAATTCCATGTCACGCCCAGTTTTCTCGGAACCAAGTTCAAAGACGTAGCAATCTTCTCCGGCGTGAAATTCCGTGATGCCGCCGTATTTTCCGATGCCGAATTCCAAATCGGAGCATCCTTCAAACGAGCCGAAGCCAACGTCGGAGTACACTTCGGATCCGCACGATTCCACGGAAGAGTTGATTTCGGTGAGACTGATCTAGGGTATGCTGGGTTCACCTCAACACATTTCAACGATATCGTTGTGTTCGAGGACTGTCAGTTCGGGGGACTGTTCGCACCCTGCTTCACTGAACCAATTTCGAAACACGCCCATGCAGAGGGAATTCAATATGGACTCAGCTATATCGAGTCCAGCTCTCGGGCCATGGAGGATCCGTTTTTCTCTTATCTGGCATTTGAAATGGAGGATCTATCGGCGGCGTTCACCGGGTCACGGCCTGACGAGTACTTCTACTTCGAAAATGTCTCCGCTACGTCTGCTCTTGATTTTCGGCATGTGGATTTCGAGTATCTTGCTGCCAGCGCACAGATTAATCGGAAACGTGTTGACGCGATCGGACTCGCTCATAGCTCAATTGAATCTGGTGAGTTAGTCGTTTTGGACAGTGAGAAAAGCGTGTATCAACTCGAGAAAGCTACGGTCGGAGACATTATCATCGGGTATCCAGATGAGGTTGAAGTATTTGATAATCTATATATTGGAGACACCAAGTTTACTGAGTTTGATTTTTCCAACTACCGGAACAGCTTGATCAATAGTAACTGGGTGATCGACGGCATCCAGAGAAAGGGGAAGCACACGCAGTACAAGAAGCGGGAGACGACTTATGCGAAGGCGAAGGCAGGAGCCGCTAACCAGGGAGATACGTTTGCGGAGTCGAAGTTTTTCATTATGGAACGGCGGTGCAGACGAAGCCGTTATTTGACTGAGTTGAAGAACTCGGATGGTTTGAAGGAGAAGGCGGTATCGGGCTACAAAGCGGCTAGCAACCTTCTTTACGATGCTTCCTGTAAGTATGGTGAAAGCCCTAGTAGAGTGTTCACTTTGTCTGTTGGTTCGATCTTCGGTTTCGCGGTGTTGTATTGGTTGCTGCAAGAGGGAATACTGAGTTGGAATAGTGCTTTTTCCGGTGTTGATGTTAGTGCTGCCGTTAGTTATCTGGTATTCAGCTTACAAGCCTTCACGTCCTTCTTCCTTCCAGGAAGCTTAGACCCTGAGAACCAACTTATTCACTTATTGAGTTCCGTGCAGAGCTTTTTCGGAGCATTCGCCATCGCACTATTCGTAGCTACCCTGGTGAGAACCGTGCAACGCTAGTTCTATTCAGGGAGTGACCAGCAATAAGAGTGAATTTCCCGCGGTTGTTTTAGCGACATCTTTTCTGATGGGGTAATTCTTAAATCGAGGTTGAAGAAGACGAGAGCCCGGATTCAAACCCAGCTTAGGAAGCAGATTGTTCTTACCTTACGAGTACGAAGGAACCCCATCTATTCTGCAGTGATTTTAGATTCCATCATTGTTCAACCTCAGACAATCAGCGCATTACCATTGACTCTGAGCCACTCTCGTCGGTCTTCGTAATCCGGGATGAGCGTCCCGACAGTATTCCAGAACGCATCGGAGTGCTCATCATGCACTGCATGGGCTAACTCATGGACGATGACGTAGTCTTGAATCCGGACCGGTGCGAGTATCAGACGCCAGTTCAATCGGACTGCCCTGTTATCGAACTCTCCCCACCGACCGGAGAGTTCGCAGACATCGTACGAGATGTCGGAGAGGCCTAACTTTGATTCGTACTGTGGACTCCGATCCGGGAGGTCTTGTTTGGCCTGCCGAAGGTACCAATCGATCACAGCCTGTCGCTTGCGTCGAACACTTACATCGTCAGCAGGTGCATCAAGGTGGTGTACCTCGAGTGTGAACTCCAAGCCATCGAACGAGAGCCGTGGTTCAGGGACATCCGCTTCGATGACGTTGAGGTGGTACTCACGGCCGCGGTAGGGCAGCTTCTCGCCACTCAGATACTCTTTCGGGTATGGTGGCTCCGATTGCTCTTTGAGACCGTAGAGCTTCTCGAGGATCCATTCCTGACGACTCGTAAGAACCTCCTCAACCTCGCCGACTGTTGCCGTCATTGGAGCGCGCACAGTGAGCTCGAGTGACTGGTCTACTGAGAGTCCAATCGTCTCGCGGTCCTCTACCCAGTCGATTTCGTAGGGGACCACAGTTTGCCCGATATGGTGCTCTCTCATGTGCCGGGACGTTTTCATTCGTAATGGGCTCGAGCGAGTTGGATCACTCGGTTCGTGAGTTCGTCGCGCTCTTGGTCGGTCAGATCGAGATTGGCCTTGTAGAGTTCGATCTTCACCTGTTTTCGCATTTTATTCTGAACGTTGACCTTCTCTTTCCACTCGACGATAGTCACGAACTGCTCGGCTGCGGTGACGAACTTCCCAGTCAACTCGAGGAGGTGCTCCTCGTCAATATCGCGCTCGGTAGCGTTCAGCACGTCTTCTAACGCATGATAGAACGATAGCTCTGTTGTGTCGTCAAGGCCCTTTGACCGTGCTGCTTGCTCGCGTGAACGCATCTCGTCCATTACCTCGCGGAGTTCCTCGATAATCTCGCGATCGGAGAGGCGTTCCTGGCGATACTTCTCGATGAGATCTTCGACACGTTCCCGTAGCGACCCGTAGTGAACGGGGTCCTCATCGAATCGGACGTTGAGTTCGTGCTTGACAGCATGTTGCATTTCACTCGCCCGAGCTTCATCGCTTTCTAGCGTATCAAGTCTCGCATCGAATTCACCTCGGTCCATCACCGAGACGGGCTCGTCGTTCAGCACCTCGATCCCGGTCGAACGGATGTGCTTGTGGATTAGGTCACGAACCTGCTCACCTGTGCCCTCGAGGTTCATTTCCTCGTCGCGATAGCGTTCCTTTGCGCGAGCGTAGATCTCGCTCAGTTGCTCGAGGTCGTCCTTGTAGGGGTTCGCCATGGGATCGAGCAGGACGATATCCATGAGCTTCGAAAAGCGCTTGAACGCGTTGTTGAACTCAATGCGGGTGTCTTCGGGCTCGAGGGTCTGAAGACATGCCTCGATGTCCTCGAGATTTTCGAAGAAGATCACCGTCTTTCGATGGGCTGCTTCGAGGTCTTTCTCTTTGTCCTTGAGCGGGACCATCGCACGTTCGACGTCTTCGGCGCTGAACATCGCAAGTGCCTCTTTGAGTTCGTTCGAGACGCCGTAGTAGTCGATGATCAGTCCGTAGTTTTTATCGGTGAACGGTCGGTTGACGCGGGCGATTGCCTGTAGCAGGTTGTGCTCTTTCAGCGGCTTATCGAGATACATTACCTGCGCGACCGGCGCGTCGAAGCCCGTAAGCAGCATGTCACAGACGACAAGCAACTCAACCTCTCCGTCGGGATCGACGAACGAGTCTTTGTACTCCGAGAGTTCGGCGTCGGAGGGTGCCCACTTCTTGATGTCTTCGGGGTCGTTATGATCGTGAGACACCACGACACGTGACTCTGGGCCGTTGAACTCGTCGAGTTTCTCCTTGTAGGTGATCGCCGCACGCTTGCTGGTCGTGACGACCATCCCCTTGAACGTGTCCGCGATTTTGTTCTCGTAATGGTCGATGATGTCCAGCGTAACGCGTTCGATGCGCGACTCGGCTTCAGCGAGGTCCTGTGTCTTCGCGTAGCGCTTCTTGATTTCTGCTTTCTCTTCTTCCGTGTAGTCAGCAAAGACACGGTCGAACATCGTGTCGATAGTCTCGCCCTCGAGGTGCATGTCCGCGAGCAGGCCCTGATAGAGGATTTCGACGGTGGTGTCATCCTCGAGCGACTGGTCGATGGTGTAGGTGTGGATGTAGTTGCCGAAGGTCTGGCGAGTGTCACGCTCTTCTTTTTCAATCGGCGTGCCGGTGAATCCGACGTAGAAGGCGTTGGGTAATGCCGTACGCATGTTGTTTGCGAGGTGCTTGTACTGGGTCCGGTGGGCTTCGTCGACCATCACGTAGATGTCCTCGTCACGCGAGAGAATCGGGAAGTCACCCGCTTCATCCTCCTGAAGCTGGAACTTTTGGATTAGTGTGGTGATCGTCTCGCCAGCGTTGGCGCTGAGCTTTTCGCGGAGATCCTCGATCCCATCGGCCTTTTTTGGGTTCGGGAACCCACAGCGCTCAAAGGTCGCGTGGATCTGGTCATCGAGTGCCTGCCGGTCGGTGACGAGCAAGAGCGTTGGGTCGGCCATTTCCCGGCGGAGTTTGAGCCCGAGAAAGAGCATTGTGAGCGACTTGCCCGACCCCTGTGTGTGCCAGATGACGCCGCCGGGGGTTTCGCGTCGGTGGCGCTTTCGGATCCGCTCGAGTGCCTTTTGGACAGCGCGATACTGCTGGTATCGGGCGACGAGTTTCACGCGACCGGTCTGGTTGTTCTCGAAGACCGTGAAGTGCCGGAGAAGATCGAGCAGTCGCTCGGGTTCGAACAGCGCGTACAGCATCCGGTGCTGTGGGGGCACGTAGCCCTCGAGGTCGAATAGGTCCTCGAGATAGTCGTCGTCGACGGGGTAGGGATCGCGCCACGGCTTGTACTGGTTCTTTGGCGTTCCATAGGTTCCCATCACCGCGCCCTCGTACCACGTCGCCACGGAGAACTGGTTGTACCGGAATAGCTCTTCAGCGCCCTCTGTGGCCGTCGGCTCGCGGACGTTCTGGTAGCGCTGGAGTTGCTCGAGGGCCTCGCTTCTCGGCTCCGCGATGGTTGGTGACTTGCACTCGATGACGCCGAGCGGGATGCCGTTGACGAAGAGAACTATGTCGGGTTTGATCGTCTCCCGTTGTCCCTCGACGCGGAACTGGTTGAGCGCGAAGAAGTCGTTGTTCTCGAGGGTTTCGTAGTCGATGTACTCGACCGTCTGGTGTTTCAGCCCGTGACCGCGGTCCTGTTTGACCGACGTGTGCCGAACGAGTTTCTCGTGGATCTGCTCGTTCTCGTGCATCGTGCTCGTCCCGGTGACCTGCTGGATCTCACGGACAACCTTGTTCAGGTTGTTCTCGTTGATCCACGGGTTGAGGCGTTTGATCGCGTCACGAAGGCGGGGCTCGAGTACGCGCTCCCTGCCTTTCCGGATGCCGACATCACGATGCTCTACGTCGTCGACGACCTCGAGACGGGGTATGCTGACGAACCAGCAGCCCAGCGGCCGACGAACACGGCCGCGCTCTCGAGTCGATGGTAGTCGAGGGGGCCGCGGCGGAGGCGATCCTCGAGTACGCCGTCGACGAGTGGGGTCCGAACTCCTACGTCGTTGCACAGGGGACGCTGCTCTCGAGTGACGGCGAGCCGGATCGCTCGACACCAGGAATGTACGGCTCAACGGTTGGGTACGCGTCTGTCCTGGTGTGGAAAGACGTCTGCCCGCGGCCGTGGGAAGCTCCGCACATCCCGTGCGAACGCCAACGCGAAGACTGGGGCTGGGGAACGGTGAAGCCGCTTGCGCCCTCTCTCGAGTGGGTTCGACGATACACTGACCCGGCGACCGCGTGATCGTTCCGTGTGCCGGTACCGCGCCCTCGGCGATCGTCGCCGAGCGCGAGTACGGCAACCGGCGAACGTGCTCGCTGTCGATATCGAACCCCCGCTCCCAGTGAACGCCGATAGTGTTATAGGGTATCGGGTGATAGGGGATAGTACGAAGGGCAACATGGCTGATGGTGATGTCGTACTCAATCGGAACTTCGAGATCGATGCTCAGGAAGGCACTCGCGCCGAGTTGTTCGCTGTGGAAGATTCGTCGTACCCGGGTGGGTACTACTACCGATTCCAGTACTACGCTCCGGAGGATGGCCAGCAAATCCTCCGATACGACAACGCCCACGACTCCGATATCGGCCACCACCACCGCCATGTCGGTGACGACGTTACCGGAATCGAGTTCGACGGACTCCAAGACCATGTTGCCCGCTTCCAACAGGAGGTGCTCCAGATCAATGCCCGACGCTAACCACACCGATCCCGCCCCCGAAGAGATGAACTTCCCTGAGACGCTTCGCATCACAATTGCTTCGGCGGAGGACGCGTTCGACGACGCGGTCACGGCCGCCGGCGCTGCCGAAGATGGCGAGCAGACTGACGCCGTTGTCTCGTTCGAGAACGTCGAGGGGATCCGGAAGATGCTCACCGACCGTCGTTTCGAACTGCTCCGCTCGCTGATGGGCGCTCCCGCCGAGAGTATCTCGGCGCTGGCCACCCGGCTCGACCGGAGCTACTCGGTTGTCCACGACGACGTCGAGGTCCTCGCCGAGTACGGCATCATTCAGTTCCGCCAGAAGGGCGCATCGAAGCAGCCGTTCGTCCCGTACGAGACCATCGAGTTCGACGTGACGGTCCGTGCACCGATCGGCGGCGGCGACGCTGAAGCGCCGGCGTGAGCTGAGATGGGAAAATAAACGCGAGCTGCCCGGACTGCGAGGGCGAACTCGCCGAGAGTTCTTCGGAGCGAGGGGACTACTTCTGCCCGGATTGCAAACGGCCTGTCAAGAGTCGGGATGCTACGTTCTACTGTAGGGAGTGCGGTGAAGAGGAGGTCACAACCAGCCGGGGCGTTTGCACTGACTGCCGCGAACTGCGTGAACAGTCCCCCTATCAGCCAGACGAATCAAAGGACTACACCTGGGGTGAGGATGCATCTGACGACGGGCTGCACCGTCTCGCCGCTCGTGATTGCCCAGGGTGCGACATGATGCTCATCCCGGCCAATTTCGTATTTCACCCCCTCCACGATGGCGAGGGGAACTACTACGTTGGACACAACTGCCCGCACTGTGGAGAGATTCTCTATCGTTCCCGTGCGGCTGGTGATGTGGAGTTGGCCGACCACGCGAAGGACCGCGCTGAACTCGACCCTGATCCGCCCGCCGATCCCAATCAACTATCAGAAATCGAGTTGTAACCATGAGCCGTTTCAACCGTTCCCCCAGTGTAGAGTATAGCTCGTTCCTCCGAGAGGTTCGTGAGTATGCCGACGCCGACCACGAACCTGGCGAAGGCGTCTGCCGTGCTATTGCTGACGCGCTCGAGGCCGATCTCAAGAAGCGCTTCCGTGCCTACTGGTCCGTCGAGGAACCTGCCGACGGACCAGCATGCATCCGTCGCGTGATCACGGGGGACGACGAGTGCAACTGCACCTCGACGCGATCGTGGATCGACCGCGAACACGAACGGATCGGTGCTCGGGACAAGCCGCCACACAAGCCGCCCTACAGCGATCACGCGACACTCTGGCTTGACGATGGGGATCCGGTCCTCTACTCGATACACATCTACGGCCCAGAAGTCGAGGTCGTGTCGAAGACAGCAGCCCCAGAGGGCGAGCGCAGGCGAAACGGTTGGTTCGATCTGATCTCGTTCGCGGAGCACTGGGGGTTAGAGATCGGCATCACGCCGTTTTCTTGGTACAACGCGTTCTCGACGATCAACGTGGTCTTCTACTCGCCAGAGTGGGCACGACAGAAAGGCGGCAGTGAATGAATCCCGGAGGGGCGAGCGGGGACCCCGGGCGATATAGTGATGGATTGTGGGCAGCGCGATCCTACCCTACTGATGGAAGTACGTTCTACTGCAGGCGGTATCAATTCCCGAATTGTGGAAGATCAACATTCTGGTTCACCCAAACCTCCATTGCCGTATCAATCAAATCTTGGAAAGAGTCAAAATCCGAATGTGATCGGATGGCTTCATCGGCTTCTGTGACAACTGAGCCTTCATCTTTCACCTCATCTAATCCAACGGGAAGCGCGTCTTCAAACTCTTCCAGTGAGTCGAAGTCCGTATATTCCTCAAAAAACTTTTCAGAAAACAGATCTGGTCGGTCAATGTAGTTTAACGCGATATCGACAATATCCTGGTTCGCCCATTCCTCCGTAGCTTCTCGATCATCCTGCTCGAGTTCCTCGGCTACATCTGCGAACCCTTGCTCGATATCGCTAACGAGCATTTGTATACCCTTCATGTCGGCTAAATATGCCGAGTTTAGATGAACCGTCAACAGATTATTCGTGACCTGAGCAAGGGAAATTGCAGTTAACTGGCCCGGGAGATTCAACCCGGCATTTGAGGGGCCAGATAGCAATACTTCTGGCTGTTCAATATCCTCGTGACGGATGATTCCCAACCGGTCGAGTGTGCCCTTTGACCCTGCGTGGATTGCTTCACAGGCCAATTTATAGTATGGTGAGAGATGCTCTAGTCCCACCTCCTCTTTCATACTGTGGATTGACGGACCGCCATTACCACTGTGTGCCTCAGCTGCCCAGCCAGAACCATATCCATTGTCGTCAATAGACTCGCCAAATTGGTCTACCAGTTCGTCTCGGGTCGTTTCGAGCCCCTCGAGGATATCTGGGTCAAGGGGTTCAACATTAAGATCGTCTTGATGGTCTTGATAGGTCTCGGCAAAGTGGTACTCCCAGATCTGCCGGTAACTGAGGAAACGCTCTGCTGTCACCCCACTGTGCTGGACAATAAAGGAAGAAGTGATAGCGAGTTCGTAAAGCGATCGCCAACGAGCGAATGCCCCATCAGCGAACCCTCCTTTGAGAAGATGGTGAATCTCTAAGGCGACTTGGACTGAGCGAGCGTGGAGGCGCAAGAGAGCATGGAACTGATAATCCTCGCTTTGGGTAGCCTCAAACCCATACTCCCGGTTGAGTGCTCGGCCACTTTCCATGGACCAGACAATGAGCCGTTCAAGAAGCTCAAGGGGTTCTCCCCACCGTTCTTGAAGGTTCTGTTGAGAGTCTGCGATTGTATCTTGGTACCGTTCCAAGCCTTCATCATCACTGAGAATTTGTTCGTAGGTCTGCGTGGCGAGGTCATCAACCGCTCCGTCCATAACATTCTGGATGTCCTCTTGGCTGAGTTCGGTTATCTCACCTTCTTTGATTAGCGCAATGATTTCTTCGTTGAGTGCTTCGATGAGTGGATCATCGGAAAGGTCAATATCACCATAGGAATCATCCATACTTGAATGGTTTACTCGAGAATCATACTATTACTTGCTGTGATCGCTATTCGAAGCCCTCTATTCAGGCGTCCCACGAACGGCCGAAACAGGTGATTGACCGGCCACGTGGTGAACAAACTTTGACACCTCCACTTAAACCAGTGGGGTTATAATAGGTCTTGCAGAGACATGACGGAAGCTTTGAGGGACTACGTGCTGCTGTACGAATATCTCCCCAGCGACGATCCTCTGGATGAGGTTATCACCGCCACCGCGCCGGCGTCGAATTTCGAAGAGGATTGGACGGTCGTGGCGAATAGCAATCTGACAGAGGAGAGGGCGGTTGAAGACATTCCCAGACGAGGATCTCAAACAACGGTTCGGCCTGACCAGGCCCTCATCTTTCTTGGTGAGCGCCATGCTGGAATCATCGGTGCAGGAGCGAGCGAATTCTACGATGATCGTTTCGACGTGTCCGAGGATACTCTGAGAACGGAATTTATGGACGATGTGCGGTCAGAATTTGACTAATCACCGTCCTTAATCTCGTTCCATACGCTCCCGTACAGCGGTTTTCGCGCCGCGAGGTGCCGAACGCTTAGTCAGACACCTCTCAGAATCTTTACTAAATCACCATCTAGTTTATAACCGGGTGAACCCGACTCCATCTTGCGTTTTTGGCTGTTTTGTAGGCTGTTTCAGACACTTCCTTTTTAGCGATAAAGAGAAGTCCCTGGCATGAGCACGTCGCCGTCTGGTGATCGAAATTCGTGGATCCGACGGGTGGAGCACCTGACGCAGCAACGATTGAGAGCCTCGTCGCTCGGTACCTCGAAGCGAAATCGAAGGGCCGGCGTGCTGGGGGCTATCGGTCGCTCGCATCCGCCGCGCTCGGCCGGTGGTCTTCGTAGCTCGAAGACCGGAATATGTGCGTCCTGAACGACGTCAACGACGATGTGATGCGGTCGTACGCCCAGGACCTCCCCAGCGGCGGTCGAGATGGAGAGATCGAAGCATCGACCGCAATCACGTACTACGGTACCGTCCGGGCGTGCCTCACGTGGGCTGTTGAGGAGGTCTCCTCGTCGAGAACCCTGCCGCCGCTGCTCGGGTGAAGGAACTCCCAGAGGACACCACCGAGCCCTCGCGCCAACTGTGGAAGCCAGACGACGTGCAGTCACTTCTCGAGTACACCGACCGATGCGTCGATGACGCCCTCAAGGAGGGCGGGGTCACCAGCGCGCGAGGGGCGCTCCGTGACCGCACTTTGGTGTCGGTCCTCGCGTTCGCTGGTGTGCGTGGCGCGGAGATCTTCCGTGACTACGACGACGACCGCCTCGACGTCGCTGTTCTCGACGGCGTCCATCATCTCCCGGTAGCCGCTGCGGGACGTGTCGGTCCCGGTGCTCTTGTCGCGGTACGTCTCGATCTCTCCGAGCTCCCCGTCGAACTCATCACGAGCGTAGTCACTCGTCGATTGGAGCTGGCGGTCGAGGTTCTGATCTGCCGTGGAAAACCCGGCAGTAACAGGCAATCGTAGGCATTCACTCGTGCATGGGAGAGGGACATATAAAGAAAGGCCAAATCGTTCAGTCTGCACGGTTACGTCGTAATCGTACAAAGTAATTTATAGAAAGACATCATATGTTAATGCGACCCACAGGATCATGCTCCTTGGAATTGAGCCACAGGTTCACCGAAAGGTGATTCGCTATTTCTCAGCCTGGGCAGGGAGAGGCTTCCCGGTTGAGCCAATTCCGTCAAATTTCCGGGGAGAAAAGGGGCTGACGGGTTCAAATTCAAAATACGCCCTAAGTAGGCGACAATGTCGTAGTTAAGTAGCTAAGACATTGCCACCGAATCGCTTGCAGCACGGCGAGCAGGGCGTATTCGACTTGTCAAGCAATGATCCCAGTGACGACACCTGAGCTGAACGCTCGGGCCGTAAATTCACAGGACCCCAGACGGTGCCATCCGAGCCGGAAGACAGCACAGATAACAAGAGCCCGAAAGCGGGCCAAACAACACTTGAGCGCTATACCGGCAACCTCAGTAAGGGTGGTCGAAGAAGGCGCTCCGAGAGTGATGAGTCTGTCCAGCAACTCTACTGGTTTTTGTGTGTTCTCGTTATCCTATGGATGGTGCACTCGATCGACGAGTGGATTGATGAAAGAGGACTACGGCCTGTCGTTGACGAACTCAAAAAGCACATCTGGTTTTTGAACCTCCTAATAGCGGTGTTGATGATTCTGTTAGCGCTCTAATCGGGTGTCAGTGGGTAGTCCAGGATCGAAAGAGTACAGGGTTTAACTCTATAAAGTAGTATACTCAGATCGAATTTTCGGAAGGACTAGCCAGTCGTTTTTTGCGGTATACTTCTTTGACCTTCTTGCAAGCAGCCCATCCGTCAACTACATGTTGATCACACAGAGCGTTGAACTGTTTTGTTCCAAGAATTCGCTCGTCCATTGATTGGGCATCCTGATCACCGATGTATGCGATTGCTCCCAGTGCAAGGGCGGTTATTCCACCGTACTGGTTGAATTGCCTGCCGTTGAGATTGATAACGATTCCGACTACTCGGTCCCGTTGTGCGCTAGAAAGGCCGAGGGCGTTTCCGAGAGATTTGGATAGAAGTACCTTGTCTCGGTGTGTTCTACGTGCAGAATCGTCGTTGTCCCACTTGTGGTGATATTTCCATAAGCGGTCATATTTTTCTTGATCACCGAACCACGCATCCTGGGCGTTGAAGGTAGTATTCGCGGAATTAAACGGTATAACCCGCCCCGTTGGGCCTTCATCTTTTTTGACATCAAGAGTGCTTAGTTGTCCATCACCTGGCTCTCCAACTACAGGCTGGCCGTCTGCTGTGAATCCGATCGGGTCACCTGCTCCACCTTTGTAATCCGTAGAATCAGTAGGCTGGTCGGTTCTTTCTCGCTTAGTCTGGTAGCTCGATTTCATCGAGCGCTGCTTGACACCAGCATATAAACACTACTGTTCACGGTCCACTTAAAGGAAAACCACAGAATTGCATAGATCGCGTTTTGAACACAGTGGTCCAGAGGGGTAATAATGAGAACGGCGTTAACTGCCGTCGTGAATTGATGCTGAGTCACAGTTGGAGCGGTTTTATGTTGGAGATAGCGAACATGAGGACGATCTCACGGAACTGTCGATACCAGCCCAGCGCTCGCACGGCGTCGCCGAGCGAGCGCTTCGTTGTCGAGTAGGAAGTTTCGGCCATCCAGCGCTTAGAGTAACCTTTTGTCCGGATTAGCGCGTTGTGACCGACCGTAAGCGGTCTCGATCCACGCTGTAAGATGAGCGGATCGGCACCGAGGGCGTAGAACTCGTATTTCGTGATCCAGTTGTGGAAAGCTTTATCCGCCGCTACGGGTGTTTCCAGCGTGCCGAAATATGCACGTCAAGGACAGCAAGAGACTCTCTGTCGGTTAATGTCGTGACTTTTAACGTCTGGACGTTACTTCCAGAGCGTTGGCGGTAATACGACGAAGGCGACCGTCGATCAAAGAACGTGCTGTCGAGTGCTGCGTGCCCAGACTGCGGGCGTTGCTGCGCGTTTCAGCGCAGCAACACCCGCCACACCCACATTTTCAGCCGGGCGAACGATTTGTAGATCGTCGAGTACTCTTAGAGGACCTCGAGTGGGAATCTATCGACGAGTAGGAACATTCCACTGTGTGATTCCGACTTGTCTCGCGTACCGTTTCGTCAGCCGAAGGTGATTTTCTTTGAAATATGTTTCACACCATTTTGGAGCTTGGTTTATGGGTACGTCTGGAAAGCCCCAAGCGCGCTGATCTTCTCCATCGGGTTCGACGAGATCCATATGGAGCCCCTCTTTAGTGATGTTATGCCCGTCTTCGCTGTTCGGGTTGTGGTCGAACCGTGCTACCTCTTGCCAGTCTTCCATAAGCGCAGTGTTCTCTGAAACGTTGTACTCGAGCTTAACAACAAACCGGATCACCTGGCCCCGGTCGGTCGCAAAAACCGTTCGAATTCGCGTATAGGGTGGCGCGATTTCGTTGATGTATCGCGTCTCGTCACGGGGGTCATGTCGAACTACGACAGTGTTTGACTGGACTGAATAAAAACCCCTGCAATACGGACTGAAAGTGGCCGCCTGACTGAATACTTTCCAATGTAGTTGGTGTGGCAACTCTTGAAGCCTATCCCGGGCAAAGGATACGGACCGGATTACTCCTTTCGCTGGCGTTTGATATCGATCCAGAAAAATCGCTAATAAGAAATACCAGTAATCAATATCTTTTCTCGCTTTATATGGAAAACGAAAAAGATAAGCGCGAAAATACGGATTCTGAAGGTGACTCTAAAGTCGCAGATCTCTCTCTAAGAGAATATGTTAGCGATAACTCCAATCTCTTTGTCGTAATGGGCGTTTTTGCTGCTCTTTCCGTATACGTATCAAGCATACCCTCAGAAGGTGTCAATGACGACCTAGTCCAGTTGGGGCTTGTTGCTTCATTACTTATTACGGGGTTACTATCTTTTACAATTATATCGGCTGTTCGAAAACAAGTCCCGGTTGACTTTGAGACTGTTCCTTCCTTGCTACACCCTATAAATTACCCGACTCTTCTTTTCCTAACCCTCTTCTTAACCCTTTTATTTTCAATATTGCAAATCGTGTCGCAAGATACAGAAGTATTAGCAATCATTGCCGTTTTGACTTTCTTCTCTTGCACCTTTGGATTAATTGTATCTATTGGCAACATGTCTTCTAATCAACTAGCCCCATACATTCGACATTCGGGACTTCGTTCAACAGTCTCTGCTTTAGTGACATTCGGCATTTCACATCATTTGATGGTGCGAACAAACGACTATTTAGTAGATGAGTATAACTTATACCACTTCCAGTTTGACAATAGTGTTACTTTTGCAGAATCGGTCCCACTCATTGTGTACACCTCCTTTTCTTTCTTGACTGAAATCACCCCAATCATAGCTATCATGATGGGCTTTATATCAGTACTATTCGCAATTGATGTTGCGGGAGTAAAGTATGCTCGACTGAAAGACCTCCTCAGAGACCACTAATACTCCAGAGTTGGGGTAGTTGCTCAACAACTATTGTTACTACACGTCCCACTAATTTGAACGCTAAAATCTGCAAGATGGTGTCGAATACCCAGTTTTATCAGTTAATGCAATGTCCGCTCTACAACCCAAATTCGAATCTTCGGGTCGGATTCTTACCTAACTGACAGTCACGCTTGATTCCGTAACCAACACACGAAATCCACCAACACTGAATCGAATCTCGAGTTCAGTATCCTGACTCGCTGAATCCACGAGTTGCTCGAGTGCCTCGACATCGATCCATCTCCCCAACAGATACTCATCACGCTCGAGTCCCTGTTCCTCGAGTGCCTCGAGAATCTCAAACAACAACCGTCGATCAGTCATCGCTCATCTCCTCCTCAACAGCGTCGATGATCTCTTGTGCAGTCGAGCTAATGCGCTCGAGTCGATCAAGAATCGTCTCCGGTTCATCTCCCTCCCAGGCAGCGAGGTAGAACGCTGACCCACTCGTATCCAGTCCAAAGTAGCGTCCAACGATGTAGCCGACAGCTTCGGCCTCGAGTTCACGCTTCGAGCGCTCGTCCTCGATATCGACCTCACTGTGCAACAGTGCGTGAGCGTACTCGTGAACGAGTGTTACAGCGAGATCTGCCTTGTTTTCACGATCTCGGACTTTCACGAGTGGTGGCCTCCCAAGGCGGTACTGACAGACGCCCTTGGCACTGCCGTGAGACCAGTTTCGAGGAGACACGACCGTCACCTCTACATCGAGCAACTCAGCCGCTTCAAGGAGCGCTGGAGCTAACTCCTCGCCTGCTCCGTACGCTTCGGTCTCGAGATCCGGCAATGGTTCGCCGTCAGTCTGGGAAATATCGAACACAGGTGCTGGCCGGAACCCAACGAGACCCTTGTCCCACTCCCCTGGGTCTGTCTCATCGTATTCACAGCCGATTTGTTCGTGGTAAGATGGGGCGTTCTCGCATTCAGGGCACTGTCTCGCGATGATCGGTGCCCAGATCCAGAGCGCGTTCTCACCTTCTTTCACGTGTCGGTCGAACTCGTCTTGCCACGTTCGGTAGCCGGCGACGCGACTCGCTTTCGGACACTGGAGTTTGATCAGGAGTGTATTCCGGTAGGAGTAGTCATGGAACCGACTCTGGACGTCGAGCCAGTCTTTGAACTGGTCACTCGAGGCGGCGTCGTCGACCTCCTCTACGAGATCGTGGACCCACGTCTCGATCGTACTATGCATCTCATCACGGCGAGTCTTTGAATCGTCGAACGACTCTTGGGACGGTGTGCTTGCAGCCATATGTGAATTCGTGCCTCTCGAGACTGACTCGAGATGGCCGTCACCCGTGTCGGCCACAAAAACCGCCATGCAAGCTGAGCGGTGCTTCAGACCTCTATTTCTGAGTTTAGCGCTCCATCAATAGGCGGATAGCATCGAATCTTGACAGAATTCTCGTGCAAAATGTCGAGGATGTAGTCAACACGACGATTCAGTTTGTTCCACTCTGGAAACGGTGCTCATCTATTCACTACAGATGCGTACTGAACATTAGCTTGAAACGCGAGAGACTACTGAACTGGCAGTCTGTTGTGCTTGTTTTACAATCGATTTCTCTTTGAGAGTTAGCACTTCACGGTCACGCATGAGGATTCGTCCATCACAGATCGTATGCTTCACATCGCTTCCAGCTGCCGAGTAAGCTAGATGGCTTACCAAATCATTTCGAGGCGTCAAGTGTGGCTTCGCAAGATCAATGACGGCTAAATCAGCTGGCTCTCCTTCTTCAATCACTCCTGAATGAAAGCCCAGTGCTGAAGCACTTCCCTGAGTCATCATTTGAACTACCGTCTCTGCGGGAACAGCACTCGCGTCATTAGCAGCAATTTTACCGAGCATTGCAGCATCACGACCCTCATCTAATAATGACAGGTCATTGTTTGCAGCTGCACCATCTGTTCCAAGACCGACCGTCACTCCTGCATCCATCATACGCTGGATTGGAGCCATACCACTGGCCAACTTCATATTAGATGCCGGACAATGGATCACACTTGTTCCCGCCTCAGCTAAGAGGTTGATCTCTTGCTCATCAACATGAACTCCATGGGCGACGAAATCTTGTGGTTCCAACATCCCGTGATCTGTGGCATAATCGAGTGGGCGAATACCATGATCATTTACTATTGGTGTGACTTCGTTCAGAGTCTCATTAGCATGATAGTGAATTGGAATACCTGCTTCACGGACCCGAGGGACGAACTCCTTAAGGTATTCACCCCCCACAGTGACTAAAGAATGTGGCATAAACGCAGTTGAGATTCTCCCTTCTGCCGCACCATCATACTCTTGTGCGAACTCAAGGCTTTTCTCGACATCTGCTAATGCTTTATCAGCGTCCTTCCCAGTCGTTACAATTCCGTGACCCAGTAGAGCTCGCAGTCCAGCTTGATTGACCGCATCAACAATTTCGGGCACATGGAAGTACATGTCCGCAAATCCAGTTGTTCCAGACTTGATCATTTCTAACAAGCCGAGTTTTGCTCCAGTATGAACATCGTCTGCGGTCATTGTGCTTTCAGCTGGCCAAATATCCTCTTCAAGCCAGCGGTCCAGTGACTTATCATCTGCATACCCTCGAAGCAATACCATTGGAACATGAGAATGTCCGTTAACAAAACCAGGAGTCACAAGCGAGTTTGAGGCCTGGAGAGTGTTCTCTGCTGTAAGATCAGAGCCAATCTTCTCAATTAAACCGCTATCTTGATCAATCAGTACATCTGCCTGAGAGACCGTCATATCGGGACGCAGAACATGTCCTCCCGCAATTAGAAGTGATGACATTAGGAATAATGCATATCCGAGTCACATCACAGTTTTGCTTTTTGTGTGCTCAAAGAAGCCCCTGTACTGGCCGATCACTACCTTTTGTAAATCGAGTCAGATGGTGTGCGACATTCGCGATGTATGTCTTGCAAGAGACCAATTGAAATAAATTCAATTTGGCATTTTGAATGTGGGGAATGTACTACGGCGTTCAAAGTTGAATCTACACTGAGGACGGACGAATCGTTTCATGTTCAAAGACGTGATATCGTCCATTCTCGAGTTAACTACACACACTTCATCAGTAGATATATGTTACAACAGCACAACAAGTAGAATGGAAGTCGGTCTCCCAGGGGGTACGAAATGCCCCGGGTGCTCAGACACCCGAGACGGGCTTCCAAATCCCTACCCGGGGATTTGCAAGCATGATTCCGTTCATTCTACCGGGATATAAACATCCCGCACGACGGTTGTACCGACTAGCACCAGCAATGCCATCGCTCTCTGCACCGACTGTCCCAACAGAAGACAGCGGTTGTGTTCGGTGATCGCGATGGATGTGAGCGACGAACTCGCGGCTAACGAGACAGATACCGGTCCCACAACTGCAGACAGCGACGGGAATGATGGTCCTGATTCAGAAGTAACTGAACGCTCGAGCGGCACTTCCACAGGCGACTCGAGCAGAACCTCACAGACCAACTGCCCACGCTGTGGCTCGCCAGTGACCATGGAAGTCGTGACTGGACCGACTGAAGCACGAGTCAGCCCATGTGGCTGTCGCGTCGCACCTGGATTCCTCGAGCGTCAGTAAGCAGCAATCTCGGTCACTATATCCGATAAATTCTTTCTTGACTGACTAAGTGGGCTGGCTCTTTATCAAAAAGTTTAAAAACGAAACATGGTCCCTTCCACGACCTTATCAGACCGATTCAATCAAGCGAGCGCGCTTCCGGAACTCGCTTGCCCAGTAGCGGTAACCACACTTCCAAATTGATTGGAATACTGCATATAACGGATTACCGACCTGGCCCCAGAGACGGTCCTCGAGAGCGAATAAGGCGATTCAGTCTTTTGTCCCAGAATGGACCTCCATCTCCTCTATGAACGAAAAGTGTGACTAGCTACGTTTCGTCGGGACGTGGTACGTTCTCGTATTTGACCATTTTCTCTGGTTTGTCGGAGATAGTCTCGTAGATCTGCTGGAGGGTCTCCTCGGCAGCGAGCAGGTTGTGCTCCTCAAGGAAGTCTCGTCCCTCTTCGGTAAGGCCGTAGAACTTCCAGGGATACCCTTGCCGGCGCTGGTCGTCTTCTAGCGCGACTTCGTTGACAATACCAGCATCGATGAGTTTCTGGGTGTGTTTATAGACAGTCGCATCGCTCACGCTGGGGTTGAGTTCCTCGAGTTCGTACATCGAGGGGAGTTGCTTGGGGTGCTGGAGGATGTTGTTGATGAGTGCAAACCGCGTCTGCTGGGTCACAAAGTGGATTAGTTCTCGAGGTTTGGCCCCTTTTGCAGCCCCAAGGTCAGTGCTCATATGGAAGGGGACGCGTTCTGAGTGTAAGTAGTTTACCCCCAGGTAAATTACTCGCAGATAAACAAGGATATGACTAACCCAGTAAATTACTTCCTAAAACATATCTCATCCTATTGAGAAGGGGCGTACATGTCCGACGAAGAGTCGCCTGTCCCTGAAGAGGTTCTTATAAATGCGAAGGATCAACTCGATAAGGATGAAATCTCCCTGGCTAACAACGAGGAAATTCTCCATGCTTTGAGCGAGTTGACACCGGTCTACGAGAACGACCGATCGTACTTTGTGCTCGGAAACTATGATCGAGAGCCAATTCGTCGACTGAACTTGGTAGTTGACCGTCTCAACCGCCGTCAAGATGCGTATGCCTTCCGAATGGTCGACATTCGTGGGGAGTGGGACAACAGCATCCAGAAATTCTGTCTAATTGCTGATATCGTGACCTACCTCGTCGGCATCGCTGAGAAAGAACCAAGTGATTTTCTCGTCGAACAGGGACTTCTTGTCGGTACGACTGAGTATTACTCGAAGAGTCACGTCCTCAAGCGGGAGTATGAGGATGAAACCCACCCATTTGGTTGGATGCAAGACGGTGTCTTCGAATTGTTCGACACAAACAGTCGGCTGTATCGCTGGCAAACCGAGGATGATCTTATCGATGTGACTGAAGATCTCCCGTGACACTACTAGTTACACACTGATCACATAGCTGTCGTGGGATTAGGTGTGTATTGACTTGCAGTGACTGCTATACTGTTCAGGACTCGGCCTCGAGTCCCGAAAACACCTAAGGAAACAAATTAGATTTGGAATTTTGAACGTGGGGAATGTACTACGGCGTTCACGGTTGAAACTACACTGAGAACGGACGAGTCGTTTTAGGATTAAAGACGTGATATCGCCCATTCTCGAGTTAACTACACGCGTTTCATCAAAGACTTGGGCTGATTCTTCAACCAAACAAGTCAGAAACCCGAACACAGTACATTTCGCGATCCTTTCAAAGGATTCAATCCAACAAGCGTTCGTCCGATAGCGGCAATCGTACTTCAAAATCGATTGGTATACTCAATATAACGCATTACACCACATGTAATCATTGACTGTGCCGCATTCGAGGACATTTTAGCAACCACACTCGAGAAATTTCGAAACCAATTCCTGCCTTCTAAAAGAGTGTTTCACGTAACTCATCTCCAGAACAAAGAACAGCATTGTCGATACGTTTGTTGACGCCATCAATTGACTCATCATGCGTAGCCACGATCTCGAGATAGGTCCGTATCACATCAGCATAGAGTTCGCGGGCATAAACGAGGAACGTTGATGCCAACAATTCATCGTCACCAACCGTAATACGCTCACCTTCACTTGGTTCATCGGGTAATGGCTTGTCTTCGTGGACTACGACATTGCGATACTCATACACCGTTCGGAAGAATTGTCCAATACGGTCGGGTGTCCACCCCTGAGAGTTCTGCTCTCCAAGAAGAACTGCAGCTCGGACGCCGAGCCGATACTTGTTGCCTCCTGGGGATCCACCTTTCAGTAGCGTTGTTTCGTAGCCAACAGCACAGTCGACCACTTGATCCTCGAGAGTATCTCGACTAAACATTCGCTCGAACCGAGTGAGTGGATTCTGGAACTTGTCGTCTTGGGGTGTCAACTGGTCTTTGTACTTCTGCCAAAACTGCGCTATCGCGGCTCCACGATCTGCCGTGAGATGCGTTCCAACTGTCGAACGCGGACAATCAAAGTCAATCGAGAAGGTAACTGGTGTGGAGAAGCCACGATATGTCTCCCACCCTGGGACAACATGGTAGCCAGTCTCAAAACCCACAGTCCCTTCCGGGTACAGGAGTCGCAGACACCGACGGACACCTGTTGCAATGTATCTCACAACGGCTAGTAGTTGTTGCCACGATCGGACATCGATCGGGCTCGCATTGAACTCAAGATTATCCCATGGTGTAACGTGGTTGTTGTCGAACTCTCGAGTGATCTCAGCATAGGGACGACGACGCCGGAGGACGATCTCGACTGCAGCATTCGGTCGACTGGTATCAAGTGATTCAATCGGCTCAAAGACATCCGTATTGGGAGACTCATACGTTGCGATACCGGACTCTTCCAGTTCATCGAGCGATCGAATCCGAAGAGAGTCGACACCATAGGGTCCGAGGTAATCTGGTTCCCCCTGAATAGCGGTGTTGAGGTCGACCTTGACGTCTGGTTCGATAGTCGTATTTTTCAAGCAAAGCAGATACCGGGCGTATTCCCGGTCTGTGACTCGAGGTTCGAACTGTTCGGTGAACGCAGCATCAAACGCGGCCTCGTCAAAGCCTGTGGTGCCAGCATAGTTCAGTACGATGCCGACAAATTCGAACAATCCACGTTCTATCGACTCAATATATGCTGCGTTTGAGTGTCCACTGTCCGCTGGTGGCTCAGGAAGGTGGGTATAGATACGACGTGCAACGTGCTCAAACTCGCCGTTATAACAGCTCTCAAAAATACGTTGTTGGTCAAAATCACGACCCGAGACTGGGACAGCGATTTCTGTTGTACTCTCAAAAAGTCCACCTGAGCCAAGTTCGTGGAGTGTTTGCAGTGGCGGGTCAACAATGGCACCTCCATTTCGTTCAATAATATTCTGGACCCCGTCTTTGAGTAACGGCCGTAGCTCAGCAATCCAATCCGGAGGCATTCTGTTCAGCAAAACTCACGTCGATTACTTAGGTTACTCGCCACGCTCCCCTCGTGACGATACAACTACTATCCGACCGCCACTTCGAACTTCAAGTAGCGAAAGCCCGGCAGCACAACGGCGCCTTGGCGCCGTGAGCAGCCCGGACCGTGGAGGTGGTGGGAGGTGGCGGTGACTTTTCACCAGCAAAAAAGGGTCTTAACCGGCTATTCCCACCACTGACCGCGCTCTGGGAACTGGATCTCTGACCATCGAGTGAGCGCAATCGAACACCGACCATTGAACCAGTTCTTCGCCGCCGCCCTGAACCAAACTCGCTCACCCTCTCGAACCTTCGTCTGCCGACTTGCCTTCCAAATCGTGAACTTCGTCCGCCCCGTCTCATCCTCGAGCAGACCAACTTGTTGTTGACTCGAGCAGGCTGGCTCCCACAGTTCGATCACACGACCTTCGACGCTGACCTCGCCGCGATTGACCTCCTCGAGTTTCCCGATTGGAACGACCGTTCCTGCCTCGTGCAATAACTCCTCTTTCGTCTCCATCACGGCCTCAAACAGCGCCGATCCCTCGAGGATGCGACTCGCAATTCGCTTCGCGATGACTGCTCGACTGTACCCACCACAGACGTCGTCGGCCAACCGTTGTGCCTGCCGATTAACTTTCGCCAACTGCTCACACTCGAGTGTTTCACGGGGATCGATCTGCTGTTCCGACCGTCGCTGCTCACGACGCATCGTTTCAATTTCCTTCCGGGTTCGCCACGCCCGCCCCTTCTGCTGACCGAACTCGGCCTGGGCACTGATTCGCTCGAGTTCCTCCTCTCGAGCCCGAATGCGCTCTTCTTGAGCTAGGGTTGCACCGTAGATCCGTTCTTCACTCGTATCGGCGATCCCGTCAGGGTGGTTTGCATCGACCTTCGCCTGAATCTCCATCTCGACCGTCGCCCGGAACTCCGGGGTCTCGTCGACGACGTCTTTCTCGCTCTCTTGAGCCCCCGCCTGTTCGTATGCCTGTTCATCCACCGAAACGACCTTACTGGTTGAGTTTGTACTAGACATTGTAGTTACACCGAAGGCGCTCACTCGGCGTCTTCTTTCGACACCATGACCCTCCAGCCGTGGCTCTCGACATCGGCCGACTCATCTATCTGTGCGCTCTCGCTCGCGCCTTCGCTCGCGTCCCCTGGGGCGCGAGCGAGAGCGCCTCTGGACAGTACTCAACCAGCACCGCGCGTTCGACCCGCCCGAAGCGAGCGGCCAGCACACAAGCCGGTTTCGTGTCCGTCGAGCGAGCACTTGGCGACGCGAGACGCAACCGAAAGCGAGCTTGGTGCTGGCGTCGAAACCAGATGCCCGGCAGGAACCGCACCTACTGGAGCGGAAGCCCGCCCGGAATGGTCGGTCGCGAGCGAAGCGAGGCGCGACCAAAGGGAGCGCCTCGAGGCGAACGGCAAACGCAGTGAGCCGTGAGCACGCGGAGGGCGGAAGCGACGAGCGGGGCGTGCCGTAACAAAGAACCTGTTCAACCGGGTTCGACGCTCAGTGACACAGCCGAGATCCTGGTGGAATCAGAAAGGGCGAGGCTGTCTCGGTCGTCCCCCGACTCCGCAAGCACCGCAGGTACGAGGAGCGCAGCGTGGGTCGCGGGATGTCGAGCAACGGGAGAGCAAACTCTCCCGAGCTAACGGCCGAGGGCTTTCGAGACGGTAACGGCCATCGCTGGCGGGCTGATATCGAATTTTGCTCCGCAGTGACCGGTGTGCGGACCCAACGAGGAGTGGCTTACTCGAGAAGATCTTCGACGAAGCGGAAGCCGTTCACGTACGTGACCGAATCACCGTAGCCCTCACTGGCGAAGACATTTTCAGCCCCTTCTCCAGCGAGGGTATCCGTCGTGTAGATGTAAGCGTGGCCAGCGGTCTCGTCGACGAACGCTTGGGCGGCGACCCCGGCGAGCGCTGGATCTGCACGTTCGATCTCGTCGGCAGGGCGGTCATCAGCGTTCGCGATGTACCGCTGGACACCGTCCATCGTCCGTGACACGAGCGCGTTCGTATACTCCAACGGCTCCGCGACTCGTGCCCACCCTTCGTCGATTGCCGTGTCGACCGGCGGTGTCTCGACGTCGGGCGCGTTGACGGTCAGTTCGTCGTAGACACGTTCCGGGAGGACGAACGTCATGTCGTTCCGGCGTGCAAACGTTCGGACGACCTGATACCGACGGTTCGACGGTTTCCCCATCGCGACGAACAGACCGGTATCAGCTATATGGATGGCGTTCACGCGTCGTCGCCGGCGATGTCCCGGTCAGCATCCTCGATATCCGCGACCGACGCGCCTGCCTCCTCGATATCGAAGTGTTCGTGGACGATCGGTCGAAGTGCCTGCAGGATGATTTCGGCGGCGAGCGGCGAGATATCGAGATCACGAGCCATCAGCCGATGGGTGACCTCCCCCTGCTCCCGGTCGACAGTATAGGTGAGTGCCGTCGCGAGGCCCGCGATTCCGTGCCGATCGATGTATGTATCGATATCATCGTCGGTCGTGCGACGTCCGACGGCATCGATGAGCGCTGGCGTGATCGTGTATTCTCGAGTCCCATCGGAAACTGTGACGGTCAGGTCGATATCGCTCGCGACATACGTCCGTGGTTGCTCGTCAGTCGTCGCCTCGAGGACGCCAGCGTCAACCAGCCGGTTGACGTAGGTGTATGCTGTCCCCTGCGCGAGGCCAAGAGCGTCCATCATCTCTTGGACGGTCACTTCCTCCTCTTGATCGATATACGCATACAGCTGAGCGAGTTGCGGCTCCTCAAGCAGGTCCGCGACCGAGAGGAAGTCGCGGATGACGTCGCCGTTGGATCGGTTTGAGGTACGTGACATGACTTTGGTCTTGATTACAGTTTACAGTGAAACAGTAAAGAGTGTTTGGGGTCACTCCTCCGGCGACGCGACGAGATTCTCCTCGAGGTCGCGAGTCCAGTACGTGGCTGGTCCACCGGGACTACACTGCGCACACAGTTGCAGTGGTCCTCCCAAGTGACCGAGTTCCACTCGAAACCGCGTGAGTGCTGCGAGTGTGTCGACGATGAGTCTGCACTCGTCACAGGCGTGGTGGTTGTGCTCGTCGGGATCTGGCTGTGTCTGGATCTCACAATCGACGCAGATCGGGTGAGTGACCCGTTCGTCCGTCCCTCAAGTATGGGCTTCGCCCAGATCAGAGTTGGGGAGTGCATCGCAGAAGTCACATCCGGAGAGGATCTGCTGCATTTACGTTCCCTCCTCACAGGCGTCGCGAGCGGCCGTCCACCCGCGCTGGAAGACAGGTATGTTGGTAGCAGATGAAGTGGTAGAACAAGGTCTAGCTCCGCGAGTGTTAACCAACAAGTTGGGGATACCACTCGGAGCTGTTGGTTAAGATCAGTCTCTCTTCTTCAGAACTGCAGAAGATGCCCAACTCAAAGGTAGATACAAAGAGTCTACCTCCGACGAGCGGCTAGGTTGAGTACTTGGCTTACTCCCCGCTGTTGCGGTGCTCAGGATCGAGCCGAGCATACGCATCTGCGGTGGCACCCAGTTCAGTGAGCGAACTGCTCAGCGTCATCGGTTGAGTACCTCGACGTCGGGATTTGCACCGGCTGGCCCAGCGACCGTTTTCGCACGCTCAAGTTCGCGGAGTTCTCGCTGGGCCTGTCGTTCGAGGGTATCTTCCCGTCGACGGCGCTCAATTCTCTGTTCGTCGCCGATGTCGTCATCTTTGATCGTGAAGCGCTTGCCTCGATGATCAATCTGTTCGAGCATCAGTACGCATCCTCCTGAGACACATCTCGGGCGTCTGCCTGCAGATGCTCATAACGGACTTCACAGCTGTCCGAACAGAACCGGCCAGCATATCCCGCTTGACTGCGGGTAAGTCTCGTACAGGTCGGTAGTCGACACTCGTTGCGATTGGTTATCTAGCGATACCTCGCTTCAGTAACCGAGTCGTCTCAGCGTCTGGCGATGCTGGTGCTACGTTGTTTGTTCGCATGGGTTTCTGCGGTGGTTTCAGTCGAACCCCCGCTCCCCTCCCGGGGGCGACAAACAGCAGTGCTTTTACTCGAGGAGAACGGCGAGACCGTCGACCAGTTCGACGTCGACGTAACGAAGCTGCCACCAGAGCCTCAACACGAAGGGGCCGCTCTCGAGATTGCTGTTGAAGCAGGCGAGTTCTGTGAAGCCGAATATTGTCCTGATGAGACGCAATCTCGCAAAGAGTCTGCACAGGAACGGCTTGAACGTCTGTCGACGAAGTTGTCAGATCGGGATTGGTAGTCTCACCCGACTCTGTTGAAATCCTCAAGTCGTGATAAGTTTCGCGTGTCGTGCTGCATACAGAGGGTCAGTGCAGCATGACAGTTCGTTTGTGGAACTCGACTTCTGCTAAGTTATGCCGCTCAGCAACTGTCTGTCGCGAACGGAAATTCTTTGTTAGAACTCAGATCAATCATCAGAAAAGTATTGGTTAAAGAAAGAGAAGAACCTGTATGCAGAGACGTGCCCTCTTGGCGATGGTTGGCGGTTCTTTTCTCGGTATGGCTGGTTGTATGTCTCCTTACGACGAACCAGCAGAGCCGATGTTGGATGCAATTTCTGTTCGGAACCGCCACAGTGAGAGGCAAGAAATCGACGTAATCGTCGTTGAGAGCGAAGAAACTCGTTTTTCGGAGACGTATACTGTTGAGCCTGGATCGGAGATCAGCGAGAAATCCCCTGTCGATAGTTCCGGTCGCTATCTCGTCAGAGCCGTCACCACTGACGGTGAACAGGAAATCGACACGACAGAACATGCGGACGGTGATGAACTGTGTGTCATCGTTCGCTTCGAAATTGGCAGTTCTGGAGGATTCAATCCGCCATCGATCAATTCGTATCAAGATTGCTGACCTGAGAGACAGATTAGCCCCCTTCTCTTCGATTCATCACTCAGTTCTACCTCCACAGGCTCTGTTGAAATCCTTGAGAAGATACACGTTTGGCCAGTAGTGTGACCGAATTCAGACTCTCCCGAAGTCACGACTGCTCCGATTTGTCGAGGAAGCATTTCAGCTAGCACAACGTGCTGTAGCTCGATACTCTTCGAAATTCTCGAAACAACGCTACACGCTCCATCAGCACATCGTTCTCCTTTGTCTCAAAGTTCGGAAGAACACAACGTATCATACACTCCTCGACGAACTCATCGAAATGCCCCGCATTCGAAGTGCGATCAACCTCACCGAACTCCCTGCGCCGTCAACGCTATGCAAAGCGTTTGACCGGCTCGATATGGCCGTCTGGCGAGTGCTTCTCAACCTCTCTGTGTCACTGCTCCCAACTAACGGTGTTACGGGGATCGACGCCTCAGGGTTTGACCGCAGTCACGCCTCGAAACACTACACGAAACGGACGAAGCTGACGATTCAGCAACTGAAAGTCACGCTCTTAGTCGATACCAGAGCGAACGCTATCCTCGATATCCACATCACCCCATCACTCATCAACCGAAACGCATCTGAAATCGAAGTTCTGCTTGGAGACAAGGGATACGATGATCAGCAAATTCGGCGGATGGCCCGCGAGAACGGAGTTCGTCCGCTGATCAAACACCGTGAGTTTTCCTCACTGCAGAAAGCGTGGAACGCTCGGTTGGAGACTGAACTCTGCGGCCAACAGAGCCAGAGTGAAACGGTGAACTCTCGACTCAAGCGAAAATACGTTGCGTTCGTTCGTTCACGACGCTGGTGGAAGCAGTTTCGTGAACTCGCCCTTGCGTGTATCGTCCACAATCTTGACCGAGCCATCTAACGACCAGTACATAGTACACCTAACGTTCGGATGAACAGTAACACCCTGTGAATCCGTCTACATTTCAAGTGTCACTCACATTGGTCGTACAATTGATATTCACTATGGAGGGTTTCAGAACTTAGATAGAATTGCAAACGGATACACGTTTGATCGTCTGTGACACGGTCTTACGTATCAACAGTCACGGAGTGCTCATCAGCCTCAACCCGGACGGTATATGCTCCCGGCTCGACGGGATCTTCGAGCGCGATGGCGGATTCGCCCGGATCGGCTGCTTCAAGATGATATATCTCTTCGAACACGGTTCCCTCTTCGTCCTCAATTTGAACGATAAACTCGTGATTCTCTTCCCGTTGATCGTTTCGAACTTCTAAGCTAACAATCTCGGGGACAGAATCAGAGTCGTCCTCATCGAGACAGCCGGCACTAATTCCACAAACAGAACAGCAGCCAACTGCAACGAACTCCCGCCTTCTCATATGAACAGAGAGATGGCAATTGTGTATAACCCTTCATGTTCAGTTTGCGCGTGTAGTGTGCAGTAGATTCATGTGAATAAGTCTCTAAAGGAGAGGGTTTCAACAGAGCCCCTCCACACTAAACGCACTACTGAAGCACTGGTTGCCAGAAAGCGATTGACAGTCCCATATATCTAACCCATCCAACCTAAAAGCTGAACTTCCTGCAACTCTGAATAGAAGCTATCTCCACGTATGCGTGTCTCCTACCAACATGCGAACGTTCACAGCGGCAACGAGTCGACGCTCCTGCGTTTTACTGCCGAGGATGGAACGCGTGCGTGTGTTCTCGTCGATGCTGGCGACAATGTCGATGTCGAATCAATGCTCGCTGACGACGAGTATCTGAACGCCATTTTGCTTACTCACGCCCACATCGATCACTACCGAACGCTCGCGAGAAACGTTCACCACAGCGCCCCAATTTACACCCCACCAGCAACAGCATCGGTTCTCGAGCAGGCACTCCCCGAAGCCCAGAAGGACAACGACCTTGGCGATATCTCGGTAGCACTCGAGGCGCTCAATCCAATCAATGAGTGGATGTCGATCCTTCCCACGCTCGAGGTTCGACCTATCCCGGCCGGACACACGCCTGGTGCAGCTGGGTTCGTACTCAGATTTCGCGACGAGAACTCGAGTGACGACCCCTTTACTGGTGACCAACACCTCCTCATCACCGGTGATTTCACGACGCGACCGTGTGCCGGGCATCCCGGACTCGAGACATCCTACCCGTTCGATATCGACTGTGTATTGTTGAACGTCTCGAGCGACGACGAGTATACGACCGCCCTCAACGAGTCACTCGAGACGGTACTCGAGCGTGCGTTTGCTGGGTCGCAAGTCGTAGTCGCAACGAGTTCGCTCACGGGGGTCCACTACGCGACGATACTCGCCCAGGTCGTCGCGGAACTCGACCGTGAGTTGCCCATCACCCTCGTCGGGCAGGCTGCTAAACTGTACAATGCACTCGAGTACGACGACCCAGGCGTTACGACCCACGAAGTGTTCGAACGACCTAATGAGGTGCTTGAAGACGGAGGCGTGACGATCACCGGTCCAGAGGCGCCGACGACCGGGAGTTCCCGCCGACTGCTCGAGGCGATTGGCGCCGATCCAGGGGCACTGTTCATCCAACTCGCGACAGACAACAACGACGGCGTCCCGAACACCCAGTGTACAACACAGTCGGTTCGACTGTCCAACCATCCGTCACTCGAGACGATTGATGACGTCGTCCGTTCACTTGCTCCAATCGAAGTCGTGATCAAGCACGCGAGAGGTGGTACACTCAATCGGTTTCAACGTCGCTTCGATCGGTGTTTCACCTGGGGAACAAACGACCAGGATGTCCACCGACTCTACGAAGATGGACGCTGGAATGCCCCAGGGTGGATCGCGGAGGAAACTGCAACTCGGATTCGAAGACGCCAGTGGGAAGCGCTACAGGAACACGCTCTCGAGGCTGATACCACACTGGATGTCACCCGACGCGAACCGATCACTCTCGAGGCCGAAGGCGTTAACCTCGACGCCCTCAAGGCGACGTTTGCCCGGACTGCGGCAGACCCATATGTATCCACGAGTTCCGATGCCGTCACAGCTGGCGAACAAGAGTCGGTGACTGAGACTGATTCACTCGAAGAACAGTCGCTCGAGGCCGAACTCCTCGCTCGACTCGACGCTATCGATGCAAAACTCGAGCAGTCCGAGGAGACGGTCAAGGCTCGTGTACTGAGCGGCGGAGAGGGTGAGCAGTTCCTCCAATTGCTGGATCAAACAGAACTCGAGGCTGGAGAGGTTATCGAGCTATCGTTCAATCCGGATTCGCGAAGTGACTGACATCCTCGTTCATCAGTACTGCTGCGGTGAATATATTGGTCTCGAGAAAGAGCTTCATGTCCGTTCACGAAGGTCCCGGACCTCAACGACTGAATCAATATCAAGTTCGCTGGCTAGTCCCTGAAGTCGTTCACCAAGTGATGGCTTATCGTTGTCTTCGTCCTCGTCGTCGGTACGAGCAAATTCGTCTACGTCGTCAGCGTAGACTCCCATACTTGAGTAATAGCCTTCCATCGGTAAAACAGTTCGCCACAAGTCAGATCGTTTGACTGCTTTCCATGATCCATGACAATGAACCAGAGGATCAAGTTGCCTCTCAGTATTGAGGATACGATTCGTTGTAGGCATCGATGACCTCTCACTCCTTGTTATCACGAGAGAGCAAGTCGTGGAATGCCGAACAGTCGTGACTTCGCCGTGTAAATTACTTGTCTTGGGTGAACAGAATATGTTGCAATATACCGGAGTGATTTATATATCGATTCGCTACTATGCAACAATATGCTCACTGAAGACGTGTGGAACATATGCGCCTTAAAACCGTAGAGTCGAACCGCTCGGCCTGAAATCCCATGGTGGGATTCCCAGTTCGTTCACGAACGTTGTAGAGGGCGTCACTATCGGTCATACCTACTTATCGCGTGTCTTGTCCGTAGATTCCTTCGAAGATGGTTCGAGCCGGCGCTGTCGGCGGATTTCAGCACGAGCATCTTCAAGCGTCGCCAGACTATCAATTGTTGTGAGTTCATCGGTGATCTCGTCAATGAGGGCAGCTCGCTTGATGGCCACATCATCTCCCTCGGTCGTCTCGAGTGACTCAACTCGAATGTAGCGTTCTTCGTACCATCCACAGTTCCAACAATTCTGTGTAATCACGATTTGCTCATCTTCATCGGCCGCAAGAATAGCGCTGGCAACTGATGTCGAAAGCGGCCGGCCCGGTCCAGTCTCGAGCGTGACCGACCCACCACATGAAGGGCAGTCCATAACCGCATAAAAGGGCGCTCCTGTGTTGAAGACAAGGGTGCAATGAGACTACCTCACAAACAAGGACCGAGATATGAACTACGCAGAAAACAAATCTTGTGCTCGCCGGTAAATCGGCGATTCTAGCCAGTCACGATTTTCAGCCAGTGTTTCGACCCTCCTCTTTGCCTCTCTTTCTGTGAGCCGGTTCCGTTTAACCAATGCGTTCAACATAATCGGTGAAATCGCCACCTGTGCATCGGTCAGGTTCTGGAGTTCAGGTAACGCTCTGAGATCATCAATAATCAAAAAATCCGCTGAAAGTTCTCGACAGAGGGTGACGCAACTCGCCTCACCACTATCGACTCGAGACGTCTCGAGTGCTGGCTCGGAGGTGGCATGAATAGTATACTCATGCTTCAATTCGAGAACAGCCGTTGCTGCGCGACCGTGAACATCGTCATACTCTGCTGTTTCCACTAATTCCTCGAGTATCGTCTCGGTTGTCTGGACATCGTATTCCTCGAGAACCATCTCTACCGAGTCTGCTGTGGCTAAAGAGATGAACGCGCTTGTATCGATAATGATCATTCCTGGCCCTGTCACTCGAGATCTGCAAGTTCGTCTGCTAGGTCATCTCCCTGCTCAAGAACAGCTTTCGAAGCCTGAACGGCTTCAGCATCTTGCCGACCGACGAACTCTTTCAGGGTTTCGAAGCCGATTTTCTCATCAAGATAGAGTTCAATGAGTGCTTCATTAAACCGCTCGTCATCTTCAACCTCTTCGAAATACTGCTGTAGTGCCTTCTTGATGACTTCTGTACGGTTTGTATGTGTTATTTCAGCCGCAACATCGGCCTTCTCGAGTAGTTCCTCTGGAAGCCGAAAGTTGACTCGCGTTGTTCCCATTGGTCACTCACTCGTACATACGTTGTACCCACAGAATTATAATTCCTATCCCTACTTGTGACAGCGCCGCATACTACTGCGTCAAGAAAGACCTGGCAGGAAATCGACTCACAGAAATACAAGGAGGAAGCCCACGACTTCAGTCGTAGGTTACTGACTCATTCAATGTCACGTACTGTATTGACCTCGTTTTCCAGGTCTTCCATGTCTTGAAGCGAAGAAAGATCCATCTGATCGTGGACATCTGGAAACAGATGCTCGAAGAACGGATCATGCGTCCGACCAACAGTCAGCGCTGGTTCGAGCGCGTAGATAATCATCATGGCTTCGGTCTCACGAACGTCGATATCGGTTGCAACCATTCGTTGGGTCGTCTTTCCTACGAAGTACAGCCCTGCACCCCAAAACGCAGCGATAAAATCTGCAGATCAATCAGTTGACTGACCCGCTGCGCGAATTGCGTCTGGATCGAAGTGATCAAATTGTGGGATATCCTCTCCTCGACCCTCTGAGAGTGCTTCTGCCCCGCTAACTTGTGAGTTTATTAAACTGTTCAGTTCTGCACCCCATTCTGGGGCAGGGGTCGAATTGATATGCGCTACCCACTGATCAATCGCGTCGAGCCGTCGCGCCATGCGGTCAGGATCGATATGTCTGTCAGACCGATCCGTTTTCTGCTTGGCGTTTGAGCTCATGGAATTCACCTTCTACCTCATACTTAGAGACCATTCCTTCTAAAAGTTCGCTATTCAATTCGCCTTTACAGATTTTGAACAGATAGTATGCATCCTCGAAATCCACGTTCCCTCCCATATCGAGTTTGTAGGCAATCTGCACCTCAGGGGCTACTATCGGGAGATGGATTTGGTCACCGTCATCTAATCCAATGATTGCTCTCCGCTGGTTTTGAAACGATACGTGACTAAGATCCGTCGGTTTCAATTCGACAGATGGAATTCGCTTGCCGTCACGAGCGACTCGAATCGGATCCCCGTGCTGGAACATCTCGTTCATACTCGAGAGAGGCATTGCTGATCCCCAATAGCCACGGTTCTCGAGTTCATCAGCCAAGGCTTCAATCGTCTCTGTTGAGATGTCACTTATCCCGATCAGAGTGTCAATATCTTCTGTCCCTCGAGATCGACCCATTAAAACAACCATATAGCCACTGACAAGGACGTGCTCAATTCCTTGCTCAGATAATGCCGCGCTCACATCACCCGCTAAGACGTCGAGCGCGTTCAAATCTCGGTTTATCCGGATGTCACCACTGTCTAAAAACTCCATCAGTTATGTCTCGGTATAGTGTTTCACTGCAGTCTTATTAATTCCTGCTCAGGCTAGCTCCTTCGGGATTTTCAGTAGCCATTGTGCATAAATATGTTTTTAGTTCACATAAATTCTTGTGAGCAATTGCTATGAAATCCACACTCACTTGTTGGAGTCAATAAACCATGCAATGAAAATACTCTTGAAGGCTAGCTCTCGCCCGCTTGCGCAATTCACGGACCTCAGCAACAAAATCAACATTCGCCTCTAGATCCAGATGTTAACCAACAAGCGATGGTGGTCGAGATTCGTGGGTTAAGAGTAGACACTGGCATGAGTTCCTTATTCACTCCCGGCCTGGGGCAGACGATTCGATGACTACGTGTATGTACTCAACAACTAACCCTGAAAACTGATTTCTGTTGAAATTCAGGGGAGCAAAGGAAAATCATAGAATCCATGTATCGTCATTCGAATGTCTAAAAATGACAACGATAGTTGTAGTCCGACACGGTGAGACAACGTGGAACCAGACACAACGATTGCAAGGCTGGGCACCTGCCCCACTCACCGATCTCGGCCAGGAACAAGTTAGCCAACTTGGCACAACACTCACAGAGGAATACAGTATCGACCGTATTTTGTCGTCGGACCTTTATCGGACAGAGGAGACGGTAGAAATCCTGCTTGAACATATCGACGCGCCCGTCACATTTGAATCGGCATGGCGTGAACGTGACATGGGTCTCTATCAGGGTTTACCGGTCACTCAGATGTCAAAGCGGTTCCCTCAGTACGATCTCGAGGAAGCCGGCCCAGAAGCAGCGCACAGACGACCAGAAAGCGGTGAAAGTCTCGTGGATGTTCGCAAACGTGTTCTTGAAAGGTGGGAGACAACACTGACAGAGTGTGAACCAGGAGAGACCATTCTCATTGTGACTCATGGTGGCCCCATTCGCCTGCTTCTTGGGCACCTGAAGAACCTCGACATCGTCAAAACAATCATGGAGCAGTCACAGGGAAACTGCGCAATTAACGAATTTAAAGTCGACTGCAAGACAGATACGATACGGATCGTCTGTGAGAACGATACCGGTCACTGCTGAATTATCCCAAGAGCTATTTGCTTCTCTCAAAGAAGCGCTTTGTTCGGTTCCAGACCGAGACTGGATTATCAGTCCCAGCGTCCTCGAGCGCCGACAGTTGATCAGGGTCCTCGAGTTGTTCTGTACACGTCTCAAGTGACTCACGAAGCGCTGTATTCTCGTCCTCGAGTTCCTCGATACGCTCGTCTTTCTGTTCGAGCGTCGCCTCGAGAGCAGACACCCGCTCATTCAAGAGTTGATTCTTCTCGGCCAGATAGGCTGCCCGTGCACCGTCAGTTCCACTCACAGTCCGCTCAGTCGTCGATGTGGGTCCATCCTGGCTGGTACCCTGTGCAGCCGTCGTCTGCGCTCCTCCAGTGCTTGTCTCGTTTCCACTCGAGGGAGTGTAGACATCCTCCGTACTCGCGATTGCTCGTTCGACTGTCTTCTCACCGTACGTCGAACCGTCGCTGTAATGGACCTCGTCCCACTTGTCTCGAAGCAGTCCCGACTGCCGAAAGAGTTGATCGACTCGAGCAGCGTCACCACCCGTCCAGAACGCCAGCAAACAGCACAGCGCCATATCCGCTTCTGACTGGCTGTCGTACCCAGCCGTTGAGCCACGCCACAACCGGTCGAACTTCTCCCCGTTCGACGCGTTCCGTGCTTTCTCGAGGAGTTCCTCATCCTCAAGGCCCAATGACTGTTCACGGCTCTCAGTGGCCGGTGGGTTGGCTTCGACAGTGTCAGCCGCACCACTCACCTCGGAGGCGATACACTCCTCGTGAACCGCCTCGAGTGCCTCCTGTCGCTCGTTGACCGACGTCGGCGTTCCACTAACGTGGTCTGCAGTCACCGTAAAAAAGCGAGCGTGATCGTACATCTCGAGCGACCCATGTCGGTTCCGCCCATCAGGAAGGTCACCCTCGAGGAGAACGTGATATCCGGTTCCCGACGGAGAGACCTCGGTGAATGAATCCAGTTGATCGATGATCGACGGCGCTGGCTCGAGTGGCTTGCCTGTCTCGGGATCGCGGCAGTCGTCTAGGTCCACACCGACCAACGGATCCGTCGCGGTGAAGACGAAGCCGATTCCATCAGCACCAGTCACCACGTACTCGAGTGCCTGGTCCAGCGTCGTCCACGTTCGGTCGTCAGTCGTCGACGCAAAGCTTCCAGTTGTTGGATCCACTGGTACCTTTGTCGTCTTTCCATCTCTGTCTTCGGCTCTCCAACAGATCCACTGTGGGCGTTCGGCTAGTTCGTCTGGGATCGCTTCGATGTCGAATTTATCTTCATTCTGATTATTCATATTTAGTCACCACCTGCATTGACTCTCCGACTTTGACGGAGTCGAGAAACCCCTCGGGGCATCGAACTTTCTTACGCGATATCGACTGCCCTGACCGACGGGGTAACCCCCTTCTATACTAGTCGGTTTTGCCCACGAATTTGCCTGGACATTCGACGCAGTATTGCGGTTTTTCCCTGGACATACCTGTCCAGGCATTTTCCCGGCCCCCAGAGTGCCTGGACGACACTGATCACGGAGGGAGTGTCGTGGGCTCATGGTGTTTGCTGACATAGATTAGTCGAAGAAGTTGCGCCCGTAGGATGAGAGCGTAATACCAGTATAGTGACGTACACGCTCACCGTCCCGTGTCGGACGGTATTCATCATACGATACATGCTCGCTCAGTTTCCGACCAAACCAGGACCTTGCATACGCCTCATGGTCGTGTGTGTCTGTCCAGGCTTCGTAGACGGTGTAGAGGTCAGCCTTTGCAATCTCGGCACCTTCCTGTTGAAGAAGGCAGTCCTCGACGAAGGTCCCGAAATCGACATCTTGTGAATCATTTGATTGATTCTGTTCGGGGTGCTCCGTCGGAGAAGAAGCAGTGGATTGCTCCCGGTCACTTTCTGAAAGAACAGGCAGGACAGATGCCTCAGACTTGTTACCTTCAGCAGGGCCGGGACAAGATTCAGCGGGTTGCGAGTTCATCACATCGACGAGAGAATCGAGAGGACGTCGCTGTCCATCACGGTAGATCTGCATGGAGTTACTGTCTTTCTCGAGGACAGCAATCACAGACGACTCGAGAGGATCGTCAGGTGTCGATGTGACTGTCTCAGGAACGAACGGCTCTCGGATCGGCACCCACTCTTGTTCGAACGCGGATTTGCTGTCGTAGCGGTGGCGTTTGGTCGGCTCGTAGACAACGTACTCATCGGTGGCTCGATCATAGCTATACACGGCAGGCACATCGCTTCGTGAAAGCGAGTCAAGCGATGAGACGGTCACAAATTCAGTGCCTAGTCCATCGCTCAACCGATACTCACTCTTGTCTTGCGTCCATACAGACCGCCTCGAGTCACCAGTCGCCGGTCGAACTGCAGTCACACCATCTCGAACGTTTGCACCACCATCGAACGTGATGTGAGAATCAGTCGTGTATAATCGCACCTCCCCGGATTCGAGTTCGTTGACTGGCGAGGCGAGGATATCCTCGAGACGGGCTGCAGTCTGTAGTTCATTGTCACCGTCCTCAGTGGTGGTAACGACGAACAATGGAACGTGTTCGGCCTCTCGAGCCCGTTGGAAGTTCCGAAGGACTTTCACCGGTTTATCGACTGTCGTAGACTCAACCTCGATATCGAAAATAGCCTCACAGTCGGGGTGAACCGCTCGTCCATCCGGTTTTTCGCTCCCATCCTGCGTAAATATCGTCACATCGAATCCCTCCTGTGAGAGTTCTCTCTTGGTAGCGATCAACAGTTCATCGTGCAACTCGCTTCCCGAGGACCGCACATCACCCGTATCCGGCTCAGTCACCGCTTCACCGTCGTCGGTCAACCGGACGACAATCTCACCAGTATCCTGATCAAGTGTGACCTCGAGCAATCGGGATCGGTCTCGGATTTCTCCAAGCTCTTCGATTGATGGTGGTGATGCATCGGCTGCCTCGTATCGTGTTCGAAGCGTCTGATCCACCAACTGGACAGGAACCCATCCGTTCGCTTCGCGAACACCCTGTTGGTGTTGAACCGTTCGGACAGCGTTTGCGAGCGCAACATCGAGGTCGTCGGACCCTAACTCGAACGTCTCGCGAACAGTAGACGGTGTTTGACCGGTTGGCGGTGAGTCTGTCACCACACCGTACTCGGAATCTGCTCGTTCGTGAATTCGCTCGAGTGCGCTCTGAAACGCCTGTTCCTCACTGGCAGTCAGTGGAGTAGCGCTCTCGGGGTGGCCAGACGGAATCGGAAGCGGCGCAAGGCTGAACGGCTCTGGTCCAGTCTCACCGAATGTTGGACTCGGAAGTCGAACGATCCACTCACCCCGAGGGAGTGACCGAATCCGATTGGCGAACTCGACGGGATCCATATCCTCGTGGGCCATTACCTTCGCGATCTCGTTGTCGACGGCGATCTTGCCGATGATCGGACTGCCGACGTCGTTGAGAACGTTCAGGTAGACCTCGCGACCGCCCTTAACATCGAGTTGCTCGGGGAACTGCAACGAGAGGCCAACAGAGAGCCGGAAACTCCGCCCCTTCTCCAACAGCGTGTTCATTACGTCAGAGACGGCCAGACTCGAGGCCTCGTCGATGATCAGGTTGACCACGTAGTCGTCCGGTTTCTGTTGAATATCGTCACCACGCTCTCGCAACGCGTTGTAGAGCTCCGTCAGTATGACGCCGGTCATCGCCTTCGCAGATTCATCTCGAAGACCGCCGAGATCGAATAGGATCACGTTGCGATCATCGAGGACATCGCGGAAGTCGAACTGCGACTCGGTATTATTGAAGACACGTCTCAGATGCTCGTCCTGCGAGATGTAATCGAGACGGTTACTGACTCCGCCCATCACAGTCGCGAACGTGTTTGGGTCGAGCTGTAGTTGGCGGTCGAGTCGTCGCTGGACCTGTGCATTGCTCGAGCGTGGTGCTGCATCCTCCACGGGATTGGGTGGACCAGCTTGCCAGAGTTGGTCGACAACGTACTCGAGTTGATCGTGAGCGAAGTAATCGACACTCTCGCGGTAGCGGCCGTTCTCGCGGCCATGCTCCTCGTCGTAGAGTGCCTTGATGAGGTATTTGATGAGCGTAGGAGCAACGACTGCTCGCTCGTAGCGGTCTTCACCCATCACCATCTTCAGAATCTCCTCGTAGTGGTCTGCCTTGTTCTGGACTGCATCGACACGCCGAACCCCGTTCTCGAGCTGGCGCTCGATATTGAAGAACGCAAATCCAGGAAGGACCTCCGGAATCGGGAAGTGAAGGACGTTCTCCTCGAGATCGTCAACGCCGAACCGATGGGCGTGGGCTCGCATATAATCCTCACAGAGTCCATCGCCTTTGGCGTCGATCAGGATAATCGGGCCGTCAGTCTGGTCGTACAGGGAGAGTTTGTCGTTGGTCAGTGACTTCGACTTACCACCGCCTGTTGTAGCCGCTCGAACGTAGTGCGTTGGAAGCAACGACGGTGGGATCCGAACCGGCTGTTGTTCTGTCTCACCGTTCTCATCGATGGCGTAGCCGATTGCCATGCCCTCTCGGAACTCGTCCATGAGGTCTGGATGTGGGCGAGGCAATGGATTTCGAGAGCGTTGCTCGGAGCGTGTTCCACGGCTCCCTTCGACAGTGAGGTCCTGTGAGGAGGGGACGACAGTAAGATTCGCGAGTTCATCGGCGTTTAATACGAGATCGGGACGCCGTTTCCCCCGTCCCGTCGTGAGGTCCGAGTGAAGTATATTGTTGAGAACTGCTCGAGCGCGTTTTCGTTTCGTTCTGGTTAGTACACCTTTCGAACGAAGTCGCTGTCCTTCGAGTTCGTAGAACGGCCCATCTAAGGCGTTCAGTGATTGTGCGAGTTGATCGAATTGCGTCTCCACCTTCTCATCTAAATCCCCATCAGCAGTGGGCGGAATCGCGACTGCTCGAGCGTTTACGGAGAAAGTCCGTTTTGGATGCTTAGCCTGGATCCGGTCGATTCGATTCTGGGCTTCATTTCCAAGGGTCGGCTCACGTTCGTCTGCATCAAGATCACTCGTCTCGAACAGGGGGCCGATATAGCGCTGGCCGAACGTATCTCGTCCATCTCGAAGATCCTCAACGCGTAACTCTGCATCAGCTGTCCACTCGTCTTTGCGCTGCCAGACCACCTGGAACGCAATCGGGTACTCGAGTTCGGTGAGATGATCGATCAGCGTCGCGAGTGGCGGTTGGTCGGTATTGTACTCGGTTGGATCTGGGTCTCGGCCAGCAAATGATTTGATCGTCGTCATCCAGTCGCGCTTGCGCTGTGCCCGCCCGTACCACTGAACGCCAATTGGGTCGACGTCCTCGAGTGGTGGCCGAGCGGAAACCGTCGCTGAGTCTGAAGATGCCGCTTCTACCTCAAGAGACGAACCGATGGTAGCAGCGGTGTCATCGACCTCATCCTCGAGGATTGAACGACCACCGTCGGTTTGCTCATCCTCTCTGAACTCATCCCGTTCATCAGCCAGTGGCGGATCCAGCAGTCTCCCATCCTCGAGGCGTTCGCGATACTCGTCTCTGGTGTAGTCGACTGGCTGGACGAGTTTCTGCTCGAGATCCAACTCACTCCGGGTGATGTCGAACGTCTGCGGATAGATCGTTCTGAGTTGCTTCTCGAGTGTCTCGAGGTGTGCCGAGTGATCAATGCCGTAGTAGAACTCGACTGGGTCGTCTTCACCTTCGCTGATAGCAAGAAATTCGAACGTCGGCGGGGCCGTATCAGCAAATGGATTGAGACGGTCAGACACGTTTCGAGCAGCAGGATTCGTGAGTTTGTGCAGACTCTCGAGTGCGGCCGGGACCTCAGCAGTACGTAGTTTCTCAGAGGTCGGCGTGACACGGATGTACTCACTCATCCGTGTGATCACCCCCGTCAGCCCACGTTAGCACCTCGTGACCCTCCGACTGCGGTTCTTCAGAATCGATTTCCTCGTTTCGGGAGTCGTCTACAGAGCGTGTATCACTTCGATCAGGAACGCCGGGAAGATCGCCTCGAGACTGTTCTTTGGCGTCGAAATCGATCACAGCCTTCTCTTTCTCGAGTGCATGAACCTCGATACCGCGCCAGTCGCCGTCGACGCCGACAAGGGCTTCCGAGTAGCCGATATCCTCACTCCCTGGAACGGCGTCTTGGACGAAGCGCATCTGCGCAGAATTCAATCCAAACTCGTTCGCCCAGTGTTGGTCCATCCCATCGAGATGGTGGAACTGTTTGATCGCACATTGATCCAAGATGGCCTCGGACTCGGCATGCTGGAAGAACTCGTCGACGGTCTGGGTGATCATCCGGATCGAAAGATCATGGTGGCGGTGGTGACGGAACACGATCTCGAGATACTCGAGACTCGCTGCATCTTGCATCAGATAGCGGGCTTCGTCGATGACGAACACGACCTCCTTGTCCGTCTCCTTTGCTCGCTCATAGACCAGCGTGATCAACAACTGCATGATGAGACTCGTACTTCCACCGAGGCTGCCTTCCTGCTGGGCCAAATCCAGGTAGAACACCTTCTCGTCGCGAAGATCGAACTCGGTCGGTCGCCCGAGGTTCTCGTAGCGACCATCCGCTGCAAAGGATCGCAACTGGTCGATCAGCCATGTCGCATCCGACTCGATCTTCTGGGTTTCCTCGTCTGTTCGGACGACGAAGCCGCCCGGCTTGTCGACCATATCCTCGAGGATATCGAGAACGTCTCGCATCGTCGGACTCTCGTTGTCGTGGGTCGCAATATCGTCCGTAATGCCCTTCGTAGCATATGCCTCTTCGATGGCTGTCTCGAGCGTTGTGCGCTTGTCGCCGAGTTGGATCCCACGGAGCGCAAAGTAGTTCGAGAGGAAGCTCATCACGCTGTCGAGCTTTTCGCGATATGGACTCGCGTCTTCACCCATTGCTCGCTGGATCCGTTCGGGCGTTGGCTTGATCTCGAGCGGGTTCAACCCCATATCACCGCCGACTGTAATCCGTGTGCCACCGAGTGCTTCGGCGACGCCGGCCCAGTTATTCAACGGCTCGAGGATGATCCCGATTCGATCCTCGCTTTGCTCAATCGAGCGGATGAAGTTCTGTTTTGCACCGAACGATTTTCCAGAACCGGGATCTCCAATCGTGAACATCGCATAGCCATTTTCTCGGGCGAATGGATCGATCACGACGGGGCTCTCGTTTTTCCAGTGAGTCCCAAACTCGACGCCGTCATCCTCGAGAATCGTCGCATTGTGTGGCGAGGCAAGGAGTGCACCGACAGCCCCACCGAGCGAGATTGCTTCGCGACCGAACGGGTTCGAACCGATTGGTGCAGCGGCCTGAAGGGCAAGATCCTGCTTGCAGATCGCTGTTTTCGGTGAGAGGCCAGCGGGCTGTTCGCGAAGCCGGCTCCGAATCGTCCGGACTGCCTCCCGAAGTTCGTCTTTCCGCTCTGCACGGACAGTGATGAACATTCCCTGAGCGAACACACGGCTGCCGTTCTCGACTGCCTTGTACGTCGACACTGCCTCGTTTGCTCGCTCCTGGAGATAGGCCCCACGAACGCTTTGCTCGAGATCAGCGTCGACCTGCAGGTCGTCTGCGACTCGCTGGAGTTCGTCGCGAGCTTTCTGCTGATTTTTCGGCGTGATGTGGACGGTCAAATCGAACTCGATATCGGTCAGTTCGAACAGTTCGTTCAGATAGCCATCTTTCGGGTAGTCCGGGTAATCTGCAATGTAGAGCGTCGACGTCCACTGTTCACCAACCTGTGCAGCGCGTGTTTCCCACGTGATTGCCGACGGTGCAACAGCGCTCTTGTGACGTTCCGGAATCTCCTCGAGAATCGTCTCTTCAACAGCGCCTTCCTCGAGCGTGTCTTCGTCGAGAAACTCCGAAAGGTTGACTTCCGTTTCCTCGCGTGTCCGAGCCTGATAAATCTTCACGCCAACGCCAAGAAAGACAGCGAATACGACGATGCCGGCGATGATGTGAGGCGTCTCGAGTCCAGCCAGATACTGCCCGAGCGCGGAGACGGCAAAGATAGTGCTACTCATCGCTTTCCCTCCGCTGGCGACGAACAGCCGACTGTTCGCGAACCGCATCAGCAGCGTCGTCGTAGGTGTGCTCTTCGCCGTTCCAGAAGTCCATTGCAAGCACGAACAGTTCGACTGTGCTCAATCGGCGTGCCGACCACCCTGGCGCTTTCTGGACCAACTCAGTCTGAACGGCTCGACAGCGTCGATCAAGTTTATCGAACATCCGTGATCGGACTTCGATATCCGCTAAGTCCTCACGGCGGGTGACAAACGGATTGAACAGAAATCCAATCACCGGAAGCGACGTGAGTTTCTCAGCAGGCGATTGTTCATCACGGTAGCGGCTGTAGACCTCGAGCGGATTGACCTGGACGCCAATATAGTAGCGAATTTGTTGGGCTTCGTCGAGGTCTCGAGGGCGCTGTTCGCGATACTCCGCGAGTAACTCCTCGAAGACCGGGTTATCAGAGACATCGTCGTCCTCGAGTCGCTCGTCGATCTGTGTGATGAGTTCCTCTACTGGAAAGGTTCGCGTCGTCGTGTAGAACTTCAGGTTGTAATCGAGTTCCTTGTTCGCAAACTCGCTGGCGACGTCTTGGATGTGCGCCCAGTCTCCGCTCATTGCGAAATCCATGTTCCCCGGATCGACCTGGAGAAATGCCTCCATCGTGCCATCCGTTCGCTGGACGGTTCTAGCACCAGGCCACGCTCGCTCGATATTAGTCAGATCTTGCGTTCGCTCATCCGGTGCAAAGGGCGTGTAGTTGATCAACCCGCCTTCGTTCCGGGCGGTATTCGAGTGGGCGTGGGTGTGTTCATCTTTCGCTGAAACGCTGTAGGTCACTCGAGGACGTTTGCAGTAGTGACGATAGACATCGGTGAGCCACGTTGCAGCCGAGAGGTGCGACGGGCTTGCATAGACGGCGGCGACGCCGAGCGCGAGGCCAACGAGCACCAGCGGAAAGACAAGCGCATCCACACCGCTGAAGCCACCGATGAGTAAGCCGCCGATCGGGAACCCAAGGAGTACGTAAACATCCCCCTCGTCAACGTTGACGATCGGGACACGGTTCTCTTCGCCCAGTTCATCCATAATTCGTCGGGAAGCAGCGTCTTGATCAGCCATGGTCAGTAGTATCCAGGATCGTTTTCGGTGCGTCGATACTGTGGAACGCCTCGTTGCCCGTAGGCGTCCGCGACGACGTTGTCGTGCGTTGTGCCTCCAGCCGCAGCATTCGATGGAGCACCGCTCGAGTTAGCGTTAGAACCACGCCGGCGGCCACTGATCTGCTGACCGGCGACTTGCCATGCCGCAGCTTTCGGCCCCCACCGAGCAGCCGTTGTGGCAGCGAGTGGGCCAGCGACTTTCGCAGCCCCGAGTGTCGCTCCAACTGTGACCGCTCCTTTCGTTGCACCACCGATGACTTTCGCCGTCAGTGGACTCGCATACGCGAAGAGTTTCCAGATGAGAACAAGCGCGAAGATCGGAAGCGATGCGCCGACAAGATAGCTCAGAAATGCGCTCTCCGGAGCAATAGCAGAGTTCGTTCCTGCCCCGAAAAGAAGATCATAGCCTCTGAACAAAATCGCAAGTGGGAGAGGCATGATGGCCAGCGGTACAAATTTGATACAAATCTGTTTTGCAATCTGTGAGACGATTGGGAGGTGACCAAATGCAACTGCAATCCCGATTGGCATCGCATAAAGGTAGACATAGAGCAATATTTCTCGAATGAAAAAGAGTGCCTGCAGAATCCACATGGCAATGCCGCCAATCGCTGCCATAAACAACGAAAGCGCAGGGTTCGATATCGATACCGTCAAAAAATCGACCATGCCACGTATGAGGGCATCTATACCAGGTACAAGAGCGATTGCAAAACCATTCACTAGATACAGGATCAAGACGGCTACCCAATACCAAGTTACAATTAAAATGGCACCAGTCCACGCAGTTCTTCGAGCTTTGCGTGCTTCATAATTGCTGCTGAAATTGAAAATTCGAATAGTGTGCCGCCCCTGAACAAAAATGACAAGAAGAAGTAAGGAAAGGAGCATGATTTCACCAGCAACGAGAGAGTCATGCAAGTCAATCCATGGATCATTTGTCGGGGCACTAAAGACGAAACTGCCACTCGTTTCTGGAACTGGAGTCCCGAACAATTCCTCTGTGATTGAATCGTATCCTTCCACCAACCCATCCTGAAACCATTCGATGATGGTTTCAATTATATCCTCGAACCATCGACGACCAAATTCAGTGAGTGAACTCATGAGGTTACCTCCACGTGGATATCACAGTCAACTAGGTTTTCACCAGAATACGTCACCTCAAACTCATCATTTGGATATGGGTCCTGAACAATCGTCTCGAGGTAAACCTGAAACTCTCCTTCCGTAGTATCCGGCGAACACGAAACATCCGGATCCGCGGAATGGAAAGGCATTTGCCGGCTATAGATCGTTATCTCATCATCAGACGATAGTTCAACAGCGTCTGCATAGCTACGGATGTCACTATCTGTGTCGTAGATACCGCTCTCATCGAACTCATCAGAGGTTGGCCGCGGCACATCGCCATCAAACACCAGACGCCGTATCTCATCTGGGCCATTACCCCTATTGTGTAACGTCAAAATAACCTCTGTCTCAATTTCACGGTCACTTGCCCCCTCGAACATCTCATCCGGATGGTTTCGACCGAGCCGGAGGTCGGTAATACGGATATCGGGCTCAATCGTCACGGACTGTGAGGACTTTTCATCGCCGTCCTCGAGTGCAATGATCTCGTACACACCGGGATCGTAGTCGGTTCCAATCGCAACCGTATCGCGACTAATACCGGATGGAATCAGCAGCTCGTCGAACAACTCACCGCTGGGATCGATGACGTTTATCTGGTCAATTGATGACTCGTCAGTGAACTCGAGGATGAGGTCCGTGTCCTCGACAAAGATGTCGGTAAAGACATCGTCACCGTCGAAGTCACCAGCTCCATTATCAGATCCACTATCTGAGCTACTGGAGCACCCACTCACGGCGACAGCAGCGCCAGCTACGATTCCACTGAGGACGGTTCGTCGGGTTGGAAAGTTCTGTGTCATGGGTTGTGTTCGTCGGGGATTCGAAGGAACGAGCCGAGTTTCAGACCCGCATACAGAGCCACGAGAAACGGAATCGAGAGCCAGACAAGATCGACAAAGAGTGTAAACCAGCCACTGGCAGTCGTCAGCGGATGCCAGGACACACTTGCTGTGTCACCAACGTACGCTGGGTCGTTCGTCCGCCACGAATCAGGGTGGTACTCTGCAGTGTGAATACCAGGCTGCGTGAGGGTGGCCGTTGCCTGTCCGGTTATGTTTGTCTCGAGACGTTCACCGGCGATCGAGATGTAGCCATCACGCGAGGAACCGCCGATTGGTTCAAACCGCGGATCGTTCTCGAACGGATCCTCGAGCATAATCGGGTTCCCAGTTTCGGCGTCGTGAAGTGACACCTCGATCGTCATCGTTGACTCATCCTGATCGAGGATGTCGACAGATAACTCACTCTCACGAATTTCTCGCTCTGCGCCGCCCTCTGGTTCGACGAGCTCAGCAGTAGTCCCACGGACGATGCCCTGTACCTCGAGGTGATCACGGTCGAACTCATCGTACCGTACAGCAAGCCCATACGAGCGCGTATACGGTTCCTCGAGAACATCGATATCGACGTGTTCGTGGATCGTCTCATTTGGGGACGGACGGTCGCTGCCCCACACATCCACGATGTCTGGTCCGTCGTAGATGGGGTCTGCACGCGGACCAGCCTCGGACGGATACGCCCTCACAAACACTGGCAGCGCCTCCGAGTGACGCTCAACACTATCTGTTGCTGAGGACTCTACGAAGTGATCCCAGTCCGTGTCTCGAGCAGTGTAATAGCGCCAGTTACCACGAACGGCTGCGTCCCCATCTTCTGAAAGGATGTATCCATGCCACGGCTGTGCCTGGTAGATCGCAATGCCTGTGTCTCCATCTGGATACTCAGCATAGTAGATTGACGCCGACAGATCATAGACCTCGACCTCGAGATCATTCGAGATGATGAGGTTATCGACCTCCGTTTCAGTCTGATTTCCGTCAGTGAGTTCTCGCTCGAGCCACACCTCGATATCTGCTTCAAACGTCAACGTTGATGGTCCGTTCCCGTCGAGAGCGTACTCGAGTACCGGGGTATGCGTTCCATCCTGTGTTGAAATTGTTTCTCCGTCCTGTTTCAATCGAACCTCATCAATTCCGTGCTCGAGTACAGACCAATCGCTGGAGAACGTACTATTGTCGCTGCCGGGAGCACGGACACGATAATCCACAAACCCGCGGAACTCACCGTCAGGTGCGACATACTGTGGTGTGTCCATCTCATCCTGATGAACGATTGTCGACGGCTGAACCGCAAAAGATGTTGCATGAGCCTCTGCTATCACACTCGAGTTCTGCGTCTCAGCACTCGCCGGGTACACCGATGTGTTTCGATCACCGGCCTCGAGTGTGTCAAAGTCTGCTGCAGTCCAGATTGCCGCTGTATCCGGGGGTTCAGCAAACGAGATGTCAGTGCACTCTCCAAGCTCTTGCATGTCGGTTCGATTCTCGCCATGTTGCTCATAGTACTCTTCGTCGCTGCGACACTCATTTGGCAACTTCGACCACAGCGTTGCCGTCTCGTTTTCGTCGAGCCCACTCTCTCCGGGGTCGGGTCGTGGCGGATAATCAGTACTCGCTGTACTGGGGACCGTAATAAGACTCCCAGCGAGGAGGACGATCCCGATGGAGAGTACCAACTGGCGTATTTGGAGGACCATGGAATTGCGTATTCGGTTGGGGGTCTGGATCACCACGGCACCAAGTCAACACATTCAGCGAGCGGGAGTCCCATCGTCGATCCTGCCACAGTATACAGCGGCCCGAGGACGACCAGAATTATGGCAGACTTGAGGGCAGTTCGCTTGTGCTGCTTGAGTCCCTTTTTCTGTTCAGGGTTCACGGTAAACATCTCAGCTAGCGAATCCGCTTGCCAGACAACAACCAAACCGATGATTCCAAGGGCAGTTGTGATCTGGAAGAAGCCCGAAATCATGTCCGGAAGTTGCTCTGCTTCGCAGACTACGCCGTCCTGCGCGACGACCGGTTTGATCAGAACGAGGCTAAACAGAACTATCGAGAGAGATAGCTGCCGAACAAGCCGCCACGGCACGCGCTCAGCGTTCGTCTGCGATTCTACCGACTCTATATTTTCATCGAAAGGTGTTGCCATCTTTGGTCACGTTGAGGGAAGTTATCTGCGTCATTCCGTTGTGGACGGCTGCGTTGACTCTGCTTGTTCTGCAACTAAGTGCTCTAAATCATCGATTCGACTGGTCTGCTCGAGGATGTCATCAAATTCATAGCCCTGTTCAACTGCCTGTTCAAACAGGGTGCGAAATTCGTGTGGATTGATGTCACGAATTTGCATTTCGTCTTTGAGCGCTCGGCGAAAGAGCGCGGACGCATTGATGTGACCGTTCCACTGCAGGAACAGTTCATCTATCTCCTCGAGGGTTACTGATCGTGATTGCATGGGTCATCTGGAGGGAGTGGTAGTGGGTGAACCACGATACCTCACCATAGAATGTTCACATATGGGTTATAAATTTTTCTAAGTTAGTGATTGAATCATTAAACGGAGATGAGTACTGTGTATGCAGATGGGGCAGGTCAACTCTCGAGGGGACAGTTGACGATGAGTGGGAAGAGTATTTCCTGAACAAGGAAGTCGATGACGGTACTGAGTGTGTGGTAATTGATGTCTGGTACACATGGCGTGACGTGGAAGAATTCACACTGATCGCCTCTTCAGACTGTGACAACATTCCTGACATAGAAGGGGGATGTGCAGGGGCAGAATCAAATTCCTAACCCGCGTAAGATTAGTCACTGAGTTTGATTCAACGAATCCAAACCCCTGTCTGAAAGGTGAGTCTCCATCTCGTGCGGCAACTCAACCACTTCTATTGATCAGCTGGTTCTCCCTTCCCAGCGCTGTAAATAAGTCGCACATCAAATCAATCCTCTGAGGTTGTGCCGATCCTCCTGAAGTTCAGATTAGCTCGACACCGAGCCGTCTATCGTGATCACACTCGGGAGAGTTTATCACTCAGCAGGGCGGGGGTATAGTGCAGCGGACTGGACACATCAAGATAGCATGTGACCGTGTCGCCCTTGGAGAGTTGGTTAAGATTCCATAACTACTGGGGATCTCCGGCGAAGATTGCTACTTCATCTGGTGTACGAGACTAGAGACTCCACAGACGAATACGTAGCATCCCTTGTCAAGATGGTCTATACACACCAATTACTTCGGATACCTCTTGCGGGCGAGTGGCAGCAAAAGGGGGGACACCTCATTTCTGCTGTAAACGTGAAGCCAAGTGCTACTCAAGGATGTCGAATTGTCTAGACTTTCTTCGAACGCCTCGAGACGCTGGCGTAGCCATTTGTGATGGGATAGTTGTATGTACAAGCAATCACAATAACTCGATGACGAGGACGACCGACTCGAACAAGCGGACACTGCGAGTGCCTGGAGGGACAACATGCCTGAATGTCAAAACTGTGGATCACACGTCACGGCACGGTTTGAGCGAGTTTTCGGCGATAACGATGGCGACGTACACGGATGCCGGGAGTGTATGAAGACAACTGAAATAGTAAACGGTGAGGCGACTCGGGGAGCATGACTGACGAACCGTCTAGCGGTTCCACCGACGCTCTCTCCGAGGATGAACCAGTTGGCGGCGACGATTCCACCACAGTTCGTGAGTTACTCAAACAGGTCGGTGTCGATCCTGTCGACCTCGAGAGTGTTGAGGGCCTGCAGGAGGTCGTCGAGTTGGATCTCTCTACCGAGGGTGAGACAGTTGATCCCGACGACGTCGATCTGGAGAATGTCCTCAATGCCCCTGTCACCGTTGAAGAGAACCAGACTCCAGCGGGGGTTGTTCGTCAATCGACACAGGATTACCCACCTGATTGGGACCGCCGTCGACGGCAAGTGTACGCCCGTGATGACCATCAGTGTCAAAACTGCCGTCGCCGAGGCGGCCCGTATGGTGATGTCGAATTGCACGCCCACCATATCGTTCCAAAGTCACGCGGTGGGGTTCACCGCCTTGAGAACCTCGTTACGGTGTGTAAACCATGTCACGACGCCGTTCACTCGAGGAACGCGGTCGCACCGACGGCGATTACGGACGCCGAAGCCGAACCCTCGACACTCACGGAAGTGCTCGCAGGGATCAAATCTGCAAAAACGGCCTTCCGCCGATGGAAACGGATGAACCGGAAGTTCTCGAGGGTTGGCCCATGAACGACAATATCTCTCTTTGGCCTTGATAGAGAATCCGGAGAACTTGACTTCCCGTCATAGCTGTACTTTGTGGCCAGAAGCACTTAAGCGAGAGTGGCAGTGTCTAGTTAGCCCAGTTTGAGAAGCGAGCAGGCCGTAGAGTTACTTTAGCATGAAGCTCTCAGACCTACTCAGCGAGTCCTACGCGGCGGAATTTGATGAAGCTTGGGAGCGTGAGCGGACGGCGACGCCCGTCAGGGTGTTCGCCGTCCGGCTCCACGCGACCGGTTGTTCGCTTCGAGAAACACAAGCAATTCTTCGCTTGATGGGCGTTGAACGCTCTCATAAAGCAATCCGGAACTGAGTACATCAGCTGGCTAACAGCGTACCAGACCCGCCGGTGGCGAAGCCATTTCGGGTCGCGGTTGATGAAACTGCTGTCAAAATTAACGGCGCATGGTCTTGGTTGTACGCTGCAATATACCTCGAGACAAAGTTGATTCTCGATGCTCAGTTGTTCGGTCGCCACGGCACCGATCCGGCAGCTGCGTTCCTGCATAGACTCAGCGAGAAACATGATCTCTCCGAGACGGTGTTTCTCGTCGATCAGTTTGGCTACCGGACTGCCCTTGCCCGATTAGGACTGAACGGTCGGGTTGACCACACCAACCGAAACCTCATCGAAAAGTGGTTTCACACATTCAAAATGCGTGTTGACCGTTTCCATAACTCGTGGGTGGGGAGTCGGTGGAGCGCTCGCAAATGGATTGAACATTTTGTACATTATTACAACCACCAGTGCCCACATCAATCGCTCGATGGACGAACGCCGGTTGAGGAGGTTCTAAACTAGACAGTGCCGAAGAATGCATTTTGTAACGAGTGCGATCTATCGACGGGAGATACGTCGCCATCGACGTGTTATTTTTGGAGAGTTCAGTTAGAAACGAATGAGCGAGAATCTTTGTTATCGTCAGTTCAAGTCCTGCATCGAATAGATCGACAAAGGCGTACAGCCAACAGTGCTCATCAAGAAAACGCTATGGCTCATTCTCTAATCCTTACCTAGACCCCCCTCCTTTTTAGTACCAAATTTTAATACACAAAAAGGACTCAATAGTATAATGGCTACCCAAAAATCTGTGGCCCAAGGTATGAACTTACGGGCCCGTAATATCGGCGGGATCGATGAAACGACAGTCGAACTCGACGACGGGATCACCGTTCTCGCTGGTCGGAATGCGACGAACCGAACGTCTCTTCTACAGGCGTTTATGGCCGGTCTTGGCGGCGAATCTGCCTCGCTCAAGGCAGATGCCGATGAGGGCGAAGTCGAACTCAAACTCGACAATGAGACCTACACACGCACGCTTCGGCGTGCCGGCAACTCCATTGTCACCGAGGGCGACCCCTATCTCGAGGATCCGGAACTCGCTGAACTGTTCGCGTTTTTGCTCGAGTCGAATCCCGCCCGCCGGGCGGTGACGACCGGTGCTGATCTCCGTGAAATCATCCTTCGGCCGGTTGACACCGACGAAATCGAGGCCGAGATTTCTCGGCTCACAGCAGAGAAGGATCAACTGGCAGACGAACTTGACCGGCTCGAGTCGCTCAAAGGCGACCTCCCCGAACTCGAGCGCCAGCGCACCAACATCAAAGATCAGATCGAGGACAAACGCGACGAACTCGAGGAGGTCAAAACGGCAATCGAGGAAGCCGAAGCAGAAGCCAGCGAGCAAGATGGCGACGATGCCTCTGCTGAACTCGAGGAAAAGCTCACCGAACTACGCGAACAGCGCTCTGAACTCGAGGACGTTCGCTTCGACCTCGAGACCGAACGCGAGAGTCTGGCTGCGCTTCGAAACGAACGCGAGGAACTCGAAGAAGAACGCGATGAGCTGCCGGAGACGGACTCACTGAACCGAGAAGCCGTTGACGACGAAATCGATAGCCTCCAGCAGCGCTCGCAGTCGATCGACAGCGTCGTCAGCCAACTCCAAAGCATCGTCCAGTTCAACGAAGAGATGCTCGAGGGCTCCCATCCCGAGATCAGAGCCCTGCTCGCCGGCGAAGAAGCCGACTCGAGCGCCGACGGAGCGGTCACGGATCAGTTGCTCGCCGATGAGGAGACCGTCCAGTGTTGGACCTGTGGCAGCGAGGTCCAGCGAACCGAAATCGAGGAGACGATCGATCGACTGCGCTCGCTCCAAGAGGAGAAACTGAGCGAACGTGATGACCTCGACGACCGCATCGAATCACTGCGGACCGAACGCCGCGAGATCGATCAGACCAAACGCCAGCACGAACGCCTCGAGGACCGACTGGCCGATATCACAGGCGAAATCGAGCGCCGCGAGTCCCGTCTCGAGGAGTTGACGGGCGACCGTGAGGACCTCGAAGCGGAGATCGATACCCTCGAGGACGAAGCCGCGGAACTCGAAGCCGAGGCTGAACCGGACGCAGAGGACGACGATGACGAAGAGAGCCTGCTCGATCTCAATCGCCGCGCCAACGAACTCGAGTTTTCGCTTGGACGCTTAGAGCGCGACCTCGAGACGACGACCGAGGAAATCGAAGATATCGAGGCTGCACTCAAAGAACAGGCTGACCTCGAATCCCGTCGCGAAGAGATTCGTGACGAACTCGAGGAACTGCGCACCCGGATCGACCGGATCGAGCGCGAGGCCGTCGAGTCGTTCAACGAGCACATGGACGCCGTTCTCGAGGTCCTCGAGTACGAAAACATCGAGCGGATCTGGATCGAGCGCCTCGGACAGACGGTCCGTGAGGGGCGACGAAAGGTTGAACGAACGACGTTCGATCTGCACATCGTCCGCAGCACGGCTGATGGTAGCACGTACGAGGATACGATCGACCACTTGAGTGAGAGTGAACGCGAAGTGACCGGCCTGATCTTCGCGCTTGCGGGCTATCTCGTCCACGAAGTGTACGAGGAAGTGCCGTTCATGCTGCTTGACTCGCTCGAGGCAGTCGACTCGGATCGGATCGCAGATCTGGTCGAGTACTTCCGAGAGTACACTGACTTCCTCGTCGTTGCCTTGCTCCCCGAGGATGCAGGCGCAATCGACGATAACCATGGCCAGATCATGAATATCTGAAACGCCGTCTGCAGATCCCTGGTCTGGGAGCTATCTGACGCTACTATTGTCCTTGAGTACCTCGGCGACAACTTCGATCGGCGTCGGTGGTTCCTCGGTTGTGTCGGGGCAGTCAGCAAGTTGCGTACGGCAAGAGGCTCCGGGTGCGACGACGCGATTGCCATCGCTTTCGTCAACCTGATCGTATAACACGTCGCCGATCGCCTTGCTCATGGAATAGTGTTCGGCCTCGTAACCGAACGAGCCAGCCATTCCACAACAGGTTGAATCCAGCGGATCAACGGCGTAGCCAACTCGACGGAGAATTCCGACCGCGTGATGATCTTTTGCGTGGGCTTTCTGGTGGCAATGACCATGGTATGTAAGATGATCGTCGGGCGTGACGAACTCGAGTTCACGGTCGAGATCGAACCGATCTAGATACTCACAGATACCGTAGGCGTTTTCCGCAACCATCTTGACCTCATCGTGGTTGAAAAGGTCAAGGTAGTCCGACTGCACCATGACAGCGTCAGAGGGTTCGATCAGCACCACGTCGTAGTTGTCTTCAACGTATGGAAGCAATGCTTGGATTGTATCGTTTGCATTCTCGGCAGCCTTGTTGACCATCCCCTTCGAATACGCCGGACGGCCTACATCTTGGGGTTGGGCAATCTCAACGTGTATGCCAGCGGCCTCCAACACTTTGAGCGCCGCTTCTCCAGCCTCAGGATACTCGTGATTGGTATAGATGTCTGGTAGCAGAACAACCTTGTAGTCCGTCTCATGGACAGGAACCGCAGGTTGATGATTTGCTACTCGCTTTGCAAAGGTGTTGCGCTGGAAAGTTGGGATATCTCGTTTTTTCGAAATTCCCAAAAGCTTCTCTGCTAATAGCCCACTTTTAGGCAGAGTTGCAAACCAATTAGAGACGGGTGCAGTCGCTGATCCTAGCTTTGCAATTGTTGCAAAGTTCGCAAACAACCGGTCTCGAAGAGAGGTCCCATGTCGCTTGTGATGTTCATGGGTGAGCTCAGCTTTCATCTTTGCCATATCGACCCCACTTGGGCAGTCGTGCTTGCATCCCTTACAACCAATACAAAGATCTAATACCTCTTCAACAAACTCATCACTAAATTGCTCTTCGGGATCAAGGTCGCCGCTCATTGCTTGTCGTAATGCATTTGCACGTCCCCGTGTTGAGAGGATTTCCTCATCTTCAGCACGGAACGTTGGACACATCACACCACCAGTCGTCGACTGCTCACCTCGGCACCCGCCGCACCCGTGACAAAGTTCGACCATTCCTTGAAATCCATTCTCATTGGGCCACTCAAGAACAGGTTCAAATTCCGCATCAAAGGTGTAGTCGGGACCAAACCGATGGTTTTCTTTCATATTGGTTGGGTTATCCTCACGGAATACTACTTGGCCAGGGTTGAGAAGCCAGTCTGGATCAAAGGCAGTCTTAAGTTTCTGAAAGGTCTCCCACAGTTCATCTCCGTATAACTTTTGATTCCACTGGGTGCGTGCACGACCATCACCATGTTCGCCGGAGATGGAACCCTCATACTCTACCACAAGATCGGTTACGTTGTCGGTGATCGATTCCATTGCATCAAGTCCCGCTTGTGTCTTTGTGTTCACCAACGGGCGAATATGTAAGACTCCAGGTCCAGCATGAGCGTAAAAACTAGCGTAGGTATCGTGATCCTCGAGCACCTCCTGGAAATCAGCTACAAAGTCACGGAGGTTCTCTGGTGGAATCCCCGTATCTTCAAGGAAGGCAATGTGTTTCTCATCAGTGGTCCGTGAGAGTAAGATCGGAAGACCAGATTTCCGAAGCTTCCAAATCTTTGCCCGGCTTTCAGCACTGTAGGCTTCAAGTGCATCAAACGCCAGTATGCCTGCTTCAGTCACTACCCGATTCTCCTCATTGGTAGCCTCACGTTCTGGGGTAATACTTGGACAACGATCAGCAAGCAGGTTAGCGACCTTCTGTTTGCCACTCTCAACATCATCAGCGTAGAATTCGACAATCAGAACAGCATTTGTTCCGTCAGGGAGCATTTCCGTAACTGACGTGAACTCAGGCGTCTGTCGTGCAAGATCAATTAAAACATCGTCTAAAACCTCGACTGCAGCGGGATTATGTTCGGTGATTGGCTTGACATCATCCATTGCATCAAGCACTGTATCGTAAGCCAGCAGTGCCATACTCTTTTCCTCTGGAATTGGCTCGAGAGAGATTGTTGCTTCAGTAACGACTGCAAGTGTCCCTTCGCTTCCACAAAGCAATTTCGCAATATTGACCGTGCCACCTTTTGAATCTGGCTCGCCGATACCGCGAACAGCTCCGCGAGCGTCCTCAATCAGCCAGTCAAGATTATAACCAGAGACACTCCGTTTGAGATCAGGATATACCTCTTCGACTAAATCACCTTTCTCTTTGATAATACGTTCAACCTCCTCATAGATGGTCGATTCAAGATCATCACCGTCAGCTAAATTGGGTAAATCAGCAACCGAAACCTCGCCGAATGTCGTGACGGTGCCATCCGCAAGGACAGCCTCAACTTCCTCAATATAAGCATCTGTCTTCCCATACTGCAATGAATGAGATCCTGTAGAGTTGTTGCCAATTGCCCCACCAAGGGCGCTCTTATCACCCCAAGAAGGATCAGGTGCAAATTTCAAACCGTGATGTTCGAGGTCTTCGTTAAGTGCCCCAAGATAGACGCCAGCCTGGGCAGTCGCTACTTGTTTATCAGGATCAACATTAATGACGTCGTCCATATACTTCGTGAAATCAAGAACAACAGCCTCATTGATTGTCTGTCCTGCAAGACTGGTTCCACCGCCCCGTGGAAGGACGGGAATTCCCTCATCAGAACAGTAATCGATGACACGGGCAACATCAGCAGTTGTTTTTGGGAAGACAATACCAATTGGAGTGACCTTGTAGATGCTTGCGTCGGTAGCGTACAACTGTCGTGAGTACGAATCAAATCGAACCTCGCCAGTAACACGACGTTCGAGTTCAGCAACAAGTGCTGGATACTCTATATCGTCACTTCGGTAGTCATAATTGGCGTTCGAATCGTCTGCTGGACCGTCGTGTATGCGGGGTGTGTTTGTCATAAGATGTTTTGAGTCACGGTTTGAACCCGGACTTACGTGCAAGTGTGGGCGCAGGTTTGAATTTCGGATTTAGATTTGTATTGGAGTCGGATACCGGTACAGGTTTCGGCAAAATTAATCCTATTTGTTCATTTCGTTGAGGAAATGGCAATTACAGATCGTACGGGCGAAATACATGGTTTCAGCCGTGTGGAGGACGTCACCTGTATGTCTTAACCTCCGAGAACAAGGACATAGAGATGATGGCAGTAACTGGCTGAATTTTACTTCGTAATCTGCTCAAGTTTTGATTCGAGAGTGCTAACATCAATTAAATCAGATTCAACGTCCCTACCGGAATCGAACCGTTCTGTGTATCCTGTTCCAGTGAGAATCGCTGCAACCTCGTCATCGGATGCAAAAATACCCTCACGACTCAATTTCCGGATACCGGCTACGGCGACAGCGCTTGAAGGCTCAACGGAGATTCCGGTCACCGTTGCCAGTTTGTCCATTGCTGTTCGGGTTTCGTCGTCAGTTACTGCAACGGCTCCCCCATTGGTATCCCGAACCGCTGTGAGTGCTCGTGTCCCACTCGGGGGGTTGCTGTTGGCGATCGAGACCGCAATTGTCTCATCAGGATCAATAGCAGTAACTGTTTCCTGCGTCTTGCGATATGCAGATACAATTGGGTCACAAGAAGCCGCCTGCGCGACGTATATTTGGGGGACCTCATCGATAACATCTGCATCCTCGAGTTCACACAATGCCTTCCAGACGCCGCTAACATGTCCACCGCTGCTTGTCGGGAGAACAATTGCATCAGGAACGGAGGGAGCGAACGACTCGAGAATTTCGTAAGCGGTTGTCTTCTGCCCAGCAACGCGCAATGGTGTGTCAGAATTAACAAAGCAAATGTTTGTCTCGAGTGAAAGGGTGTCGGTATACAACCGACTATAGTCTCCTTCCACACGATAGATATTCGGATCGTGGCGCGAAATTAACTCGAGGCGTTCGGGTGGTGTTTCCGCAGGCACAAAGACGGCACAGTTGAGATCCGCTGCAGCGGCATAGGCGCTTGTACTCAATGCCATGTTCCCATGTGAAACAGTACCAACCCAATCGTAGCCGGCACTCGCTGCGTAACCCACACCGATTGCACTACCCCGGTCTTTAAAGCTGCCAGTGGGGTTGCAGCCCTCTACCTTGAGAGAAAGGCAACACCCAGCAAATTCATCAACCTGTTTTGAACGGACAAGTGGTGTTCCACCAGGGTTTACTCCAATGTGATCAATAGTTGGGAGAACATCTGCGTATCTCCAAATGTTATCGATGCCACCAGAAGGCCACTCGAATCCGCTACTGTCAATGTCAAGCCAAAGGGTCTCACCACACGTACAATGCGTACGTTCTGCAAGCTCGTAGTGATTACCACAGCTGTAGCAGTGGATTTGATTGTTCACCTATTGTATTGGTAGCTTTGAGCTAGTAAAACTACTGTTCGGCTCTATTGACTACCTCCTACTCTTCACGATCAGTCCAAAAGTCGAATGAACGCCCAGGTGCAAAGACATCAAGCCCAGCGGCAAGTTCATCTCCAGTGTTTTCGACTTTATGGGGTTCATCCGGACCAAGCCAAACAGAGTCATATTTCTCGAGTACAACTGACTCACCATCCTCATTTGTAACGGTCAATTCGCCCTCAAGACAGAGACACACCTGTTCGTTCTCATGATGGTGCATCGGAGAGCTGTGTCCCGGAGGTTTCTCAAACCATTCGAAACTGAACCGGTCGCTACCAGCCAGTGAACGGCGTTGCCAACCTTCATCCGGTTCGTAGGTCTCTGCTTCATCAAAGTCTACAGGTTTCATAGATTTGCCCCCGTGGAACCGCCATCAATAACAATGCTTTGTCCATTAATGAATCCAGAGACTGGTGAGGAAAGGTAGGCAACAGTATTACCCAATTCCATCGGATCTCCGACTTGCTCAAGTGGATTACCAGCCCAATCATCTAAACCGTCTTCATAGGAATCGTATTCTCCTCTATCAACAGCTTGTTCAACGAGATCCTGAATACGCGAGGTTTCGTGTGGACCAGGCAGGACCGCGTTTGCACGAATACCAGGTGCAAATTCCTTTGAAAGAGTTTTCTCGAGCCCGATGACGCTCATCCGAACCGAGTTTGAGAGTACCAACGAGTCGAGTGCCTCTTTGACACTTCTAGATGCAATATTAACGATTGTACCCGTCTCCCCGCCTTCCTTGAGATAAGGCTCCGCCTCACGTGCAAGTCGAACCACACTCATCACAAGGAGGTCATAAGCATGATACCAGTCTTGGTCGTCTGTCTCCAAAAAGGGACCAGATGGCGGACCTCCGGCACTGGTAACAAGGTGATCAAGGCTGCCAAACTCATCAACAGTAGTTTTGATCAGTCGCTGAATGTCGTCCTTGTCCGTTAGATCACCCGGTTCAGCAACGACTTCGCCCGTCGCTACCTGTTCGATTTCTGTTTTCGTTTCAGCCAATCGATCCTCATTACGACCGTTAATTACGACATTTGCACCCTCGCGGGCCAGCGCCGTTGCCGAGGCTTTCCCGAGACCGCTCGACGATGCTGTTACTAGTGCCGTGTTATCACTTATCTGTAGATCCATTCGTTCGTACTGGAACGCGAAAGAGATAAAAAGATTTTCGTTGCGGTAACCTCTATTCAATATGATTGACTACCCTCAGCCAGTCTGATGGGAAAGCGAATAGAATCCAATAGCGATTATTCCGCCAACAACTGCAATCATAGGGAACGCAACAGCAATGGAAAACTCAGTGGCGATATAGCCGAATATCGCCGGTCCTGCTGCACTGCCTGCCGATGATGCCGTTTGTGTAACACCGAAAATACTCCCACTAGCCTCAGTCGTCGCATATTCCGAAATCAGTGCGTTCTTGATCGGCGTACAGCCATAGACCGCCAAACCGAGCAACCCGAACACAACAATGAGCGTTCCAGTCACTAACCAGTCTACTAAGGCTCCTTGAACTGCGACGACAAGAATTGTAGAAAGCAAGAGTAACGATGTCGTGATCGCTGCAAGAGCCCCCAGCCGCCCGCGGTCGAATCGATCGGCTAAACTGCCAACCCAGATTGATGAGACTGCACTCGCTGCAAGCATCACGAAGAAAACGCCATTTGCCATTGAGGTTGTCTGACCAATCCCGTCTGCGACAAAGCCAGTTGCAAACGTCTGGATTGACCGAATCTGGAGTGAAACGAGCAGTGTGACAAGCGAGACGAGAACAAGTCCAACGGTGAGTTCGAACCGCAGTGCACGCTTGAACTGTGTTTGAAGTCGCAATGCTATGCTCCCAGCTTCATCTATCCGTACCGATTCGTGGGGCACATTTGAGTTTGAGTCACCATCGCTGTCGTCCAAATCATCAGTTCTGTCAGTTGAATTGTCATGAGGCTCACTCGACTCGGTACCAGTTCCACCGTCGGTCGCCACCGTGGGCGGGGTCCGGTACAGGAACTGGAAAACAACGGTAAAGACGATACCAACTACAGCTGCGGCTAATAACGCCGTTCGCCAATCAGCTATCGCTGCAATACCACCGATTATTATCGGTGCACTTGCGACACCAATCTGGCCACCGAGTCCAAACACCCCCATTGCTTTGCCCTCCGTTTCCGATGACTCGCTGTCACTGATCATTGCCATCCCTGCAGGGTGGTACGTGCTTCCAGAGATCCCCATCAGGACTTTCGCGAGCAAGAGCATCTCATAGTTCTGGGCCGTGCTAGCAACGAAAAGGCCAATTGCCATTCCGACCAGCCCCCATACGAGAAGTCGCTTCTTCCCGATTCGGTCTGCGATCATCCCCGCAGGGAGTTGAAAGATTGAATACATAGCATAGAAGACAGTCAACAGCAACCCAGCCGCTGCATACGTAATCTCAAGATCAGTCACCAATAATGGAATGATCGGTGGAATAACAAGCCCATAAAATTCATTGATCCCATGAGAGAAGCTGACAAGGCCGACATTTCGAGGCCGCTCAATATCTCTGTAGTCGTTAATCAATTCACGCATTGGTTCCCCTCATCGATTGTGCGACACGCTGTCGTATCCGCATTATTGGTGGTGTTTGATCCCACGGCACAATGAGTGTAGGGATTCCTGGCAACTAGTTCCGGGAATCTACAATAGCCAATACGAGTGCTCGAGGTGAAGCTCCGTGGTTTCTTCCGATTAACTTCAATCAGATGGGGTGAAAGCTCACAAGTTGGACACCAGTCTTTACATGCTCGTCGCCGAACTCAAGATATGGTATGTGACGATTCGACTCTCCAGTACGGTCTTGAGGGACGGCTAATCCGCGGTGGAACCAGCAAGGGATTCTTTAGTCGACGAGATGCGTTTCCAGATGATCCAGATCGTCGAGACGAGATAATCCTTGAGTTATTCGGAACACCTGATTCATTACAGGTCGACGGCCTTGGTGGCTCGCACACGCATACGAGTAAACTAATGCTTATTGACGATTCAAATCGCCCTGACGTGGATCTCTCCTACGAATATGCCCAAGTCGGAATTGAAAACCCTACAGTAGACTGGAGCGGGAACTGCGGAAATCTGTTGAGTGCTGTCGGTGTCTTCGGATTGCTCGAGAGTATTATTCAACCAGACGAACCGAAAACAACAGTACGGATCTACAGCAAGAACACCAATTCAATCATCGAACAAGATATCCCGATCGAGAACGGGGAACCGACACCATATGGAAGCTACCGAATTGATGGTGTACCCGGGGCCGGTGCACGCATTCAGTCACGGTATCTTGAGCCTGGTGGTGGAATGCTTGGAGACACGCTCCCAACCGGGAACACTATTGATGAACTTGAGGTCGGTGAGAATTCCTACAAAGTCTCAATCGTCGATGCGACAAACGTGACTGTCTTCCTCCGTGCTGATGCACTGAATTGCACTGGAACAGAGTTGCCCGCAGAACTCAATGCTACTGAGGGGTTGCTAACGGAACTCGAGCAGATTCGCGGGGCCGCCTGTGTTGAACTTGGACTGGTTGATAACGCGGCAGACGCAATTGATCAACGGCCAACAATGCCGTTCGTGGCACTCATCACCAAGCCACAGGCATACGAGACCACTGTTGGTTCATCGGTTGCACGTGACGAGATCGACGTTACTGCCCGGATGGTTTCAACCCAACAACCACACCATGCCTACGCTACAACTGGGGCGATGTGCCTAGCGGCTGCAACGCGAATCCACGGGACGATCCCTGCAGAGGCGGCAAGAGGAACTGGTGATGCTGTTCGTATAGGCCATCCCAAGGGCACTATGACAATCGGTGTTGATGCCGATTCTGTGACAGAACAGATACGTCACGTTTCTATTGGACGCACAGCACGACAACTCATGAGTGGAAAAGCCTTCTATCGAGATCTCGATCGACTCAAGTAATTACTTGGCAAGCCAACCGATAGGCGGACCGTCTTGCCGGAGGACATATCTTTTCACGATCTGATGCGAGTGGTCAAACCTAATGCAGTGGTTTGTTGAGCGGTATGTCCAAGAGTTACAGGAGACGTTCCAGTATCTCCGCAGCGACGGCCGTGGCTGGATTTTGATTGCGGTTGCATTTGGATGGTTTCTCTCTATGGGAATTCGGCTCAGTTACCCTGTGGCCTTACCACACATTCGGACAGATCTCACACTAGATCTGTCGATCGCTGGGCTGTTATTAACAGTTCTCTGGACAGCGTATGCAATTGGCCAGTTTCCCGGGGGTGTTCTCGCTGATCGGTGGGGTGCCGGAATTGTGTTACTCGCAAGTACCAGCCTCTCTGGAGTGTCAATCCTCTTTGTCTCAGTCTCGCCCTATGCAGCCATGCTGTTTGCAACGACAGCGCTGCTCGGTTTCAGTACTGCAATGTACGGTCCAGCACGATTCCCTGTGCTCTCGAGTGTGTTTTCCGAGCGGCCAGGGACAGCAATTGGACTGACCCAAGCAACCGGAAACCTTGGGAATACGGTTCTACCGCTCACTGTCGGTACAGTCGCTGGGGTTGCTGCATGGCAATTTGGAACCCTACTATTCGTTCCATTGTTTGCAGTGGTTTCAATCGCCATTTGGTTGGCCATTCCCCGACAGACAGATTCAAACAGTGATGACACAGGTGAAGAGTCAGCATCCATCGAACTCTCTATAAAGTCTATCCGGTACGTGGTTTCCCAACTTGCAGTCCGATCTGTGATCGTCATTGCAATTATTCAGATGCTGGGTTCATTTACTTATCAAGGGTTTACTGGTTTCTACCCAACGTATCTCATCGAAGAGAAGGGATTGTCCGCCAGTCAAGCTTCACTGCTATTTAGCGTCTTCTTTGCTGGCGGTATCCTTATTCAACCAATCATTGGGATGATTGGTGACAGACTTGGAGAGCGCCAAACTCTGTTTGGTGTCCTAGTGGTCATCACTGGCGTACTAGCTGTCCTCCCATTTGTTGAGGGAATCTGGCCACTTCTGGCAATTACGATTGCGCTGAGTAGCCTCCTCGCTCGAGCGGTACTCGCACTTACTTATCTTACTGAAGCATTAGAAGAAGACATCCGTGGAACAGGACTTGGTGTTTTGCGGACTTGCTATATTTTGATCGGTTCAACAAGTCCAGTAATTATCGGAGTCCTTGGTGAAGCTGGCTTCTTCGACCATGCGTTCTGGATGCTCTCAGGCGTGAGTGGTATTATGTTCCTTCTCTGTATTGCGCTACCACCTCGTGCTGAGATCAACTAGTCAAATCCATCAACAAACAGTTGAGCCGAGTCGTTCTATTCTGTATCCGAAAAATAAAATGGTTCGTTCTCAGTCGTCAGCCGGCGCAGCGCCGCTGCCGCTTTCTTCAGCCTGTGCTTTCGTCCAAGAGAGTTTGCCACCGGCGGCGAGGATGTCGCGTTCGCGCTCGGAGGCGTCGAGCGTCGCGGTGTACTCCTCACCGTTGACTTCGACCGTGAACTCCTCCTGGCCGGAGATGACGCCCTCGTAGACATCGTCGACGATTTCGATTTCGTCGCCCTGATCGATGTCGTCGTAGGTGTCTTCGTCGATTGTCAGCGGGATGATTCCGAAGTTAAAGAGGTTCGCGCGGTGGATCCGTGCGAAGCTCTGTGCGAGGACGCCCTCGATTCCGAGATACATCGGACACATTGCGGCGTGTTCTCGAGAGGAGCCCTGCCCGTAGTTCTCGCCAGCGACGAGGAAGCCGCCGTCGGCGTTTTTCGCGCGCTCGGCGAAGGTGTCGTCGACACGGGAGAGGGTAAACTCGGAGAGTTTGTCGATGTTCGACCGGTACATCAGGATATCCTGCGTTGCAGGGATGATGTGGTCGGTCGTGATGTTGTCTGCCATCTTGAGGAGCGCATCACCCTCGATATCGGAGCCAAGCTGGTCTTTCAGCGGCACGTCGCCGATGTTCGGCCCCTTCACAAGATCGTCGTCAACGGCCTCGTCGGGCGTGATGAGGTCCGTCTTCGAACCGTCGTACTCGTCGGGCAGCTCGATACCTGGATCCTCTAAGTCGCCGAGTTCGTCGGCGAGGGTGCGTGGATCGATTATTTCGCCTTTGATCGCCGCGGCGGCGGCAACCTCTGGCGAACAGAGGTAAACGTTGTCGTCTTCGATGCCCGAACGGCCCTCGAAGTTGCGGTTAAACGTTCGCAGCGAGACTGAATCGGAGGCAGGCACGTGGCCAATCCCGATACAGGCCCCGCAGGTCGCCTCAGAGAAGTTGACGCCAGCGGCCATCATCTCGGCGACCCAGCCCTCACGGGCGAGGATTTCGCTTGCTTGCTTGGAGCCGGGCGCGACGATCATCTCGGTCTTCTTGTCGACCTCGCGGCCCTCGAGCATCTTCGCGGCGGGGAGGATGTCCTCGTAGCCACCGTTCGTACAGGAGCCGACAATGACCTGCTCAACGGACTCGCCCTCGACTTCGCTGACGGGGACGACGTTGTCCGGCATCGAGGGCGTCGCGATCAGCGGCTCGAGATCCGAGAGGTCGACGACGATTTCGTCGTCGTACTCGGCGTCATCGTCCGGCTGGATCTCTTCGTATTCCTCTTCGCGGCCGACGCGCTCGAGGTAGTCTTTGGTCTGCTCGTCGGTCGGGAAGATCGACGAGGTCGCACCGAGTTCGGTGCCCATGTTCGTGATCGTCATCCGCTCGGGTGCGGTGAGCGTCTCGACGCCAGGGCCGGTGTACTCGAGGATTTTGCCGACGCCGCCTTTGACGGAGAGGCGACGGAGCATCTCGAGGATGATGTCTTTCGCCGTGGCCCACTCGGGGAGTTCGCCCTCGAGGCGGACGTTAACAACTTCCGGCATCTCGATGTAGTACGGTGCGCCGCCCATGGCGACGGTGACGTCGATCCCGCCCGCACCGATTGCGAGCTGGCCGAGGCCGCCGGGGGTTGGCGTGTGGCTGTCGGAGCCAAGCAGAGTCTTGCCGGGCGCGGCGAAGTTCTCGCGGTGGACGTTGTGACAAATGCCGTTACCAGGGCGAGAGAAGTGTGCCCCGTAGGTACCCGCTGCAGAGCGCAGGAAACGGTGGTCGTCTGTATTCTTAAAGTCGAACTGATACGTCTGGTGGTCGCAGTACTGGGCTGCGATCTCGGTCTGGACTTCGTCCAGTCCCATTGCTTCGAACTGAAGCCAGACCATCGTCCCAGTCGTGTCCTGTGTAAGGACCTGATCGATCTCGATCCCGATTTCCTCGCCCGTCTCGAGGTCGCCCTCGACGAGATGATTATCTAGTACCTTCTCAGTGAGTGTTTGTCCCATGCACATGAACAATATGGAACGATCATTAAAAAGATGACTAAACCCGAATTTTGCGATTGAATCATCGGCCTCTCGGAGGGAATCTACCCATAATATTATAGATATGAATTAGGCCTCACTGTATCACGACGAGATGGAGGACACTAGTGAAGTCGTAATCTTCTGGCACTCTCTACCAAATGCATGGATTGTCCTGCTCGGTTGTACTGTGAACATCACGAATTTCGGCTCCTGGCACATTTCTCATATTCAATTGGCCACAATATACTTCTCGTTCACAGACAGACAACAATTCACACAACTATGAGTTTGCGACTATCATCAGCTGTGCCAAAGTGGATTCAGCGGAGCTATCTGGCGAAATTTGGAATCGTACTCATTATAATTCTCGTCCTCACCGCGTGCGTTGCGCTCTTTTTTTACTTCGATATATCCAGAACCTTGACCAATGATGTTCAGGACGATATGCATCTTGCAACCGAAACGGAAGCCGTTGAGGTTGGCCACTGGGTCGAAGATCACAGACAAAAAACGCGACTACTTGCCTCCCACGAAACAGTCAGAAGTGGTGACGAGGACGCCGTTGGGCAGGCGCTAAGTGAGGAACATGATCAGCTTCCAGAAACAACCCAAGCAATTCACTATTTTGAATACGGTCTTGGGTCGTCAGGTGCCAGAATTGCAGCGAGCAGCAACGACGATGCAGTCGGAGATGACGTTCGGATGTTAGTTGGCCTCGCAAGCGTTCACATTGAGGAGGACGATGAGGTCCACGAGATCGATATAGGTGACCTCGAGGATGACTTTGAGCCAACGTATACAGACACGTTCGAACACAATGGCCAATCCTTAGTTGGTTTTCTCAGTCCAATCTATAGCGACGGTGACGCTGTTGGCATGGTGATGATAACTGTTGATGTTGAGGATCGTGCATCCATGTTCCACAACCCGATTGAGAACGGCTACACGCAAGTTATTGACCGAGGTAGTGGAGAAGTCATGTTTGCAGAGAACGAGACTGAGGTTTTAGAAACTTACCGAGAAGACGACAATGAGTCGGTTCTACGAACAGATACAACCGAAGCAGGGTACACCGAATACACAAGCAGTGATGAAAGTGTCGCGTATGCACCAATCGAAGGAACAGATTGGACGCTAATTTCTCATGCACCTCAAGAGAATGCATACGCTCTCGTCGATGATGTAGCTACGTCACTACTCGCGCTCATTACGGTCGCAATCTTGGGATTGATGATCGTCGGCGTTGCGATCGGTCGACCGACTGCCAATGCGCTCGACGATCTTGCTAAAAACGCGAATACGTTAGCCAGAGGTGATCTCGATGTTGATGTCACGTCAACCGATCGTTCGGATGAACTTGGTCGGGTCCAAAATGCGTTCGTTGACATTCAAGAGTACCTCCAGACGGTTGCTGGCCATGCGGACGCAATTGCTCAACAGGGTTTTGATGATCCGATTCTTGAGCAACATGTCCCTGGTGATCTGGGCGTTGCACTCGAAACCATGCAGACGGATCTTGAAGAGTTCATTGAAGAGCTTGAAGCATCGAAGGCAAAGGCGGAACGGTCTCAAAAACAAGCGGCCGCTGCCCGAACAGAGGCAGAATCTCTTGCAACTCGACTTCAAGAGCAAGCAGAGAATGTGGGAGTAACAATGGCGGCAGCGGCAGATGGAGACCTTACCCAGCGACTTAGTGAGGATGTCGACGACAAGTCGATGAGGGAAATCGCTCGAGCGTTCAATGCGATGGTTTCTGATCTTGAAGAGACGATCATTACGATTCAACAGTTGGCAGACGAGATGGATCGTGCAAGCGCCAATGTAGCCTCCAACATCGATGAAATTGAGCAAGCCAGTGAAAATGTGAGTGCTTCTGCTGACGCAATTTCCATGGGAACGACAACTCAAAAAGAGCAATTTCAGGAGGTACTCTCAGAGATGAACAGTCTCTCTGCAACAGTCGAGGAAATTGCCTCTACTGCAGAGGATGTAACTTCCATCTCAGATCACGCAGCAGACCGTGCTGACGATGCTAACGAGGTGACAAGCAATGTCCTCGAGGAGATGGATCAACTTGAACATCGTACTGAAACGATATCAAAACAAATCGTTGCGTTGGATGACGAAATGAGTCGTATCAGTGCGGTAGTGGACCTAATCGACGATATCGCCGCACAGACGAACCTGCTCGCGCTTAATGCATCAATTGAGGCTGCAGGTTCCGGTGAGTCGGGACAGGGATTTGCAGTCGTCGCGAACGAAGTCAAGGCACTTGCTGAGGAAACAAATGAGGCCACCGAACGTGTCGATAACCTCATTACCGATGTGCAGCGAGCGACAGGCAAGACCGTCAATGAAATTGAGGAGATGAGAGAACAAGTTACAGATAGCATTGACGCTGTCGGTGACGGTATGACCGCGATTGAGGACATCTCCGAGCAGGTTGCCGACGTAAATAGTGGGATTCACGAAATTAACGAGGCAACCGATGAGCAGGCAGTTGCGAACCAACGAGTCGTCATGATGGTAGATGAGGCAACGGAGATTAGCGAGCAGACTAACGGAGAAGCTGAGAGTGTCGCCGTTGCTGCTGAAGAACAGACAGCAACGGTAACAGCGGTATCCTCGAGCACACAGTCATTGACAGAGTCAGCACAAGATCTAACCGAGTCGCTTGGTGTATTCACGGTCGACGGTGAGACAGAGTTGGCATGCCAGTCAGAGGTCGATGTCCGAGATGCGAGATATGACTCGATCGGGGAGAGAGCTTCCACTGGTGAAGAACTGATGGAGAATCAAGGCGGAGAGTCAACTAAGCGCGAAACGTAGTTACCAAAGCGACCCACAGATTCGACACTGCTCGATAGGATCATCAACTGCAATTTTGTGTACGAACTCACAGCTCGGGCAACGCTCAAATCGGTTTGCTGTGCAATCAGCCATACGTGGAATACCCATACCTTCATAATCATTAATCTGGTTGGTGTAATATTTGCATCAAACAGTGTATGACATTCACAAACAATTATGCTGGTACAGCCTGATAGAGTTGTATGGTACGAGACTTCGATGAGTCAGAGATGCCAGCAGTCTACAATTTGATGGACGTTCCACCACATCGCGATGATGGGAGTATGACGCAATCAATTTTCAGAGGACTCGATCAGATGGTCGGATTCTCGGTAATCGAACCGGATAAACCCGATGCAGACCCTCATACACATCCTTACGAACAACTGAACCTCCTAATCGAAGGAGAACTGGACTTCATCGTTGGTGATGAACAAATCTCACTCCAACCCTACGATATCATTGCAATCCCTCCAGGCGTCAAGCACACTTCACGGGCAGTCTCTGACGAACCGGCGAAACTGCTTGCGTTCTGGCCGCTACGGGAAGATCGACTATCGGCAACCGAGTATCAACGTGAATTTCAGACAGAGTAACACCACGGGGGTGTCAACTTTGTTGACAGAAGAAGGGGTAAAAACGGCGGCCATCACAGGGGCTATGTCATGCTAGGGAATCTCCCACAGTATGGACGCTATACTCTTTGACGACTTCGAGTCGTCTCGAGTTGCTACTGTTGAAACGCCGAGTCCTGGATCAAACGAAGTTCTTGTGGACGTTTCCCGCGTTCAGCTGAGTGTCACCGAATGTTTGCTCTACCGTGGTGCCGACATCATCCACCATAATTCGGTCGCTAGACGTCTCCAAGACGGGCCCGCACGTCTATTCGGCCACGAGTTTTGTGGTCGTGCTGTTGAAGTTGGTGACGACGTTACAACGGTTGAAGAAGGCGAGCGCGTCTACGCACCGGGGAAGATCCACTGTGGATCGTGTATGTACTGTAGATCGGGCTACGCGAACTTATGTACCGACACAGTTGGCATTGGTTACAATCGACCCGGTGCGCTAGCTGAGTACGTCTCTATTCCAGCAGATCCACTTTGTACACTCCCTGACGGGGTTTCGAACGCTGCTGGGGCTGCACTCCAACCGATGGCCAGTTCGCTCCTTTGTGCAGTTGATGCCGATATCGATCCTGGCGATACCGTTGTGGTGTTTGGGACTGGTGTCATGGGGTTCCAGTGTGCGCTCTCAGCGAAACGTCTCGGTGCAGGTGACGTCTATTCAGTCGACGTACGTAGCCGTCCGCTTGAGATTGCTGAGGAAAATGGGTTGATCCCAATTGACGCTAGGAAGAGAGACCCGATCAAAACCGTTCGCGAGGGTACTGATGGTCTTGGTGCAGATATTGCCTTCGAAGCCGTCGGTGGTGACCAATCTCATGCGACCACCGGTGATGACCCTCTGGCCCAGTCGTTTGACGCCATCAGGCGCGGTGGAACCGTTGTCCAGGTAGGCCACATCACTGGAGACATGGAAATGACACCCCGAACGGCCCGATCAAAGTGTGCCAGGTGGGTCAATCCAGAGAAAGGGACTAAGTCTGTTACGCCAGGTACGACGACAGGTGAACTTGCGGGACAGTTCGTTGCTGACGGTGATGTGCCGATTGAGTCGTTCATTACCCACGAATTAGATGGCCTCGAGGAATTCGAAACAGCTGTCGATATTACGCTTGAAAAGAGTGACTATGACGCACTCGGGCCAGCGCAACTGGTATTGAACTAACCACTAAAAGCGATTTATCACCCACTCTCTGGAGGGAGTCGAAAACCATCTGCAAGAGAAACCCAATTCCTGTCTCTCGATGCGTAAGTGACTCGTCGACGTATTCTGCTGTGCTTTCGGACGCGACTTTACCGAAGACAGTGGGATTAGTGAGACCGGTACCCCAGATAGTTTGTAACGTTCATAATGTCTCGGTAAAAGTCCAAAGCAGCGTAGTCTTCGATATTGAACTCGACGTCAAGATCGATGTCTGTGGTTGGAATTCGGAACGATTCAGTGAATTGAGTATAGCCACCTCGATTCTCCTTCGGTGCCTTCTCGAGGACGGCAACCGAAAGATCCCGTTCTGCAGCGCGAAGCCCAGCACACAGACCAGCGATACCACAGCCAACAACAGTGTTGTACGATTTCCCATCTCTCATTTAAAGACTGTCTCCGAGTGCCTGAATTAACTGGGCCGTGTGTAATAAGATCCGAGTCTGCTCCCAACAGACGAGCAAAACACCAAAAGAGTGAGAGAGACCAATCAATCGGTTCGGATATAGGGGAAAGTTTGTCGGAATCAAACCGGTACCCCAATCACTCTGGTGATATCACATTCGGTGTGGGGTAGAGACCGCCGTTGACGTGCAGGACCTGACCGGTAATGAACGACGCTTCGTCTGATGCTAAGAAACAGCAGGCAGCAGCGACTTCTTCTGGTGAACCCGATCGACCCAGTGGAATAGCTTCACGGAGTTCGTCCGCTCCATCAAACGACCCGTCACGTTCCGTATCAATCAAACCTGGAGAAAGCCCATTAACACGGATACCATAGGAACCAAGTTCCGATGCAAGTTGACGAACCTGTCCTTCAATTCCCATTTTGCTCGCATAGGAATGGGATTTCCCTGACCGCCCGAGATACACCATCGCACCAATAAGGTTCACGACAGCTCCGCCACCAGACTCGATCATATCGGGGACAACGTGTTGAGTTGTCAGAAATAGTCCTTTGATATTCACGTCGAGAACCTTATTGAGATCCTTCTCTTCGACATCTAAAAACGGCTTCTTCGGTCGGTAGGTTGCATTGTTTATAAGCACATCAATCGGTCCGAGGTCCTCCCGAACGCATGAGACGATCCGTTCGACATCATCGGGGTCACCTAGGTCGCCAGTAACAACGGTCGTAGATCCACCGGCGTTCTCGACTCGTTTGGCTGTCTCGAGACACGCTTGTTTGTCTGTCCTCGAGGTAATACCGACATCACCGCCGCGTGCTGCAATCTCAACAGCAATTTCTTCACCAATGTTTCGACTGGCACCGGTAACAAGAACTGTTTGATCATCGAACTCCATGACACGTGTGAATCAATACCACTCTAAATAAGCGTTCGGACATCGGAAGCCAGAAGTGAGGATGCTACGGCTCGACAACCCCGATATTATCCTCAATATGGAGATCAATACTCGCCGGGCTAGAGAGCGATTCGAACCGCTCGAGAATCTCTGTTGCATATTCGCCACTGGCGACGACGGGAGTCCCACGCTGAGGACGGTCGCGGTTCTGTCCGAGGGTACAGGGATAAACTCGAACCGACTCGAGACCGTCCTCACTAAATTCACAAACTGGGACAATCGTTTCCCAGTACTCTTCGCGTGCAAGACTGCCAATCGGGTTGCCGTCAATGTCGGTGTAACGCGAATCGAACAGGTCTGTGACGGCCGTGGGGTCGTCGACCCCGTAGAACTCGAAGCTCTCTGGTGGGAGCCGTTCGATTGTCTCCGTCTGGTAGAAGAGGTTTCCAAGTGAGTAGAAAATCGGGCACCCATCGTAGATTTCCATTCCACGGAGTACATGCGGACCGGTTACGACGAAGATATCGGCCCCCTCATCGATGCACTCTCGAGCAAACGCCCGTAAGAAGTCTGGCGTCTCCGACGTGTTCCGGACGCCACCGGCTGACTGATGGCTGTGGAGAGTTGCAATGGTCCTGTCAGCGTTCTTCGCTGCATCGGCTACCGAACCGAGGTAAGCACGACGGTCGTCCCCAAGCGGTTCATACCGAACTCCAACATCAGCCGCGCTGTCGACCTCTTCGAAGGGCATGTGCATGAACCAGAAGTATGGTCCGTCATCCCAGCCAGGCTCAGAGCGATCGAGCCACGTCGACTTCATTTCCTCGACCCCTAACGTATCGGCAAGATGTCGGAGTTGTTCGAGTTGCTCGGCCGTCGCGCCGTACACCCATCGGAGGTGAAGCGGATTAATTCCGGGACGGCCAGGGTGGATTGATGACGCGTTTCCTGCTTCGCTCCCGGGGGGAACGCTTGTCGTGGCTGCTACAAGACCGGCGCGACCACCTGATGTCTCGCAATAGGTTGGTCGGCGGGCCTCAACGAGAGTCTCTCCCATCCCTGCAAACGGGAGTCTGCGCTCATTCAACGCGGCAGCAGTGGAACAAATCCCTGAACGACCGTAATCGAATGAGTGGTTCGATGTCGTCGTAAAGATATCAATCCCTAACGCATCGAGTTCATCGAGAACGTACGGATCGGCTCGCATGAGAACTCCAGACAGAGGACTGAGATACTGGTACTGGCTCGGAACAGGGACCGAGGGCGTCGCAGAAGCGTCCTCATTGGGAACGAGCACCTCAAGATTCGTTACCGTCGTGTCTGCAGCGGATAGCACAGATCGGAGCTCTGCGAAACCCTCGGTGCGATCGATGAGGTGACTTACGCGGCGAGTGATGATCGAATCACCAGTCGCTGCAATTGTACACGTAGACGGGGAAAGATCGTTCATACAAGCCATATCGATGAGGGTACATATAGGCGTATCCAGTAATACCCCAAGTGAGGTCTGATTGTCGAGCGGTCGTCCGCGTTAGTTGGTTATCTCAGGAAAATACAGAAAATTTGTTTTGGCGACGGTGGCTATTCCTTGGTCGAAACCAGTGTATTCAACAGGCCGTACCACACTTGATAGCGCTTTTTGCGACCAAATTGATTACTGGAACAGGTCGTCAACCAGCTGTCCATCTTTGACGACAACCTGATCGTCAAGTTGAACCGTCGGAGTACGAACAACGCCATCAAGGTGGATTTCGCTCTCACGGCTACCACCGAGTGACTCGTTGTCACCAATAGCAAAATGGACCGTACCAGCGCGTTTCTTGTCCTCTGCGAGGTTTCCAATCAGCTTCGCCTTTGGGTTTGTACCAATAGCAAACTCTGCGAGGTTGCTGGCATTCTCGTCGCTCTCCTTGATCAACTGTCGGAGTTCATCGGCCTGGTCACCACCCGAAACCTCAGTAACGAACCCGTCCTCGAGTTTGAGTGAGATTGATTCCGTCAGTTGGCCGAGGTTGTCCATCGAGACATCGATTACGATGGTTCCGTTGGCCGTGTCCTCTGCTGGATGGGTCGGTGACTCGCCCGGTGGGAGTGTCGCGAAGCCGTAGTTCTCGTGAAAGTAGCCATCGAGCGAGAAAGCCGAACAGCCATCGACGCTGAACGTAATATCGGTACCCTTGTCGCTGGTCACGTGGACCTCAGAGGCGGCGTCGAATACGTCACGGACTGCCTCTGTCCGGCGGCGCAGTTCTTCGAAGTCGACGCTCATCGCACCCTCGACCATCATCTCCTCGGTGACGCTACGGAGAATACCAAACCGTGTACCGGCCTCGGCTGCCTCAAGCCTCGATCGCGTGTGCGTGATCGCGTGGGTCGTACACGTAAAGGCGACATCTGCGGCTTTCATCGCCTCTGCGACCGTCTCCGGGGGCTCGTTTCCGTGGCTCTCGAGCAACGGCATTGTCATCGTGATTGCATCGGCCCCCGCGCCGGTTGCGGCCCGGGCGACGGCGCGTCCGACCTCTTCTTTTTTTGCGTCTGCGATAATCAACACTTCCTCACCGGGTTGGACGTCGAGACAGTCGTCTACAATACCTCGTGCTGCTGCTGCCATTTCTACGTCAAGCATGCGTCGTTCGTGTGAAACATAGTCTCACACAAAATAAAAATACCGGAGATAGTTCCGTCAATGAAAGTTCAGTTATTGCAAGGACATATCAATCGAGAGTATAGTATCCAGTCCCGTCCATGAGACGACGTTGGGTCCGATAGATTGTAACGCCATCAACAGAGGGTTCACTCCGGTCAACATTGGCACGGACCGTCATCGTTCCCTTTGGATGGCCAATACTGACCTCGTCACCGCCATCCTCAACTACTTCGTTAGGGATTGTGCCGGGAATAAGCGCCGCAGCAGCCGTCACTGATGCACCAGTCACAGCGTAGACTGGGTGAAGTTTCTGCATACTCATGATCCGTGAGGTAATTGACTGGTCGTCAGCTGGAACCGTGTTCCCCGCCGTACCTTCATATGTTGTTGGTTCGGTAACAAAGGCAAGTTTTGGATAGCCAGGGGATTCGATTTCGGCCCGTTCTGGGTCACTGACTAATCCGAGTTCAGCACAGACTTCGGCCCGGATACGCTCAAGTTTCTCGAGAAGTTCGGGGTCACTGTCAATCTCCTCGGGTAGTTCCGTGGCGGTAAGGCCGATATCTGCTGCCCGGACAAACGCGGAAGGTGTTGTGACATCAACAACACTAACCTCGAGCACCTCACCATCGACTTCAAGTTCAGTTGTTGGTTCACCTAGAGGGAGTAACTCATCAGTGACTGCCCCCGCTGGATCAGTAAACGTTGTATCAACACGTGCACTTGTTCCAGGAACACCATGGACCTTAAAATTGCCCTGTGTGGCGGCATGGCCATCAGCAAGCGGGACGGTCTGATCGATAATTGAGTCTGTATTTGTATTATACAGGCGCAGCGTTACTTCATCAGCGCTCTCGTCAATCGGAACGACACGCTCGTCAACAGCGAAGGCACCGATTGCACATGTAAGGTTTCCACAATTCCCACCCCAGTCAATAACAGACTCTTCGATCGCGACTTGACCAAAGGTGTAGTCGACATCAATGTTATCCCGGTCACTGTCCGTAACGAGCATTACCTTCGAAGTCGTCGAAGTCGCACCACCGAGTCCGTCAATCTGACGGTCATCCGGACTTCCAAACAAGGAAAGGATGGCTTCATCTCGGTTCTCGGCAGGGAGTTCTTCCTCGCGAATATAGACACCCTTACTTGTACCACCACGAACGACTGCACACGCTAATTGCTGTTGATCCATCAGTCTATCAGTGAGTTAGAGGGGGGACTAATTGATAGTATCGTTTCTCGCAAATTCAGCCTAGCAATCACCTCTTTACACACGAATTATATCACTATTTTAATGGTGTTGTTGAAAAAGAAGTTATCAAATGGTACCCTGGTGATGCCAGTGTGTAGCTATCTCTTCCAAATGCCCCAATTGATTTTTTATTACAATAATGCTAGACAAGAACTGACCGCATCAGGAACGTATTAGTATCGCGGTGTTCGAACATGCAGCATGGACTCCGTTCAGGAGATGAAAGGTGCGAGTATCGTCATTGAAACCTGTGCAGCGATTGAACCCGATGAGGATGTCCTCGTCGTCAGCGACTGGAAGGTTGCAGATGTCGCCGAGCGAGTTGCAGCTGCCGCAAAGGAACGCGACGCCAACGTAACCATGACGCTGATGGACCCGCGAGAGTACGACGGCAACGAGCCCGAAGAGACAGTTGCCGCTGCAATGCTCAAGGCAGATGTTATCATCACACCAGTCCATCGCTCGATTACCCACTCCGAAGCCGCTGCGAAAGCCAAGGAGAATGGTGCTAGGCTGATTAGTATGGTGAAATTCACAGACGAACAGCTCGTTCGAGGCGGCCTTTATGCTGACTACGAAGGAATGCGACCTCATTGTGAGGAGATGGCCGAAAAATTCTCCGAAGCGAGCGAGGCACGAGTCACTTCTCCACAAGGAACCGACGTCACTGTTGGTCTTGAGGGGCGCGGTGGCAACGCTCACCCCGGTATTGCCGACGAATCGGGAGAGTTCACTGCATTAGTCCATATCGAATCCAACATAGCTCCCGTTGAAGGAACGACTGAAGGGACAGTGGTCTTCGACGGAGCAATTCCAAACTTGGATATTGGTGTCCTCGAAGAGCCTGTCGAAATGGAGATCGAAGACGGCGCAGTAACTTCGGTTGAAGGTGGCAAGGAGGCCGAAACGATCCAGCGTGTCTGGGAGGAACATGACGACCCGGCAGTCTACAACATCGCCCAGCTCGCAGTTGGCATGAATCCTGAGTGCCCAGAATTCAACGGCTGGTTCTCGAACGACCACGGGCGTTACGGTAACGTTCACTTTGGTATCGGTACCAGCAGTAACCTTGGCGGAACGACCCGTGCACCGGTCCACTTTGACGCGATGATGGCCGAACCGACACTCGAACTCGATGGCGAAGTTGTCATCGAGGATGGCGAGTTTACGTTCTTTTAAATCCGATTCGGCTTTTTTGACGATTGAGAGCTACGATCCGTGAACAATCCTGGCTACAAGGATGGGGGATTCTTTAACACTGCATCAAATTACTGCCAACACACTTTGCAACCGCGGCGTCTGTTATAACAGGCACTGAAAGTTAGTGCACATCCAATCGTAGGACAGCTGTGCGATTAGTATGTGAACTGTTTTACCTGTTACTGTGGTTCCAAAGGAATGCCGTCCCAAATGGTTCCGAGGCATATGGCCGGAAGTTCACAACCAAACACAACTGTTGTACCTCGTACTCGAATACTTCCTACAGCAAGTCGTGGTATCTCCTTAGATTTCTGTGCGAACTCCGTTCGAGATCACACCAGCTAGTGTCTGAGTGATAAGAGAGACTATGCCACAACAGAAAACAAACGAAGATACGTAAGAAAGAAAAATGCTCACAGAGTGATCTGCTCTATCCTGAGAGTTTTTGCGAGATCCAAGGCTTAATGAAAGGCCCAAAGATGACCACAAAGATCAATGTCGTAATCAACAACGAGATGGGCTGTTCAGTCGGATGGACAAAGATGAGATACGAGCCATCTGAGATCTGTAACGAACGCATGAGGTTCTCTTCGGCGATTGGGCCTAACACCACCCCCAAGACGAACGCGATGATGGAATAATCATGTTTCACCATGATGTAACCGAGCACACCGAGGAGGAGAACGGTTGCGACATCGATCCAATTGTTTCGCAGCGAGTACCCACCAACCACAGACAGCACAATAATCACTGGGATAATTACGTGCGTGTCAATCTGGGTGATGCGACCTGCTCTGGTAACGAGGAAGACGCCAGCAAGCAGGATGAACACGTTCCCAACTAGCAATGCGAGAAGGAACGCATACGTCGTCGCGAGTTCTCCCTCAAACAAGTCAGGACCTGGTCGAAGCCCATGCATCAAGAGACCGCCCAGCAACACCGCAGTCGATCCACTACCTGGGATTCCAAACGCAAGTGTAGGAATAAGCGAACCACCGATTGTGCCATTATTCGACGATTCTGCTGAGATGACGCCTAATGGATTTCCTTTACCGAAGGTCTCAGAGTCTTTTGAGGAACGCATGGCCTCGCCGTAGGCAAAGAAATTTGAGACAGTCGCGCCGGCGCCAGGAATAGCGCCGATCAGCATTCCCATGAAGCTAGACTTCACAATCGTAATGGGATAACTCACTGACGTTCGAACACCTTGGATTGCACTTCCAGCCATTGTGATTGACTGGTCAGCAATTCCGCCTTTCTTCGCCGAGAGCTTGATCATTTCCGCGATAGCGAACATCCCAATCAGCGCAGCGATGAAATCAAGCCCATCGTATAGCGCAAGAGAGTCGAACGTATACCGAAGTTCTGGCGAATTCGGTGCGATACCAATCGACGTCAGCATAAGTCCAAACGCGCCTGCAACGAGACCCTTTACGATTGACCCTTGGACAACGACGGTGATCATCGCTAATCCAAATGCCGCCATCAGGAAGAACTCCGGTGAACCGAACATAAGAACGATTTCGATCAGAACCGGAGAGAACAGAATAAGTACGGCTACTGTCAGGAACCCACCAATTGCCGACGAAGTCGCCGACATTGAGAGAGCCTGGACAGCTTGACCCTTCTGTGACATTGGATAGCCATCAAGGGTCGTAGCTGCCGCACCACCAGTTCCTGGGACATTAACTAGAATTGCTGCAATGGATCCGCCGTACATCGATCCACTATACATACTAACTAGCAGAATGATTGCGGTAACTGGTTCCAGTGGAAGAGTCAGCGGTAGGATAATCGCCATTCCCATTGCACTCCCAACACCCGGAAGTGCACCAGCAATCATCCCCAAGATGATACCGATAACAACCCATAGGAATGTCTCACCAGTGAAAAGAACCTGTAACGCTTCTGCCAATGCTGCTACAGTACTCATTAGAATACCCCCTCCGTGAAGACAATGTTGCCGACATCAACACGAAGGTTGAGTGCCTCATAGAAGCCAAAGCAGACGGCAAGCGATAGTACGATAAGGAGGAGTATCGTTTGCCATGACAGTTTGAACCAGATTCCGTACATCAATACGAACACTGGGCTCGCCCACATAATCCCCATTGCATACGCTAAAACACCATATCCCAGAGCGGCTCCACTGGTAAAGACAGCATCGTGAATCGGTCGACCAACCGTCGAAACCTCGTTGCTCTCGTCACTTCTCTCTATCTCATCTTCCTCTTGTTCTACATCATTCGATTCATCGCCACCCATCTGCTGGTCATCAACATCGATGAGATCAGCAGATTCAGCGACGAACGAGTATAGCGGCTCTGGAAGATACGGCCTGAACAGGAGTAACACCGTTCCAATTAATACAAATCCTGCTGTCAGTCGAGGAAATGTTGCGGCAGCACTAATTGAAAAGTTGTACGACTCCCAGATCATGTACGCAGAAGAGGCTAGCATCACTAAAAGGAGCACGTACTCCAAATTGATCCGGGAAACTATCTCACGGTACGCTGATTGGAACTTCATGATTTATGCTTTGCGATGTATTCTATATAAATATTGTTGACCGCCCCGCGAATGGCGATCGATACGATTCAACTAGTTGGCTGCGTCACGAACTTCCTCGAGGTCAACGTTCTCCGGGATGACCTCGTAAGCTTCGTCCACAACCTCTTCGGCATGTTCACCATCACCGTACTGGATGATGTTCCCTGTCTCTTCGGACCATTCCTGCATGTGGTCTGTCTCGAGAACCTCCTCAACGACATCAGCAAGAACTTCGGTGTACTCATTTGGCGTATCCGGTGGAGCGTAGATCCCCCGGCTTAGTTGCGAAATAAAATCGATGTTGTCGTACCCAAGATCAGTAACCGTCTCAATATCTGGGAAGACATCCGTTCCATCGCTAACAAGGCCAACGACTAGATCAAGATCTCCGCTCTCGACACCTGCTTCAGCACCAGTATCAGTCGCAATACAGGCAGGGACCTCATTGGATATTGTTGCCTGAACGGCTGGTCCAGTTCCATCGTAGCCGACGTACTGGTCCCACTCGAACCCGTGAAGATTCTGCATGAGGATTGCCATCACGTGGTCAACACCACCACGTTCCTTTCCGCTGAAGTTGTCGAACTCACCGTCTTCATATCGATCCATGAGGTCTTCGTAGCCCTCAATCTCGTGTTCAGAATTTGCAACGATAACGAACGGCGTACTTGCGTAGGTACACACACCGGTCGCATCCTCGAGGTCGAAATCCTGCGGATTGACCATCTCGGAAACAGGGGTTGATGGCGGATTGTATGCAGCGACAGTGTGGCCATCAGGTTCGGAGTACATCATCTCACCCGTCCCTCGCATCGATGCCGCACCCGAGATGTTTTCGATAGCGATATTGACGTCGTCAAGGCGGTCATCCATCAGTGGAACCATCTCGCGTGCGTAGACATCTGTCCCACCACCTTCACCGAATGGGACAATGAAGCGAATGTCTTCAGATGGGTAATCAGTGGAGTCACCATTTCCACTACCGTCACCATTCCCGGTTCCGTTGCCGTTTCCATTTCCATCATCATCATCACCGAGGCATCCCGCAATACCGGTTAAACCGGCAACAGATAGCGCCCCTGCACCCTGCAGCACCTTCCGACGGTTACAACTGTCCTTAGCAATCTTGCGTGGCATTACAACACCCAGTTGATTCTCCCCATATTTATAATTTAGGACACCATCTTTTGTCCGCCACATTATTAAATTAATTTGATTTTTCCATCGGTTCTGGGTTTTGTCCTGTATATAGCCACTTCACACAAGCCTAATCACTCTGGATTGGTACTAAGTAGCAATATTTGAGAGAGGAGCTGTCAAATGAGTTCTATAACATAGCGCTTTGAGGACTTCAACTGTCCGTTTAACGGAGACCCTACAACACAGCGACCATATGACCGTGTTTGTGGGTAGTGCTAGAGTATAGCATCTACAAGTGGCCAGTAGAACAGCCAAGTAAGAGGGATAATGACCAGAGCAAACAGCATGGTGAGACAGCCAAAGACAAACACCTCGCGTAAATTTAGCGGCCCCTGATCAAACGATACTAAAACCGACGTTGTATTGAAGGGTAAAAAAGTGGTTGATGCAACAACGAGCAAAATCGAGAGAGCGAGATAAAACCGATTGACACCAAGGACACCACCAAACTCGAGGACAATAGGAAGAACGACGGTAATCGCGGCGGAAGCCGTCGAGAAGAACGTTCGCATAATGACTGCGATAGCAAGGAGAATTGCGACAACTTGCCATGTCGTCATTGTTGCAAACGGAATCAAGTTAGTCATCGCATCAACGATGAATGTGAGTGTTCCAGTGGTCTCCATCACATCCAAGATCGAAAACATAGCACCGATCACAAAAAGAATTCCCCAGCTCATTGAGTGAACATCCTCGGACGTAATGATTCCAATATTTGGAAGCGCGAGCAAAACGACTGCGGCGACAGCTGGCAATATCGTCGGTATACCAAGAAACGAACCTACAATCCAAGCAACCACCGTTCCTCCCATGACCAACGCAACAATTCGTTCGTTGCGACTCAGTGGTTCAGTCCCATACCCTTCGGATTGTGCTATCCGCGACTCATCGTCCAGTTGACCAGTGTCCGTAATCGTCGTCGTGTCGTTGATTGGATACAAACGGACTGCAGCAATGGCACCAAGAGTATACAAAACGGCAACAGGAGGAATCATATATATCGCCCACTCCACCCAAGTAATATCCCGAACAGAGGACCGGATTACTTCGGATGTGATGATTGCCATTCCACCACCAGTCATGAGGGCCATAGAGGCAATTGGGTTCACATGGCCAAGGATGAAAAACGACGATTTCTCGAAGTTACTTCCCTGACCTAGCCCAAATCGATCAGCAATTCCCTTAACCAGCGGAATGAATGTAACCGTTCGAGCAACCGCGGACGGCATAAAAAACGACAGTCCGAAGAGATTTGCCGATAACGACCTAACCGTTTTGCGGGGCGTACTCTCTTTCGAGAGAATTTGTTGTGCTGCCCGCTCGTCGAGGCCTGTCTTTGAGACAGTGTTTCCAAGAAGAATGAGCAAAAATAGGAAAAAGACCAACTCGGAAGCAAATCCACTCACTGCCGCGTCAAATGAGTCTGTGATCCCTAACGCGAACAGCAGTGACATCGCCAGCACGCTCGAGATCGTAAATGGGACTGGCTTCGTAACCCACAGCACGATTGTTAGGAGAAAAACAGTAAGCACTAATTGCATTTCTCGCTCGAGACCGACCATAGGCGGCGCCATCACGCCAATGACGAGGATGACAAGCGAAACAAGTGTCCCTGCAATTTGGATGAGGCGAGTTCGACGTGGCACCGACTCCGCCTCATCAGTGTCCGAATCCATTAGGATCCAATTCCAAGACTGCGTTAAAAAAACCTACTGTTCCGGGGGATTTCGTCTCTGAAAAGGACATAGCAACCCAAAGTAATCGATACGAGTAGGTGGTTGGTTATATTTACCACCAAAGTGAAATCATAGTATAGGTTGAATTTCCAAAATGGCTACACGAGACCTCAATTAGTGCGACCACCAGTCTATATATCCCGTTAGTGAGTATAACGGGGTGTATGCCTGTAATAGCTGCAGTCGATCGAGGCGAATCGACCGACGACGTAGTCACGGAAGCAGAGGCGCTCGCAAAAGCGATGGATGAAGAACTCCACATCGTTCACGTCCTAAGCCAGAAAGAGTTTCGTGGGATCGAGCAGACGAGTGTTGAGGAGACAGGGACCACGGTACCCCTCGATGAAGTTCGTGCGTACGCGAAAAAGATTGCTGATGGTGCGGCCGATAACGTCGCCCAGGAATACGAACCGGTCGGCCTAGTTGGCGATACCGCAGAAGCCCTGCTAGGATACATCGACGATCACGATGCACGGTACATTGTGCTCGGTGGACGACAACGCTCGCCCGTCGGGAAGGTTCTCTTTGGGAGTACGGCTCAATCCTTGCTCCTCAATGCGACGTGCCCAGTTGTCACGATTATTCGAGGAGAAGAATAACCATGGTACAGGCGCTCGTCGATCAAGATATTAAACCACGCGAGATACTCTTTGACGTGGCTAACAGCGATGTTAACATCGAAATTGGTGTTGAAAACACTGAAACAGCACTGGTCGATGCCCTGACCAACAAAGAGGTACTCATTACCTCTTCAAGACTACCAGTCACGAAACGAGTACTGGAGTCAGCCTCAGAACTCGAACTGATCGCAAAAATTGGTACCGGACTTGACTCAGTGGATCTCGAGGCCGCGGCAGAAAACGACACTACCGTCGTCTACACACCCGGGCTTAATGCCCTCTCCGTCGCCGAGCACGCACTCTCGTTACTCCTAACTGTCAATCGAAATGTGTTTCTTGGACAACAAGCCCTCGAGAACGGCAATTGGCGGGATTCAATGCCGACAAGTCGGCCAGTCACCCAGCAGACGGTTGGAATCATTGGATTTGGAAACGTCGGGAGTAGAGTTGCTGGCTTGCTCGATGGGTTCAATGCAGAGGTGCTTGTATACGATCCGTATGTACACGAGGTAGATACACAAATCACGGGGACGGAACTCGTGTCTCTGGACCACCTGCTCACGGAATCAGATGCAATTATAGTGACAGCCGAACTAACGGAGGAAACACGAGGTATGATCGGCAAAGAAGCGTTCGAGAAAATGTCGCCAGAGGCAACCATTGTTAACACGGCGCGAGGCCCGATTGTTGACCAATCAGCGCTTGTAGAGGCCATTCGAAACGAATCAATCGCAGGTGCCGGGCTCGATGTCTTCGAGACAGAGCCACTTCCTGTGGATTCTCTGTTACACGAATATGCCAACATCGTCGTGACGCCGCATATCGGTGCCTCAACGGACCGATCACGCCGTGCTACAATTGAAACACTGATCGGGCTAGTCAATACGCATACCGCAAATGAGTCAGTCCCTGAGCGGTTTGTAGCTGTTGACGCAGAAGAGTCCAACTGATTTCCGCTCCCTTTTTTCAGGGGGCAGTAAAAATAGCAGTTCGTGAACGACAAGAACACCTGAATAGCACAATTTATGGTTATGGAGTGTGCCTGTTCAAATGATTATGACGTACGACAAGGTTGACGTCCCCGAAGGTGGGGAACAGATTACAGTAACCGACGATGGCGAACCAGAGGTTCCAGACAATCCGATTATTCCAATTATCTATGGAGATGGTGTTGGAAAAGACATTGGTCCCGTAACACAGGACGTCCTGCAGGCAGCTGCAAAGGCAACTGGACGGGAAATCAATTGGATGCGTGTCTACGCTGGTGAGTCAGCCCGAAAAAAGTATGACGAAAATCTTCCCGATGAGACTGTCAAAGCGATCAAGGAACACCGCGTCGCAATCAAAGGGCCACTAACGACACCCGTGGGAGCCGGCTTCAGGTCTCTGAATGTCGGGCTTCGTAAACTACTCGATCTATACGCAAACGTCCGTCCGACCTATCACCTCAATGGTGTACCGTCACCCGTAAAGGAGCCAGAACAGATGGACATGGTGACGTTCCGCGAAAACACCGAGGATGTCTACGCAGGCATCGAATGGAAGGCTGGAACGGATGATGTTGAGGAAGTTCGTGAGTTTGTTGAAGATGAGATGGGCGCAACCGATATCATTCATGATGGCCCTGTTGGCATCGGTATCAAACCCATCACTGAATTCGGGACCAAACGACTGGTTCGACGTGCAATTGATTACGCCCTCGAGCACGATCGTGATTCGGTCACTCTCGTACACAAAGGGAACATCATGAAGTTCACCGAGGGCCAGTTCCGTGACTGGGGCTACGAGGTTGCTGAAGAGGAGTATGGAGATGAGGTTATCACCGAGGACACGCTCTGGGAAGAAAGCGATGGGGAAGCTGACGATGATGTTGTCGTAGTCAATGACCGCATCGCGGATAACATGCTCCAGCAAATCCTGACGCGGACCGACGAGTACGATGTCGTTGCGACAATGAATCTGAACGGTGATTATATGTCTGATGCATGTGGTGCTCAAATCGGTGGTCTCGGCATTGCACCTGGTGCTAACTTCGGTGATGGCCGCCTTCTTGCCGAACCAGTTCATGGGTCTGCACCAAAGTATGCCGGTCAAGACAAGGTCAATCCCACCGCGATGATCCTCTCAGGCCGTATCATGCTCGAGTACCTCGGGTGGAACGACGCTGCGGACCTCGTCCGCGACGCTGTTGAAGAGACCATTTCGTCCGGCAAAGTGACATACGACCTCGAGCGCCAACTTGACGATGCCGAGAAGCTCGCAGCCAGCGAATACGCCAAAGAGGTCGTCAACAATATCGAGAAGCTTTCGTAAACACTTCTCGGCATTTCACACCAGGTCTATGGCACCGCCGTCATATATATTTTCTATAATTTCTGGCTGCTAAAATATAGAACTTCAAGCCGTTTCTCCAACACTTCTTACAGAGTGGGGTGTTGTTGGTAGTATAGCTGAATGACGGTTAGCGTACGACGTCAGCGCTCACATCACCAACAACCTCAACATCCGCAGTTACATGATCGCCAGCGTCGATCGGCGATGCGCCCGGCGTGCCCGTCGAAATGATATCACCGGGTTCGAACGTCATGATGTTAGAATGGAAGGATACAAGTTCCCGCGGTGGTGTCATCATGTTCCGAACTTGATTTTCAGCCTTGACCTCGCCGTTGACAATCGTTTGGACCGTTACTGACTCGAGATTTCGAACCTCATCGGTTGTAAGTATAGAGGAGCCAAAGACGATGAACGAATCAAAGCCTTTTGAGCGAGTAAGATATCGAGGATTCTTTTCGAGAATGTCCTCAGCGGTCATATCGATAACAGGGACATAGCCAGCAATTACAGACTCTGCATCATCTTTAGCGACATTTCCACAGGTTCGCCCTATAACGACAGCGAGCTCACCTTCAGCTGTGACACGGTCCGATATTTCCCGTTCAGGGAGTCGGATAGGGCCACCGGGACCAGTCACCGCGGTTTTCGGCTTCATGAAGCTAGCTGGTTCAGTCGGTCTATCCTCGTCGAGATCAGACGCATGTTCGGCGTAATTGAGCCCAATACCCCAAAGTTTACCGTACTTTCCGAGCGGAGATGCAAACGAGATGTCTGAGGCCGGAATAGGCTCAGCAGTCGCCTTACCAGGGTCCGGAAGAGTACCAGACGCAGCACGCGGTAAGGCATCACAAATACTCGTGAGTGAGGGGTCAGCGGCTGAGAGTGGAACGTATCCGGTGTCATCACCGAGCAACGGCGCACCACCCGCAGACCGAGCAAGACGTACCATGTCACCACCCCCCTTTGTTTTCGACGTGTAATTGGGTGGGCCCAGGCGTCTTCTCTATGATTGCTCCGACTGCTGTAGCATCAATGGTCCGTAGCATCACTGGACACATACAAGCAATAGTCATGTGTATCCGTCAAAAGCGTTGCCGGTAGTGACAATCAATGTAATTCAAACCAGCGCTCTATACAGTACCGGCAAACATCATCGATTGATTGCCTCCGCACTGAGTGTTGTCCACGGAAGTAAATTCTTGTAGACCTATCGACGTATTTTCACCACCGAGACTCATTCGCCGTAGAGACCAAATTGTGGTTCCTGAGATGTTTAGTGCCATGGCGAGATCGTCATGTTTGATAAGCGAATGATCTGGTGTAGGCATTTCATCCACAAAGACGTCAAGTCTTTCACCAGTAATTTCATTGTTCCCCAGTGCAGCAAAGAGGGCATCTTCGTCAATATTCAGATTGGGATGAGAGATAAAAAGCGCGAGTCTTCGTTAGGCAGAGCTCCAAGACTAATATCAAACAAACTTCGGAAGCAAGATCCCGAAACAATACACTGGTGGTCTGTTTTTCCCCACTATTTGCGAGTGAACTTCCTGGCTGAGACGTTTCAAAGTTCCAATTACCCACCAATATAACTGACTCATACTTCCCCAACTACCTCCTCCTCAATATAAAATACAAATACATAGTGCTATTAATAGACCATTTGTAGTAAAGCATAGATCATTATAATACGAGAGTTTGGTTATGGAGCCCACATATCCAATCCCGTGTCACGAAATCTTGGTTCATAGTTAGATAACGTAAAGACGAGATATTGTCGGTGAGTAATAACTTGTTGATAAAATTGTTCTGGGCTATCGCTCAAACGTCGTTATCAACCGGTCTAAGCAAAATACCTCATCAATGTTGGATAACTAATCCAATTCCTGGTGTTGGATGAGTAGATATTGACATACAAGTTTACAGGAACTCTGGTGTAAGCCCAACCATTCTCTCAATTCCCCGGGAATGAATTCTCCAATGACCGAGTCAAACTTATTTACAAAAGTACACGCGTAATTCCGACAGTGCCGTTCTACCTTACAACAGTACCTGTGTAATAACCTCTGATGTTGCAATTACAAAGAGACACACGTAATTCCGACAATGCCGTTCTACCTTACAACAGTACCTGTGTAATAACCTCTGATGTTGCAATTACAAAGGTACGTTCGTATTACAATTCGTACTTGATCTTTAGCTCGAGTTCGTTCACGACTCCAAGTAGCAGGTCGGAGATCTCTGTCTTGAGCCTTTCACCCTTCAAGCGGTGAGCTGGTCCCGAAATACTCAGTCCCCCGATTACGGACCCATTTGGGTCCATAAGAGCGGTTCCGACCGAGTTCAGTCCTATTTTTGATTCCTCTAAATTGAACGCAATCTCGGTCTTACGAATGTTTTCAAGTTCGTCAGAAAGCTCGTCTTCATCAGTAATTGTATTCGTCGTGAGCGATGGAAGTCCGTGTTCGGTAATTATCTCATCAACATAATCTTCTGGAAGATTTGCTAGGATTGATTTCCCAGCAGCGGTGCAGTGAAGATAGCCTGTCTTACCTAATTGACAGTCTGTCTGTACAGCCTGCTTTCCAGTTCCTGTATGAACGTAATATCGCCTGCCATGCTCTTCAACAAGGAACTGGACGTGCTCACCAGTTTCTTCGGCCAATTCATCGACTTTCAATTTGGCCAGTTGGTACGCAGAATCACGTGTTTGCACACACCCAGCGATAGTCAACACTCGCATACCAAGGTGATACTCATCACCGACCTTCGTAACATAATCGTGTTTCAGCAGGGTGTTCAAATGCCTATGAACAGTACTAGGCGATTGGTCAAGGTAATCTGCTAATTCGTTTATTCGACCGCCATCAAGCGATCTGAGCGCTTCAATAATCTCCAATGTTGTTTCGGTCGATTTGACCGGGGGCGTCGACTGATTTTGTTTCATGACTTGTCCTGAGACCTCCAGGGTAATAAAGTCCCACCTCACGAAATTTCTCGAAGTCCTGTTGTGAGATTTAGTATCATAGGTACAAATCAACCCTGTATTTGTATATAAAGTTCCGTATTGCGGGACCAATACCGGGAATAATATGCACAATCATTATGTAGATGTTTTTCTCTCTTTCTTATTTAAATTAATATTTTATTTTAGTGTATGAGAACGATCTTATTGTATAGGACCACAGGCGTGAGACACAGCACTACGATACTAACCAAGCGGAGAACAGTCCACTACAGATTAAAGTAAGTTATCTAACAATTTTCGACGGTGATAAGTATGGCCTCTCTGTAATGATGATATGGACTTAGAACTAGCTGACAAGTCTGCACTCGTGTTGGCAGGAAGCAAAGGTCTTGGTCGAGCTGCTGCAACACAGTTCGTCAGAGAAGGTGCTACCGTAGTCATTACATCCAGTGACCCTAACAATTTGACAACGGCTGTCGAAGAGATTCAAGAGGAGACAAATTGTGACCCAAATAAAATCGGTTACCAAGTGTGCGATTTAAGCGATCCAGATTCAATTAAAACAGGTATGACGGGCGCAATTGACACACTTGGCGGGTTAGATCTTCTTGTAACAAATCATGGTGGACCCGCCTCTAAATTCTTTGCTGACGCTACACTGGACGAGTTTGACGATGCATATCAGGCCATCCTTCGGAGTACGATACAGGCCTGTAAAATTGCGCTTCCATACCTCCAAAACGGTAGTGGCTCAATCACGAATCTCGCTGCTGCCTCGGCATTAGAACCAAACAAGTACGGTCTCTTTGGCAATGTTTTCCGGTCTGGTATCTACGGACTATCTAAAACACTGTCAAGGCAGTATGGAAATAACGGTGTTCGCGTCAACTGCGTCGCTCCGCGTGGAATCCATACTGATAGGATTGATTACAAGATTACCCAACTTGCTGAAGATGAAGATATTTCAATCGAAGAGGCAACAACACAGCGAGAGAACGAACTTCCACTCTCTCGGCTTGGTTCGCCCGAAGAGTTTGGACGTGCAGTCGCATTTATTGCGTCACCAGCTGCTGGTTTCACAACCGGCGCCGTTTTAACAGTGGATGGCGGTTGGTCAGAGCACGCGTTCTAACCAATTAATAGCCTATTTTCTGTGCATTATTAAATTATCTTATCATATAATTGTGAGGTTCTATTCATTTCTGAGAGAGAGAGAGTTTTGTTACCTATATTTAAATTTTGGATAGTACATTTTGTAGCTCGTAAATAGTATGATGGCAACTGCCCCATAACATTGATTCCGCTGTTTCCGTTGAACAGAGTCCGTTCCCGGTGTACCCTATAACTATTAGTAGGTGCGCTCATACGCTGCTAATTGTATGCCCACAAGTAGCGAGTACGATGTAGTAGTAATAGGGTGTGGTATGGCTGGACTAGCAGCCACGAATCGCGCGGCCGAAAAGGGCCTTAGTGTTGCTATGCTTGAGAAAGCACCAAAAGAAAAACGAGGTGGCCACACACGATATAGTGAATCGTTCCGTGTCCCTTCAGCCGATGCCGATATTGAGCAATATGGGTACGAATTTGACATAAACGATTATTCAGCTGATGATTTCTACGATGATATCATGTCCCAAACAAACGACCGAGCAGATCCTGAAATCGCTCGAACCCTCGTCGATAACGCTGGGGACACTATCGAATGGCTCACCGAACTTGGCGTAAATTGGGACATGGACCCATTGAATGTAGGTTATACTGTCGCACGGACGTTCTTTGACGGTGAGGAACTTGTCCCAACCTTAGTCGAAACTGCCGAAGAGAATGGTGCCGATGTCTACTACAAAACGGAAGCTCGAGAACTCATCCGTAACGACGACGGCCGCGTTGTCGGTGTGAAGGCAATAACTGACGATGGATTTGTTAAGTTTGAGTCCGAGGCAGTCATTCTGGGTGCAGGAGGGTACGAATCTAGTCCCGAAAAACGTACGCAGTACTATGGTTCAGACTACGATGCAATGACTGTTCGCGGAAGTCGATACAACACCGGTGAGGCTATCGATGCAGCGCTTGAAACAGGCGCTAACGCAGTTGGACAATGGGGCGGTGCACACATGGCTCTGATTGATGCTGATTCACCACCCGTTGAAGGAGGAGCAAATCGTGTTGATGGGTACCAGTATGGTGTTCTTCTAAACCGCGAAGGGGAACGCTTCTTCGATGAGGGAGAAGATGCACGAGCACATACGTATGCAAAGCTCGGTCGAATTATCTTCGAGCAACCAGGTCATGAAGCATATATTGTGATCGATGAGCCACTCAAAGACCATCAGCGTGCAACTGGACCAGGTGGGTGGGTAGAAGGTGAGTCCATTGAGGAAGTCCTTACTGAACTCGGATGCGATAACCCAGAAGCAGGAGTGAACACAGTCAACGAATTTAACGATGCGACCGACCCTGGGGAGTTTGATCCAGACTCACTCGATGGAAACGACACCAACGGAATCAATCCCGAAAAGTCCAATTGGGCGCTACCGATTGATGATCCACCATTCTACGGGTATCGCGTAACTGGCGGTATCACATTCGCCTTTGGTGGTGTAGAGACGAACAGCCGTGCAGAAGTAATCGATACACGTGGCCAGCCGATTTCTGGGCTATACGCAGCAGGAAACAGTGTTGGCGGGTTGTTCTTCGATAATTATCCCGGAGGAACTGGACTCTCAAACGCTGCCGTATTCGGCAAAATTGCTGCAGAAGAGGTTTCTAACGAGATGAATTGACAACATATTAGGAAGAAGTTGCTCATAGCCAACCGAGAAAGGGAATTCTCGTTCGGCTATACAACATCCATTGAACGAGCTACTGCGGAACAGTATTCCACATTTTGACCGCTTCTATGAGAGTGGATTAATAGACACGCTGGTGCAAAAGTCAAAGTTGTTTTTGATATCGATAGAGTCGCTGTGCGAACCCACGCAGATATATCCTCAATACCCTGTAAAACTGATGGGATTTTTGCCGGAGATAGCTGAAATTCTGTAGAACCGGCCGTTGTCCCCTCTAAGAATTATATCTGGTCAAAATGTGGAATGGGAGTCACCCCAAATCGATAAACAACAATTTTAATAAAGATCCGTAATAAGCAACCTAACATATGACCACTGACGACCCACTACCAAGAGAGCCACCCGACATGGCTTCTGACAGAGGTAACGAGGTTCCAAAATTTCAGAAGGACTACGAGGGGGGTAAACCGTCCGAAACCTGGTTTACGGAACTTGATCATGCTGTTATCCAGGAGGGACGCTGTATCCAGTGCAGTACCTGTGTCGCTGTCTGTCCGGTCGATACAATCGGTGTCGACGAAAACGGACTACCAACCCAGACAAAGATGTGCATCGGATGCTCACGTTGCTGGGACTTCTGCCCTCGTGGTGGCCTTCGATACGAACGTCAATGGAAGATTACCGGCGGAGAAGACAACGTCAAAGGCGCCGGCGACCCGATTGACGAACACTCCGCCAAGGTTCGAGACAACTGGCGAACGAATGCACAGGACGGTGGTCTCGTCACTGCCATGCTTATTCGCCTGCTCGAGGAAGGCAAAATCGACGGCGCGATCATCGCAACAGAAAGTGAGGACGAGCCATGGAAGGCCGAACCGCTTATCGCAACCACGCCCGAGGAGTGTATCGAGAACGCAGGTTCGTTCTACAACCAAACAATGGCACTAGAATACCTCGACTACAGATCCATTGAGGATACGTTCCCAGAAATGAACCTTGATGACCTCAGTCTCGCAGTCGTCGGGACGCCATGTGTGATCGAAGGAATCGAAGCCCTGCAGGACTTCGAATGGGACTACGGTAGCCACGAGGAAGGCGTTCGTGCGATCGAGTACACGATTGCACTGATGTGTACCAAGAACTTTAACTACTACAAGTTTGTTGGTGAGCAACTCGAGGAGAAACGCGGTATTCCTCCAGAGGATATTAAGAAGATGGATATCCTCCACGGTAAGATGATGGTCTGGGACCATTCCGATGAGATGATCCTCGAAGAGGACATTGAGAACTTCCACAATGCCGCGTTGAAAGGCTGCGACGAGTGTGCTGATTTCACCGGCTACTGTGCAGACGTTTCGGTCGGCTCGGTCGGCTCGTCTGACGAGTATTCAAGTGTCATTATCCGAACGGAGACGGGCCAAGAAATGTGGGAGCTCACCGAACCAGAACTTGACTACCACGATCTGGAGGACCGCTCCGCGATCGGCGGCCTCCAAAACTGGGATAAAAAGGCTGCATTCGACGCACTCGAGCGACCGTTCGATCCAGATGCGCCGCGGTTCTTCTCCTACCACGAACACGCTGAGGAGTATGGCGTTGATCCGAACCCATATGATCCATCAGTGAAAGGCGAACCGAGCAGCAGCAGCTGAGATCAGTGGAAACGGTCGTGCACATCATGATAGGTATTTCAATCATTTGTAGGCCAAGGATCTTTGTGTTCAGTTCTCCGACAAGGTTGATGGTAGACACTTGGCGTACCTCCACACAACTGAATCGTGAGATTTGTCCCATTATCCCTGCGAAGTCAAACCTCTGCAGACCACCCGACAAAAAGACACCTCGAGCGTGGTAACAGCGGTAATTCAAGCAAGGCAACGGAACGTAGATAATCTATTTTTTAACGAAAAAGGTAATACCTCATCATCGAAGTTTATTAACGGTATTAGCTTCAAGAACTGAAGCATCTTACTCCACCTGTGGACTACCTCTGCTATAGAAGCGATCGTGGCTGTGGAGTTTAAATTTGATTTACTCGACAGCACCGAAGTGGGGTCGGTGCTGTCTGCGTAAGGTGAGTTGGCGAGGTGATGATGTCTTCGCAAGGGTGCCGATGCCGATGACAGTCCCCACCCCTCGCCATTTTGATTTTTAAGCCTGTTAGTAAATAAATCTACTTGCCAAAGTATTTGGTAATCGTACCAACCGCTCTCGTCGACACAGAGTCACAAGCTAGCCTAAACGTTCACCGTGCGACTAACAAACATTATAATATCGAACCCGATAGTTGTGTTTAATTAAGGACGGAAATGAGGAGATAAGATTTCAGTTGATCTATGCCAAAGATCACTTATCCCAGTGGTCGTGGCAACTATAGTAAATTAGTTGGATCTGGTGAATCACTAGACTGCGTCCGGATTGGAGGCTTGAGATATGGAAGATTGCAGCGAGAATGTTCTTGTAATCGTTCTCAGCGGGAGCTATCTCCCCAACAACCTCGATTGCCCCCTTATCAAGGGTAGTTACAGTGCACGCCCAATACCAAAATCCGACGCCCTATGGCGATTCACCAGAGCGTTCTCAGCCAGATTTCCGCGAGGAACTCTCAGCGAACCACCTACGAAAGGAGCGCTGAGACAATTGTAGTACGCCCACGCCCTCTGGAAGCTTAATGTAATATTCGCACATCAAACAGCTATTGGTGTAGGTTGTTCTCGAGCCCGTCGTTACTCTCTCACCTCGTCGATTGACTTAGCAACGTCCTCCGCTTTGATATCCGAATACGCCTCGTGAGTCGTTTCTATCGACGAGTGCCGCAGGGCCGATTGGGCTAACTCCGAGTGGCCTTGTTCATACAACTCAGCACCCAATGCTCGCCGTGCACCATGTGGTTGGAGGTAGTCAGCGTCGCCTGTGAGTCCAATCCTAGCCTCGGCAGTCAACTGTTTGAGGATCTGTCGACCGGCCTCTTTGGTGATCGACGGCGGGGCAATCCGTTGCTCGCGACAGACGGTGTCGATATCGGTTCCGGTCGGAGGTCGTTCGCCCGTGGCCATTTCAATGGCGTCGTACTTGCTCGCAGCGTGGTCGGTGGGGAACAGCGGCCACTCGGCGGTCGGTGGATCCTGAATCCGATGTAGTCGCTCGAGGGCATCTTGCGCATCTCTGGTCAGTCCAACGGTCTCGTACTCTCGGGACTTCCCGAAAACTTCGAGTCGGCCGTTCGCGAGATCGACGTCTCCCCACTGAAGCCCGTCACGGGCATCATCGTTCGGGTCGCGAAAGAGTTCGGCCCCACGCAAACCAAGTTCGGCAAGCAACACGACGATTGTCCGGTCGCGGTAGGCCCGCTCGAGTGGTGTATCAATCGTCTCGTCACGTGCCATACGGACGCGTTCGTCGGCGTACTCGAGTAACCGCTTTCGTTGGTCCGGTTCCCAGAACTGGGTGTCCCGCGTCGGCGTATCTTCGGGAAGGAACTCTTCGGCGGCTTCGGTGTCGGCGGGATTCGTGTCGAGTTTCCCATCCCGAACGCAAAACGAGAGGAACGCACGAATGTACCGGAAGTACGTATTCGCTGTCGAACCCGCAATGTCGCCATCGATGGATGCACTTCGCAACTCGAGACCGTAGTCCCGAAGGTCGTCGGCGATCAACTCGTCGACGCGTTCGATACCCTGGTTCTCGCAGTACATGGCAAAAGCAGTGAGCGGCGATTGCATCGTCGCGCGGCTGCCGCCAGCCTCGAGTTTCTTGGTGAGGTAGCGTTCGACCATGCTCTCGACAGTTGGATCCTCCTTGCGATTGCGGGCTCGAGAACCGGCTGTAAGTTCAGAATTTCGTTCAGGCACGATTGTCACTGTGGGGTAGGGCATCGACCCACGTAAATCTACTTGGTTAAACTGGTATTTAACCAAGTAAGTTCCGTATCGGCTCTCGTTGTCGCTCGTGGCAGTCTCGAGAGTTCTACCTGCAATACGGACATATATGAATTGTATACAGCTATATGGAATCTAACCGCTGGAATACTCTCGTCTCGAGAATGCCGATGAGTCCCTCCATCCACGGTTTTGATATCAACGTGAGAACGATGGACTACTCACAGTGGCACGGCTGTACATGGTGTTTGGAAGAATAAGACAAGGCCGGGCGTTCTCCTATGAATGAATCGTCGCCATAGATGACGCTATCCCGTTCAAAATCGGAGCGATCGTGTCACTAGTCAATGCCTGTTCTCCTCACCGAGTTGCTCGTTGAATAGCGCTGTTTCCTGCTCGGAGCCTCTGTATCTGTCAAATCGTAGTTTCAGTCCCGATAACCACCGTCATTAGACAAAGTGTGTTCCTCTACTTCCATGATTTTAGTTTGTATTTGTATCATAGAATCATCATCAAGTAGAGAAGGATTGAGTTCTACGATGGTATCATAGAATTCCCGAGCAGTATCAATAACCGCATCAATCCAGCCCTGTTTTGATACAGGCCGTTGAACGTCAATTTCGAGGCGCTCATCAGGGTTTCTCGCTCCTTTCAATGTCGAACACCGTCCAACATAGATTGAGGCATCGTCCCGCGGATCAAGTGCTAACCAAGATGGCCCAAATTCAAATTCAACAATATACTGTTCGTCATTGAGAACTGCCTCAACGGAATCAAGAAAATTGAGGACAGCGCCGCATGCGAAGCCAGTAACTCCAGAACCTTCGTCCCCATATATATACGTCTCATCCACTTTGATTGCAATTTCAATCCAGCTATCTGGGGACTTGTTCTCTATGACCTCCTGTCGATAGTTCTGATCATAGTAAGGTATTATCTCAGCACTGTCGGACACTCGATTAGTCGTCATGTGGTGTCTACCCAACCGCCTTGGCCATCATTAAGCTCTGGGACCCATCGCTGAACGTCATCACCGCTGAGTGGATATGTAGTTAGTACCGAACCGTCCGATCTCACATGAACCCTCATTTCATCGACACCAGTATTAGGATAGCCTGATTGGGTAGGCTGGTAGTAGTATTTGGTCCTCTGACCTTGCATCGTAACATCACCGTTTTTAATAGATTCGAAAGTCAAATCTTTGATATCTTCTCGTGACATCGTGCCTGGCAGCGATTCTCCGTTTACTTGTTGCCCAGTTGGGAACATACTTGTTCCTCCCTCTGTATCCATCCCATAGTTCCCATCGATGTGCCTCGCACTGATATGCTCCCATCCGTAATCGAGATTCCCGTTCTCAAGCCAACGAACTTCGCCATCTCGTTTCGTGATTAACTGTACATCTGCGATGTCAGTTTGCTGCGTTATACGAACGAGGTCAGAGGCTTCATCGATATCTAAGTGTCGATACTGTAGATTTCCACTCTGCCCTGTATCAAGATTTCGATTGTCATACAATTCACTCAATCGATTAGTGGTCGCTAGATTTTCGTTAAGAACTTGTTGTACATCATTTGGATCAGTGATATCACTGACGAATCGAACAGTTGCATCCCCATCAGCACTATTTGCTAATCGGGCTGCGAGAGCTGTTTGATCGCTCGAGGACAACGCTTCAAGGTGACTGTTAGGGATCTCATCAAGCCGTGTAAGTGCAATATCCTGTTTTCCAGGTGAGAATCCCCGTTCTTGGAGACCTCGCATGACAGTTGGTGTATCGATTTGCGGGTTCCCACCATCAGACACCACTCGTTGACTTATTTGTGCAGTTTGAGATCCTTGTCCTGCTCGAAGAGTTGGTGTGACATCGTCCAAACCAGCTCTTGCCGTGTCAAGGCGATTTGACAAACCAGTCGACTCAGAAACTCCCCTAGTAATAGTTCCGCCGTATGCCATCGATGCGACGAAGTGGGTAGCGTAGCCTTCGTACCAACCCATTGCATATGCATCATATTCATCAGGATTTTCATACTGGTCATACGGATTATCACGATCTTGTTGTTGTTCGACGCTTTCAGGTAAATTTTCGATTATTTATTGGACTAACTCCGGATCAAGCTCGTCGGCGAACGCTGTTAGTGAGCTGTAGACCCCAACAGGATCAGACAACACTAACATAACGAATTCAGGGAGTTCTGAGGCACCGTGAGTGAAGCCTGAGAGCGTGCCAGCCGCGTTCGGATCAAGTCCATGCTGACTTAGTTCACCGTAGAAAGACGATTGACTGTGAAGGAGTTGATCTTGGACATTCCCGTGGATATCACTCGCCTCAACCATCGTCTCCGAGCCACGAAGTGCTGTCATGGAGCCCTCCCATAGCGACTCATACTGTGTATTCCACGTAAGAGCCGTTGGTGGAGGTGAAAACGTTTCTTCGTCAATCGAGGAACCCTCTCGAAGTACTTCGAACGACGAAATTCCCGCTTCATCCTCCAATTGATAGGTATAGCTGAAGTGCCAGCGAGGACGGTCGAAACTCGCCCACTGAGAGGATTGTTCGTAATTTAATAGTGTGGCCTCAGGAGGCGTTGTGGTGAACACCGTCGGGTCTTCACTGTCGAGTGAAAGTGCCTGCGTATCAGAGATACCGTCATCAGTCGTGTCGCTCTGCCGGGGGTTGGTTCCTAACTCAAATTCCTCAACATCGGTCAGTCTATTTCCGCTCGTATCGCTTACTAATGGGTCTGAATCAACAAGGCGGGTCTCGAAGAATTGGGCTGGATCACGTTCATCATCCGGTTCCGTGACTGCTTCCATCAACTCAAGCGCATCCTCATGGTTGTCGACGATATCTATTTCCCAACCATCGAGTTGTTGTTGATCTGGAAGGCCGTCACCGGTCGTATCTACACGAGCAGGGTGGGATTCAACATGGTTGAGGTGTGCCTCGAGTTTCGTTTGATTATCTTCTTCGATGACTTCCCAGTCTATGTCGACTGTCTCGTTGTCGGGTCGTCCGTCACCACTCGTATCCAGGGAAAAGGGATCTAATTCGAGCGGGTCACCGATGACATTGTCGTCACCATCCGCAATTCGAAGATCCATCTCGGTGACTGCGTCCGGAATACCGTCATTGTTCGAATCAAGGAGGGTTTTCGGTTCATCATCCGACTCAACGTCTCCGATGTCGATTTGAACAGTATAGAATTCGCCAAGCGATGGAGTGAACTCTACGTGACTCTCATTATTCGGTGTACGGAGTTGTAACCCCTCAGTCCGCTGAGTTCCGGGGTTTGTCAGTCGAACTGCAACACCATCAGATCTATCAGGCTCTGTTCCGACTTCGAATCCCGTTCGCATTGCATACGAGCCCGAATTGTCCGTCTCATGGCGAATGTCACCCTTGATGGTTGTTCCCGATTCAAGTTCGATGAGTTCGTCATTTGAAGTGTAGTAGGTTCCTTGCGGCCCTGTTTCTAATTCCAGTGCATACTGGCCATTTGACGTTAGATCAGATACAATGCGAGACTCAGCGCCTCCATCACTTGTACGCGTGTAATTGTCGAAGTCACCTGACTCAAAATTCTCTATCAGTTCACCGTCACCATATCGAATATAATCTACAATGCCGTGATCGCCGTCGGACACAAAGTCACCAATCGATCTAAAATTCAGGTGATTGCCATACTCGTCTGGATCGTGGTCGTCGAGAACAGAAGCAGATCCAACCTCAGTACCATCTGAATCAGTGACTGTGACTGTGTATTCGAGTGGGTCATCTACGGTATCATATTCGGTTGACGTAATCGAGTCTGTAGACGTTAATCGCTCCTCAGAGAGGGTATCCTCGGTGAGATTGTCTGATGCGTTCTCCGCCGTGTTATGTGCGATGCGACTTTCACCAACATTTGGTTCTATGGAACTCTCAGACAACGCCTGCGTCGCTTCCTTATCCAACGAATTATCCCCCGCATACGTACTGTTCTCAAAGTGCCTATCTTCGAGAACAATCACATCTGTCGTGAAATCGTCCCACTGTTCAGTGTCAAACACCGAAAAGAACGAGAATCCATCTACCTCTGCAGTTGCTGTCTGCTCTTCAAGATCTATCTCTGACTCTATTGAACTCCACGAATCATCACTAGTTGGGTCCCACGTGTACATCGCGAGTGAATCAGTTTCAGATTCAATATCATCATCAAGCGGGATCGTAACCGACGCGTCGTCAATGGCCGTTTCGTTCTCTATTCGCACCATCGGTGCTGCACGATATTCAGCATCACCAGAATCTGATTGATTAGTGACTGTGACCGCATCTGGACCGAGACCGTCACCAGTCGCATTGACTACAGTTCCACTTTCATCATCAGAGACATTGACATCATATGATTTATCTGGATCACGCGGTGGCGTCGTTACGTTACGTTCGTCAGTTTGGACAGTGGTTTCCTGTGTCACTGTCCGGTCGCCATCCGTTGTGGTCACTTCGAGTGTAACATTATCATTGGGTTCCAGTTCAAGTTGGGCCATCCCAGTCGCGAGGTGTCCGTCAACGCCTGGAGTGTGAAGAGATTCAGTATCGACGATGTTTTCTTCGGAAGCCACATCGAACGTACTAAACCTTGTAGCATCAGCACCGAATACCGTCGCTTCAAGTCCCACCTTTACAGACCCATTATGTTCAAATGGTTGGGTTGTTGTAACGAAAAGTTCTGGTTCAGTATGTTCGCTTGCTGTATCAAGTGCTCGTTCAGTATGGTGGACTGCCTCTCGATAATGATCAATCGCGTCTGCATGTGTTCTGATCTCGCGTTCTAATTCATACTGATTGGCGCCCTCGACAGATGATTCTCCTCGATTAAGAGCGGCTTCAGCATCGTCAATTGCCTGCTCAACCTGCTGATATTGGGCTGGCTCGTCGATTTCATCGCCAAAATGTTCAAGTGAGTGCTTAGCATCGTTGATGGCAACGTGTGCGGACTGTTCACTCGCATTGAAGATTTCGTGTGCGCTCTCGTTGAGTGCCTCATCATGATAACTACCAGTTGCCCTCGATAGACTGTGAAGTGCTCTCGCTTGTGCGTCGAATGAAGTTCGGTCAACTGGTCGATAGACATCATCATAGTGCTCGAGTGAAATTGCCAGTTCGTTTGTCGCTTCCGTCACATGATGTTTGTTTTCTTCTGATGCTTTAAGTTGAGAAAGTGACTCATTTGCAAGCCATATTCGCTCAACTGGTGAATACTGTGTTTCGAGAATATTTTGATCGGTATCAGGTGGGTTGTCAGTCGAATTATCGGTGAATGCAAGTTGTGATTGCTGTGCCAATTCAGGTTGTTTGATTGACTTATCTTGGTATTCTGGTGATGAGGCAACTGCAATAGGAGAAACAATTGATGTTATAAGTAAAATTGATAGAATTATAGCCAGTAATTGATTTACTTTTCTAGACATGATTGATACACCATACATAAAAGTTCTTATTATATATTGTGATTGGAGTGCGTAGATTTGAGAAATATTAATAAGATTCGACAAGCGAAACGATATCTGGCGCTTTGAAAATCCGATTCCGTTCCTTATCAGTTAATTTATAATGATTTCTTCATCGTTGAATTTCTCAATCGCGTCGTAAACTGCTTGTCGAGAGCGCTCAGTCGCGTCAATCACACGCGGGGCCTGAAAATACGACTCTTCGAATAGATGATCATGACATCCCGAACCGCTAGACTATTTGGAAATCGATCACGGTAATCGATACGGGGTGATACAATCTGAATACCACACTGATAGGCATCAACAGCCTGCGCAGCTATTGCATTCAGGACAATGTGATCCACGATTCCCACTCGCCGTGCTGGCTTACAGCGAGTAGACGGACGAAGTACTCTGTTCGATAGGGTTGAGATATGCTGATAAGTACATATACGGTTCAGCGAGGAGATCTGCCTGATATAGTTGCAGCATGATTTGGAGCCTTCCGAGTCGACCATTGCCATCACGGAAGGATGAATCGTCTCAAATTGATAGTGTGTAATAGCGATATCAATCAGTGGTGGGTAATTACTATTTTTGATATACAACACCAGCTGATCAAACAAGAGCGCGACACTGTTTGGGTTGGCCGGTACAAATCGGACACTTTTGATGGGATTGTCCGGGCCAATCAGCACCGGAATCTCATCTTGAATGTTCCCTGGTCGCTTGTTCTCGCTACGGACATCGACCAATAATGATTGGTGGAGATTACAGAGTAGTTCTTGGTCAATCTGTCCTCCATCACCTAAGGCATCGAAGCCCGTTCGGATCGCTTCGGCATAATTATGGGCCCCTTGTACATCCTGTTGGTTTGCTGCTGATCTTTCTGTGTCGTTGCCAATATTCAATCCTCATCAGTAGTCATCTCAAAAGACCCAATAAACGGCCAAAACAGGCGGTTTTGACTCTGTATCAACCCCTCTTGTATCTGTATATAGTATACGAATACAGTATACGTATTCTGGAAAGTAGTGCTATTCAAGCGTTATTTCTGAATCTGAGTCCTTTCCCTTGAGCTCACCATCGGCGCTCCACTGTCGAAGAAGTTCTTCAGCTTGGTCAAGGTTATACATTCCAGCTATGAAAATCGCTTCACGAACGTCGTACTCATGGAAATCAGCACCAATCCGGTTCTCAAGAACATCATGTGCTTCCTCAGCCGACTCTTTGGTATCTTCATAGACTTTTAAGTCGTGATCAACTCGACCATCGGTGACTGAATTTCGATATGAGAACAAAGGATATTTTTCAACAAGCCGAAGCAATCCCTCGTGATCAGTATCCGCTAACGCACGGATCAGTTCGCCAGAGACGTCGCTAAAATTTCGATCTGGAATACCAGGTCGATAAGGATCAGTCCAGCTGCCACCGCGTGTGGTCCGCCAACCGTATTCGTGCATCAGCAACGCTGTTAGATCGTCTTCATATTGTCGTGCTTGGGTACGGTTCCACTCACCCACAACAATATAATCTACAACCTCATTTTGGGATACCCATTTTACCATTGAGTTCCCGTAGTGGTCAGACATCCGTTGTTCTACGTTTTTTGTGATTCCAACGTACCACTTGGCATGTTTATGCTCCCCTGGCTCGAGTTCAAGGACATATAGAGAAGTGACCATATACAATATACAGATACAGTATCCATATACAATATTTCGGTTTGGATTACGCGGACAGAACCAGGGGGATAGCCTATGAAGCCTGGTTAATGTGGCCCATGCTACCAACTTGGGAGTAAGGCCAATAAAATAGTATACAGTATATGTATACAGTATCTAGATACAGTAGTTGATTTCAGAATTCGTCAGCTTGAGAAGCAAGATACGCGCGACGACCCTCCTTCGCTGATTCAATGATTTCAGGAGAGACCTCGGAGATTCCCACTCGGACGAGCAACTTGAGAACTGTTGCCCGAGTCTCTAGTCCATCAACATCCCGACTAAGCGCATCAGCCGCAGCCTCACCGATATCCTCGAGTTTATTTGTCTCGTCGAGACCAGCGAATAACGCTGCGAGATCTTCGTCTCGAATAGTGAGATTCTCGTATACATCACCATTATCGATCTGTTCGTACGCTTCTTGGACTGCCTCTTCAAGTGAGACATCATTCTCACTGGATTGTTTCGAGGGTTCAGTCTCGTGGCGTTTCTGCTCCTTCGCTTGTTGAAGTAGTTTTTCCGCTTCCTCCTTATCGTCGGCCATGTTATCTTGCCTCCAATCGTTCGAGTAGATCAGTCGCGAGACTTTGATACGAATTGAGTGCACGTTCACCTGTACTGTAGAGTTCGTCACTCTCAGGACCAAACAAGGTTTGACCAGTCTTTTGCAAATTGCCGATATCTTGTGCCTTCGTTACAGAGTTACCTGCAACATCAGGATATTCCGCTTCGATCTCTTCTTGGAACTCTTTGGAAAGGTTTGTCCCCTTTTCAATCATCGTCGCAAAGACAAGTTGAAGAGTTGGTTGTGCGTCGTGGTCGGCGTCGTTCCGGATTGCCTCAAGTTCGTCTTCGAGGTTAGCAACCTGTTTGCGTTCAAATGCCCCTGGCTTGAGCGGTGCAACAACATTCTCGGCAGCGAACAATCCGTTGATCGTGATATTATCCTCTTTGCCCGGTAAGTCGAGCAAGACAAGATCATACCGTGGCGCGATCTCGGTACTAATGAACGACTCGAGTCGATCATAGCGCTCTTCTCGAGGAACATTTGCAAGGTTGTTGTCAGCACCACCGAGACCCTCGTCGGCAGGGATTAGATCTGGCCCTTCGTCAGTCTCGAAAACCATCCGCTCCAGAAGATCGTCGATGTTCTCACGAATGAAGTCCCAGTTCTCTCCGAAAACAGCGGAAATCGGTGCGTCCGGATCAACGATTTCATCGGCGATTCCAAACTGTGTTGCAAGGTCGTTCTGTGTCCCGGCAAGGTCAATCAACAGGACATCAAGATCATGGTCCTGGTGTGCCGAGACCGCAATATGTGCTGTCGATGTTGTCTTCCCAACCCCACCTTTGGGTACGTATGCCGCGGCCCGAAGTATGGATTCAGATACCATATACAGATACCGTATACAGATTCAAGATACATATAGATTTGTAAGACAGAATGTCAGGATACGGAATACGAGGTTTTGGTGGTGGATCATAGCTGATTCGCTCCAATCAAACTCAATACCGAGTTCAAGAACCCATCAACGATCACATAGTCTAACGAATAAGAGTGATGCCCCATCACGAGATGGAATCGAACACAATGAGAAGGCCATCCATCGATACAGATATTCACAGAAGAATCGAGGCGGATGGCACGGGGCTTGACCCCGAGGGAATTTACGATTTCATACCCCTATGAATTGGAAGAATATATGGTATATGTATACAGCATCCAGATATAGTATCCATATACAAATGCATAAACAAGATCCTCTTCATAGCCCCACCAGAATTATTCGGTCAAGAGATTTTATTAGAATACACCATCTGTAACCAATATTCCAGAATATCTTAATATATCACAACGTTCGCTAACAGAGGGTTGCGCATAACGTCGACATATAGTAGTCAAACAGTCAACAATATGATAGGAATTCGATAGAATAGAAAGTAAACACCACCGATATTCTAGTGAGATATCTAATTATTACCAGATAATTGGCAACTACCAGATGTATGAGGTACTCGACGACACGGCGGCACGAGCCATTCTCGCTATGGAGAGAGGCAACTCCATACGCCGTGTCGCACAGCATCTCCACATGCCCTACGAGACGGTCAGACAGGCAGTCAACCGGCTCGAGGACGCCGGCTACATTCAGTATGATGACGGCCTCTTCGTCGTCGACAGCCGCGTACGCGACGCGGCCCGTGAACTGGTAGCCGCGAGCGCCAGCGTCAGTCCACCATCGATCGAAGAGGCATACGTCATCCCACAATTTGGAGGGTGGCCGTTCGCGTTCACACGGATCGACGCCGTCTACGTGTGGACGAAGGGAGGGTACCAGGTCGGTCGTGATCCCGACGACTACCCGTTATTCCTCGCCGTTCGCGAGCAGGACGTCCACCACTGGGAAGCGTTCTTCGAGTCATTCGACCTGCCCACCGCATTTGAGCGTCAACGGAGAGAAGAGCTAGCGGGGCCGCTGCAGATCGTGATCGATCCTCAGCCATCACTCGAGATCGACCATGTCGAAGGCTATCCGGTCATTCCGCGGACCGAAACGATCGAGTATATGCAAGAACATTACGCGCAGTTTCAGTCTGCCCTCACCCTGTTTCCATAGGAGTCAGTTACGACTCTAGACGAGTTTGGGACACGACCAAGGATTTCCGGAAAGGATCCCAACGAGTTCTCTCCACGAAGGATAATTAGCCGGTAAAAGCTTCTAGGCCTACTATCCAAGATCATCGAGAAACTTTCCGGAAAGGGCCCAGTCATGTTTTTAAGACTTGGCGCAAAACCAGACAGTCAATAACGTATGATCCGCGATGCTCGAGTCCTGCGCGCTGGGTTTGTCCCTCGAGAAGTCGAGCATCGCGACGCCGAAGTCAACCATCTATCTAGCGTTCTCAAACCGATTACGAACGGCGAACCTGCTGAGACTGCCATCGTGACCGGTCCAAGCGGAATCGGGAAAACGTGTATCTCGAGATTCGTCACTGAACGCCTTCGCGAAGAGGTCCTCGAGGTTGAAGCAACCTATGTCAACTGCTGGCGGAACTATACGCGGTTTCGAACGCTCTATCAGATCCTCGACGATCTTGGAACAACAATCGATATTCATCGACAGTCGACTCCCCACGATGAACTTATCGAGCGGCTTCAACAGTATAACGGCCCTCGAACCGTGATTATCCTCGACGAGGTCGATCAACTCGAGGACCCCAGTATTCTCTACGATCTCCACAGTCTCCCACAGTTTGCGGTGATCTGTATCGCAAACAAAGAAGAGGACCTGTTCAATCGTGTTGACGACCGACTCGTGAGCCGTCTTCGCTCGAGCGAGCACGTCCGGATGGACAAGTACCACGACGAGCAACTCTATGATATTCTGCGTACTCGAGCGAAGTGGGGACTCGAAAAGGACGTCGTCACAGAGGATCAGCTCTATCGGATCGCGGATGCAGCAGCTGGTGATGCTCGGCTTGCAATCGGTGTTCTTCGCTCCGCCGCAAGCAAAGCTGATCGGGAAAATCACGAACGAGTCACAGACGATGTGCTTCTTGACGCAGCGACGGATGCACGTGCACAGATCAGACAACGAAGCCTCGATTCACTCACACCCCATCAGCAGGCAGTTTACACTATTGTCCGCGATCACGGCCCTCTTGCACCGAGTAAGATTCACGAGTACTACGTTGACGAAGTCGATGAGCCACGGACAAAACGAACAGTGCGATCATATCTCTCAAAGATGGCACAGTACAACCTCCTCGAGGCAGAAGGAACGAGTCGTGATCGACAGTACTCGATTGTCGACTCAGTTGCAGCCACATCTGTTCAATGAGTAAGAAGGCTAGCGGTAGTGAAACTCAAACTATTCGGGAGTGATGATCAGCTAGAAGAGAACGTGCATCACGGGCTATCGATTAAGTAGAGCGATCGAGATCCCCGAGATATTATGAGGCATTCTATCGAATGGTGGATATGGAGATCCGTGACTACGAACTCTTCGAAGTCCCACCTCGTTCACTGCTACTGAAAGTCGAAACGTCGGACGGCCTCATCGGGTGGGGCGAACCTATCCTCGAAGGACGAGCACAGACTGCCGCTGCGGCAGTTCGGGAGTTGCTGGACACCTACGTCGTGGGCGAAGAGGCGTACGAGATCGAACGACTGTGGCAGAAGATGTACCGCAGCGGCTTCTATCGCGGGGGACCAATCCTGATGAGCGCATTGTCGGGGATCGATCAGGCGCTCTGGGATCTCAAGGGAAAATCTTTGGGGGTCCCCGTGTACGAGCTCCTCGGTGGGAAAGCGCGCGACCAGATCCGACTGTATGCACACATCAGAGGCGAGACGCCGACGGAAACGGCAGAGGACGCGGTCAAGCGAGTCGAAGAGGGATTTACGGCACTGAAAGGGGCTCCCGGGAACAGAGACTGGGAACATCTCGATGCCCCGGCCGTGCTCGATGATGCACGGACCCACGTGGGCGCCGTTCGAGACGCAGTCGGTGACGAGATTGACCTTATGCTTGACTTCCATGGACGCCCGTCCAAACCAATGGCCAAGCGGCTCGCCACTGCCTTGGAGGAGTTCGATCCGATGTTCTACGAAGAATTGGTCGTCCCGGAGAAGAATGACGTCCTACCGGGAATCGCAGCCCGCACGGATATTCCCCTCGCGACCGGTGAACGGATGTATAGCCGGTTCGATTTCAAGCCGCTCCTCGAAGCCGGGGCCGTGGACGTCATTCAGCCGGACGTTTCACACGCGGGGGGCATCACCGAACTGCGTAAGATCGCTATCATGGCAGAAGCGTATGATGTCGCCGTCGCCCCCCACTCGCCACTCAGTTCAGTTGCGCTGGCCGCGTGTGTTCAGGTCGACGCCTGCACGCAGAACGCGATCATTCAGGAACAGATCGTTCACGAGGACCGAGTGCCGAACTACCTTACCGATATGAACGTCTTCGACCACGACGACGAGGGGTACATTGACATCCCGGAGGCACCGGGATTAGGAATCGATGTCGACGAGGGGTACGTCCGCGAGATGGCCACCGAAGACGCGTGGGACGCACCGATCGTAACGCGAAGGGACGGCAGTATCACGGATTGGTAGCGAATGTCGTGACGGTAGGCTCGCATACCGTTAGTGATTGCGGTGTGGCCTGCTCGGGTGAGTACGGACGACGAGACCGTTAGCCCATTCGCCAGGAGTGGTCTGGTTCCCAACCGAGTCGGTCCTTGGCCTTTGTGTTCTCGACGAGACTCTCGTGCCCCGAAAAACTCCGTCTGAGCGCCGCATCCGGGTAACACTCCTTGACGAGCTCGTCGGTCGAAGTCTCCATGGTCGTGCCGTCGGCGACGATCCAAAACGTCTCGTGACCGTCGAAGTCCGCCTCGATGACGCGACGGGCGGCCGCTGCGGCGTCGTCGACGTGGACGTACGCGAAGAGTTCCTGCACGCCGCCGGGGACGTCCGGAACCCCGGCCTCGAGCGTCCGGTCGCTCCGGACGAATGAGGAGTCGAGTTCCTCGCCGTTGGCGACCCACGGGTAACGGAGCGATCCGATGATTGGGGGTTCGTTCTCGTCCCGACCGAATCCGTCCGCGGTCACCTCGATCACGCGTTTCGCAATCGCGTATGGATCCCGCGGAGTTGTGGGGTGCTCCTCGTCTACCGGGAGATACTCGACTTCGATGGGAACGTCCTGAAACGATGCACCCATGGCGTTGATACTGGATGCCAGGCAGACGGCCTCGAGCCCAAGTTCCACGGCGGCTTCCAGAACGTGATATGTACTCATTACGTTGTTCCGGTAGGTGACGTACCCCGGTTGGTGGCGCGGCGAGGAGACCGTCCCCATGTGTATCACTGCGTCCGCACCGCTCTGGGCGAGCGCCCCGTACACCTGGCCGGCGTCCTCGAGATCGATCGTGACGTACTGATCGGCGACCGCCTTCCGTCGCTCCGATCGTTCAAGGTTGACCGTTCGGTAGCCGTGCTCGTTCAGTTCGACCAGTACGCGCTCGCCGATACGGCCGTTCCCTCCGGTGACAGCGACTACCTCGATGGACATACGATAGACGAACCACAGCCTCGATATAATCCTTTTCAGCACCAGCCTGCGTTCCGGCCAATGGTCTTTTCGCACGCCTCTATTGTGGGGTAGTTTGCTAGCTGTTGTCCTGTACTGACCGCAGGAATACCCAATTGACCGTGTTTGAAGGTTTCAACAAGATCCGTCAACTGGTATCGCGTTTCTTTCACTGCCTCGAGTCGATCAAGTCCAGAAATTGCAACCCTAAACGCTATTTTCGGACGGATACACGAGCTGCATATGACTGCTTCTCGAGCAACCAAACACTATCATGTTGGCATCGTCGGTGCGGGTCTTGCCGGGCTGACGGCGGCGAGGGAATTGACCGACATGGGACTCGAGGTGGTCGTCCTCGAAGCGAGAGAGCGTGTCGGCGGCCGAACGGCTGCGGGTTCGCTGGCGACCGGCGATACAATCGACCGTGGCGCAGAGTGGATTGGTGCCGAACACGAACGTGTTCTCGGACTGGTCGAAGAGTTCAATCTCAAGTTATGCGAGCAGTACGATTCAGGCACTGATAGAGTCGGTGCTGTCGGGGAGTTGTTCGATCACGAAAACCGGTTCCAGGCGCTGCCACCAGAAGCAGCCGCGGAACTACGAGAAGCGCTCGAACAGATTGAGATTCTCCGACGGGACGTCCCTCACCAGGGACCCGATGCCGAGAAGTGGGACGCGACGACCCTCGAATCGTGGAAACGAGAGACAATGGAAACGGAGGCCGCACGAGAGGCATTCGACGCGTTCGTTCGGGCCGAGTACACTGTTGAACCCAGCCAGATCTCACTGTTGTATCTCCTCGACACTGTCGACGCAGCCGGCGGATTCGGAATGAACGACGATTCAGTCAATGTCGCCGAAGAGTACCGCCTCGTTGGAAGCACCCAGCAGCTCGCCCGAGGACTGGCTGATGACCTCGGCGAGGCGATTCGACTGTCCGAACCAGTCCGCCGGATTGATCGACGGGGCGATGACGTGACGCTTATTTCTGACGATGGGAGGTACGCCGTCTCGGATGCGATTATCGCCATTCCGCCGCCGCTGATCGGACGCATTGACCACGAACCACCACTCCCCGCCCGTCGGCAAGGGCTGATCCAGCGAATGCCAATGGGCTCGGTTATCAAATGCTTCGCTGTGTACGAGGAGCCATTCTGGCGCGATGATGGCTACTCGGGATCGGTGCTTTCAGCCGACGGTGTAGTGACAGAGGTTGCAGACGGGACCCATTCCAAGACGGATCGGGGTCTTCTCGTCGGGTTCATCGCCGGAGCCAACGCCCTCGAATGGAGCGATAGACCCACAGCAGAACGCCGGGAACGGGTACTCGAGGATCTCAATCACTACTTCGGGCCTCGAGCGAGCGAACCAGTGGAGTATGCTGACGAGGTTTGGTCAAAGACACAGTGGTCGACAGGCGGCTATAACGCAGCGATGACGCCGGGGACGCTTACAACCTGCGGCGACGTGCTTCGTGAACCGGTCGGTCGCGTTCACTGGGCCGGGTCAGAGACTGCACTCGAGTGGCGGGGTTTCATGGAAGGTGCGATCAGTTCAGGCGAGCGGGTTGCGAGCGAAGTCATCAGCGACCGTAAGGAGCGAGAAAGCTGATTTCTCGGATCGGACAGCTTGTAAAGTCCGTTTGACGTGCTATATCGAAGATAGCTGGCATTCTGGGAAAATGGATACTCCGTAGTTCGAATCCAATAGGAAACTCGGTGAGCGTTAACCAACAACGCTGTGTGTCATCACCAGTTGTTGGTTAAGGTCGAGGACGATCCAAATCAGGAAGCCATCTCGGAAACGACGATCAAAATACGGAACACAGGCATAGAGCGTCGAACTCTCGCATTATCGGCATTCCTTGAAACATGGAAGCCACACGCTTCGGCTTATTGGAAAAGTAGATATCTAGTCGAGTATGTCTAGAAACGACACATCGATGTCGAACCGGTTTGTGGCCGATCGACAGACTCGAGGTGCTGATCACAATCGCGACCTCGTCAAGCGAGCGGACCCTGCGACTGATGATCTCCTACTGCCTTCCCTCGAAGATGGCATGACGCTCCTGGACGTCGACGGCGACCGGGGAGTTCCGGTCTTACAGTCGCTTGCCCTCGATCATCTCCTCCTCCACGATGGGCCTGCCTTTTGGGTTGATGGGAATGGCCATGCTACAACAACTGCACTTGCTCGGATTGCACCCAGCCAGCGGTTACTCGATCGAATTACTGTCGCTCGAGGTTTCACTGCCTACCAACACTACGGGGCGGTCTGTCAGTAACCCACGACTGAAGTCGTGGGCTTGTCAGTGGACTCCCCCTCTCCCGTCGAATTGACGGAGGCGGTGTAATCGCCGTTCAGGTTCAGCGTCCCTGACGTTAGCGCACACTGACAGGGTGCGCCTCCACTCGAAGACTTCTGCCTCGAGTGGAACTTTTTGAGAAGTTTGCGAGCGATGTTTTTGCTCGCATTATAATCTGCGTTCAGTTCGTACTCGCACTTCTGACACACGAACTGGTGTTTTGACTGCCGATTAGACTCGTGGGAAACCCGCACGACGAACACCGCTGACTCGTGTACGCCGGACTCACCTGTTCGGTCCCGATGCCGAACATCTCGGCTTTGTATTCGACGTAGTGGTACAAGCGCCGGAACGCCCATGCATGGAAGCGTTTTGCACCCGGCATCCGGTCACGAATCCCGGTCAGGTTCTCGAACGCAATGTGCGTACAACCGTGGTCACGGGCTTCTTCAAGAATCTGGTTCGAAGCGCGATGGAGTTCGTCTTGCATCCAGCGGTGTTCGCGGTCTTTCATCGATTGAATCGACAGGTGTGCCGACCGCGTCCCAGTCTGTTGCAGTGACCCGCGAGTCTTCTCGAACGCTCGGCTCCGATGATTCATCTCGTCAGCGTTTCCGATGAACACGCCTGTCGAAGTCACGGCGAGCGAACCGTCCACGTTTAGGTCAACGCCAAGGACTGTTCTGTGCTTGGCATCAGAAGAAGCTGTGGACTGCTCTCGCTCGTCACGCTCGAGTCGGCGCATCCGTGCATGGAGATAGAACGACTCTGTGGAACGGTCGTACTGCAATGTGGACATACGGAACTCGTAGTCCTCGTTCAGTAGATACTCACCAATTGGTGTTCCCTCTGGTTCGGTGGGAATCACGTAGTCGCACTCGACACGGCCATTCACTGTGGACAGAGAGACGTGATCGCGGTGGAACGTCGCGCTTCGTTTGTCATAGACAACACTCCACGTGTCGAAGTGCGGTTGACTCGTCGTGTCGCCGTCCTTGAGGCGAGCGACACCGCTTTTTGTGGCCTCTATAGCGCGTCGAATCCCTTTCTGCACGAGATTCGCTGTCAACTCCGTCTCACTACGAAGTCTGTCGTAGAGGGCTTTCTCAGCATTCTGTTTCGAGGTTATACAATAGTCGTGTGGGTATTTCCACGCCCAGTCTGCCGTCGTATTGGCACAGTGGAGGAACTGGCCTTTGGTCTGATGGAGGTCATCGCACCGCTCTGTAGGGACATCGAGTTTGACTTTGACGGTGCGAATCACGTCCTCCATCCGTGTTTCACATATCTGTGTATGTCTTTATAAATTCTCGGCTCTGTTGAAATCCTCTTCTTCAGATATGTTCCCGTCTGAAACAGCTGGTCATTGAAAGGTGCTTATTGAGTCGGTGATTACAAGATGGAGTGTTACCCTACGTGCTGCATCTAACGACTTGTGCGGCGAAACTTCCGAAGAGACTGAACTGACTCTGTCAGAAAGAGAGCGGCATATACATCGATCCACCCGACCGCTCACCCATAACGTCGTCTGCATCAACTCCTACGCCCATTCATCACCAAGATTTCAATAGAGATAGACGATTCTCTCGCGGGGTAATTCGCTACTCCTGATCGGAGAGTAACCGAGGAATAGCGACGACATAGTCAGAGCCGTCAACCGAGACGACCGAGATGCTTCCCTCAACAGAGATCATCGAGCCAGTATCTGTCTGAATTTTGTTTTTTATTTGTACTCCGTTTTCGTCACGCACTCTCTGAACGAACGTCTGCCATGCTTCAGGCTCAGAGAAAGTCGTCTGGCAGTCGAAGATCGTCATGTCCAGAACCTCATCTTTGGTGTACCCTAGCCAGTCACAGACTGTCTGGTTGGCACCTTGGATTTGCCCCGTTTCTGGATCGATGAGGAACAGACCGTCGTTCGCTTTATCAATGAGTAAACGGAACTGGGCATCTTCTATCACGTGACTCGTATCTTCTGACGGGTCAGTCATAAGGTATCCAACGGTTCTGAATCGACCATAAAGATTCTTTTGATACGTTATTCACCTGTATTGACCGCGACCGGGTCAAGATATATCACTTACTGAGGATTTCAACAGAGCCAAATTCTCGACTAGCGGCGGGGAGTCCGACTGCTATCGCTCGTGGATTGATTCGACCCTTGTCGGATTCTCCCCACGACAGAAGTCGTGGGTTTCCTCCTTGCATTTCTGTGATGACGTCCCCCGGGCTTGGGTACTCGATTTGTGACGAGCGTGGCTATCTCGTCGACGTCCTCGAGCCGATAATTAATGCTCGTGACGAGATTAAAGCCGCCATCCGTCGCGAACAGGAGTGCAAGGATCCCAATGAAGATCGACTTGGAGAACTCGAGGGTCGGTCAGAGGCGCTAAAGTGGATCCTCGTTGCCTGCTTTGGGTACCAGGGATTCAGCAACGCGAAATTCGGCCGGATTGAATGCCACGAAGCAATCAACGCATTCGCTCGAGAGATTCTGCTGACGGCTAAGCAGCGGTTGGAAGCTGGCGGGTGGCGAGTCGTCCATGGTATCGTTGACTCGATCTGGGTAACTCCTGACCCAAGCGTTGATGAAGCCAATTGGACCGATCTCGAGACGCTCTCGAGTAAGATCTCGACAGCCGTGGGTACTCGACTTGAACACGAAGCCCACTACGACTGGGTTGCGTTCGTCCCGCAACGAGAGAGTGCCGCCGGTGCGTTGACAAAGTACTTCGAGAAGGTCGACGGCATCGTGTTTAGTCACGCGAATTCCACCAGACTGCGGAGGCTTGTAACCACGTTTCGGCGGTTGGGTCGTGTTTAGTTAAGACTGAAGCATGAGGCGAGATGGTTTTCAAATGGTCTATGTAGAAAATAACTCCCCTCAGAGGTTGTTGCGACTGGATTGAATTACGTTTTGTGGAGCGAAAGCGGACACCGCTCCTGCTGATGAAGTTCGGTATCCGTCTATACCTCGTAGAATCATCACTTTCAAATACTATCTTAGGAATAGAAATGTTAGGTGGCAAACCATCTCGAAAAGCCGTCCACGAGTGGGTGCAAAAAGGCCGATCTACAGCCCGCCAGCAACGTGAACCCAGATCACGTCGTGCTCGACGAGACGTTGATCCAAACCAACGGCCTACAGTTCTGGCTATACGACGCTGTCGATCTCGAGGCGAACTAACCCTTGCATTTACGCCTCTTTCCACCGACTATCACGTTATTGACGAAGCGGCTTTCGCGAGAGTTTCGTGAGAAACACGACGTCAATGACGCTGTATTTTTCACTAATCAAGTGGACAACCTAGCGGCTGCATTGCAACGAGTTGAGGTTCAATTTCGACTAGAACATCACGGAAATAGGAACGTGATAAAAATATATTTAAATATGAAACAAGAGGTTTTCATTTAACAATAATATTAGTAACAACGATCAAGCGACTGCTGAAACATGGCTGCAGACCTTCGACGCTTGGTAAAATTCACTTAACTAAACACGAGAATTATTGTGGACAAAGGGTTTATAATGTCGCTGTTCGCTATACTGAGCTATGGTCGTCGATACTCTAATAGCGAACGGGAAGATAGTAACGTCTCAACGAAAGTTCGACGGGAGCCTCGCAATCGATGACGGAGAAATTGTCGCTATCGGGAGCAGGCAATCACTTCCCGACGCCGAGACCGTTGTCGACGCATCGGGACAGTTAGTTCTTCCTGGTGTCGTTGATCCACACGTTCATATTGGTAGTTATCTCTCAAAGGACTCCTACGAGACTGCCACCAAAGCCGCAGCACTCGGCGGTGTGACAACGTGTATTAACTTCGCACCACAAGCCTGGGTCGGTGAGATGGGCATCTGGGACGAACCTGGAACGGTACTCGAGGCAATCGAGAGGCACCAACAGAAAGGCGAAGAAAGCCTGATCGACTTCGGGCTTCACGCAATTATTACCCGTGAAAAACCAGCCGTGCTAGACGAAATCTCTACCGCAATTAGGCAGGGTGTCACCTCGTTTAAGATGTTCACCGCCTACGAAATCGGTCTATCGAACGGGTTTATTAACAGCGTCCTCCAGGAAATCGCAGCCCACGACGCCGTCAGTCTCTTTCACACCGAAGATCAGTCGGTCTGTGAGCACCTCGAGTCGAAACTACGACGAGAGGGTAAGGATGATCCGACACAGTATCCCCAATCCCGACCCGATTTCGCCGAGGCGATGGCCGCCGAAAACGCGATTCGAATGGCGACGGAAGCGGGTGCCAAGTATTACGGTGTTCATACGACGTGTGCAAAGGCCGCTGACACCATTGCACGATTTCAAGACGATGGAAACGAAGTCCGTGCTGAGACATGCACCCATTATACAGCCCTCGATGAGACTGCTTATGAACGAATGGGGACGTTACCGATTATCGCGCCACCGCTACGAACGGCTGCCGACCGGGACGCGCTCTTCGATCATCTACGAAACGACACACTCGAGGTTGTCTCGACGGATCACGTCGCCTTCAGGAAGGTAGATAAAGACGTCTCGAAGTGGTGGAACAGTTCTTTCGGCACGAACAGCCTCCAAACGTCGCTACCGGTATTTCACCACGAAGCAGTGAACAAACGGGACTTCTCGTATCCATTTCTCGTACGAAAAATGTGTACGAACCCAGCGGAGATTTTTGGGCTGCCGAACAAGGGAACGCTGGAGCCGGGAACTGATGCAGATTGTATTCTCTTCGACCCGACTGAGACGTACACGATAGACGCATCCGACAACGCCTCCACGGCTGACTACTCTGTCTATGAAGGAAAAGAGGTGACCGGTCGAGTGACGAAGACGTTTCTCCGAGGGACACAGATTGCAGCGGACGGACGAATTACCGCGGATTCGGGCCACGGTGAGTTCATTCAACGATCGGTTCCAGAATGGTCATAACGATGCCATCGACGTGATCGGTGTCGTTTGTCACTACCTCTAGGGAACGTACGTCGATTCAGGTTATTTCGTTCTTCCTCTCCCGGTCACATCACAGCGAATCGATTCTTACTCCATCGTCAGCGTCACGTCGAACGATCCCTCATGAAGCGTCCGTTCCTCGAGTTCTTTGAGTGTCTCGGGCGCCGCATCGATCGTTGCGACGTGATTCCCAGCAAGCTCTCCGGCGGGACTGCTGAAACAAGTTGGTCCGCAGGCGATGAGGATTTCCTTCTCGTTTCGGTAGCCAGGATAGAGAAGGATGTCGCCGCGAGACGGGTAAGTCGTATGATTTTCCCGAGGAAGTTCTGGAAGTTCGATGTCGTCGATATTGACCCACGTCGCGATACCACTGTAGCGAACGTGCATCAACGTTGACTCGAGTGGCAGAAACTCTCGCATTGCGTCGACCGATTCCGGTGCATCGTCTTCAAAGACCCGCGCCTCGAACGTGTAGTCGGCTACCTCGATTGTTAGTGTTGTCATAGTCGCTTCGTCTCTGACTTCCGCCGTTGCTCTCTTAATTGTATGGGTTACTGGTACCGAGTACTGTCCGCTGCTGTTCGGACCATAGCGCCGGTCAATGCTTTCACGCCGGCCTCACAAATATCCCAGTCAGTCCACTCTTTAGGTGTATGCGAGATTCCATCGGTCGATTGTACGAAAAGCAACCCAGCATCGGTTTTGCGGGCCACCTGCATCGTATCGTGGCCTGCACCGGAGTGAAGTTCTAGAGGATTGGTTCCAATCTGTGTCGCAGTCTGTCGCAGTGCGGTACGACATCGATCGCTCATCTGGATAGGTTCGATATCATAGGATGACTCGAGGGACGTTACAACATCACGCTCGCTTTCTAATCGAGTCAGCGTTGTGTTGATCCGATCCACGATCGCTTCCATGTTCGCGTAGTTCGTATCGCGGATATCGACGGAAAGGCAGGCCGTCCCGGGGATAACATTGGACGCGCCAGGCTCGACCGCGAGATCGCCGACTGTTGCGACCGTCGTTCCGCCGGCGCTTGTAGACAGTTCTCTGGCAATGGTTTCGATCTCCGCGACGAGTTCACTTGCTGGAACTAATGCATCGACCCGGTCATCCATTGACGTGGTTCCTGAGTGATTGGCCTCGCCCTCTATCCTAACGTGACAGCGTATCGTTCCGACAATGTCTGTGACAATACCAACCGGCAACGCAGCGTTTTCCAGCCGTGATCCCTGTTCTACGTGGAGTTCAAACCAGGTATCCCAGTCTGCCACGTCGATCCGATCGCGTCCGTGGAAGCCGATCTCTTCGAGAGCCTCTCGCAACGTCGTTCCCTCTTCGTCGGTCGTCTCGAGTGCCGCTTCAGCTGGTAGCGTTCCCGCAGCAACGGATGACCCGAGGACGCCGTCGGTAAAGCGATGTCCCTCCTCTTCGGTAAACGAGACGATATCGATCGGTGCGGTGAGCGAGACACCGGCGTCCTCGATCGCTCGAACCGCCTCAAGAGCTCCGTAGACCCCAAGTGGTCCGTCGAAAATCCCACCTCGAGGGACAGAATCTAGATGACTTCCAGCAGCGACGGGTGCAGTTGATGGCTCGACGGCTGACGGTACGTATCTGCCAACAATATTTCCAACCGAATCAATACGTGTGTCGAGTCCAATATCGGCGAGTCTATCCAAAAAATACTCTCTGGCACGTCTGTTCGCATCGGTTCCGGGAAGTACCGTTCGGCCTCTTCCGACGTCCGTTTGAATTTCTCCAAACTTAGCGTTCGCCTCGATATCGTCCTGTAATCGATCGGGATCGACAGCTTCGATTGCCCGATCAATTATTTCGATGTCTTGGTCAATCATTCCTAATCTATGTATTGGTGTAACTGAACTGACGTGGCGACAGTCGATCCGAGGGTCATATAAACACTCGACCCTGCGCCGATAATCGATCTGTCCCCAGTGATCCAGATATCATACGTTCGATTACGACACTACATAAACATACCGCCAGTAGTGGATAGCGGTCCGTGAATTCTCGACAATACGTGCTCACCAAACAGCGTATTGTACTTCTACTTGGGTTACTTCGACATCTATACCCACTTGAAAGTCAAAATGACTGCAACTGCAACCGATGTGTTTCAAACGAACAACTCCCACCATTCGCATAATGCAAACGGTTATGAAAACAGGAAAATAAAGGGACGTATGACCAACAGCGAATCGGATTCGCCAAGAACATTGAAGACGGTGAACAGGGCGGTTGAGATACTAAATATATTGATGAAACTGGACGGTGCTCGCGTAACCGAACTTGCCGAAGCCCTAGGAATCACTAGGAGTACCGCCTACACGTATCTCAGAACTCTCGAGCAGGGAGGACTCGTCGTTCAGAACGGAAACCAGTACCAATTGGCCTACAGCATGCTGGTATACGGGGAGTACGTCCGAAACCGGAGTTTGTTGTATCAGGCCGGAAAGGGACCGATTGACGAGTTAGCGGATGAAACAGGCCAATACTCACACATCGTCGTCGAAGAGAAAGGACGCGGTGTCAACCTATACAAATCGAAGGGGACAAACGCAGTTGGCACTGAATATCAATCCGCCAAGTTTCAGCAGCGAGATTTTCTTCATATCACCGCCTCTGGAAAAGCAATACTCGCTCACCTTCCCGACGAGCGGGTTGATACTATACTTGCCTCCCATGGGCTACCCAAACGAACGGAGGAAACGATTACGAGTCGCGAGAGGCTTTTCGATGAACTCGCCACAATTCGGGATTGTGGCTACTCACTTAATGACGAGGAAGAGATCGAAGGCTTCCGAGCCGTCGGCGCACCGATCAGCACACGGGATGGTGATATCGTCGGCTCGTTAAGCGTTTCCGGCCCGACGAGTATCTTTGACGACGACCGATTTCACTCCGAAATACCAGAACTGGTGACACAGACCGCTAATCTCATCGAACTGAATATGAACATGGCTGATCGAAGCGAAGAGATTAGGAGTCAGCCGCCCTAGGTCTGTCGGAATATACAAACAATACCAGATCAGCCAACTGATCAATTTTTCCTCTCACATATGGCTAAAAATCTTCCAATTACACATCCATCCAAACATATTCTCCTCGTACCAGACCACAAAAAGACATAATAAGGGCCGTTTCAGACAGTTATTTTAGAAAATTCCCCATATTACAAAAGTACTGTTGTAATATAGGGAGATTTCCGATCGCCAATATTTTTACATATGTACAAATGTACATTTCCCATGTCGATGGTTGAAACTGCAACAATAGCAGAGACTCGGTTGTCTGAAATATACAAACAGTTTGCAGTGTCACATGTATACGCTCTGCGTGTCAGTCTTCGTCCCGTGACGTGCTCATTGGAAACCGTGCCATCATCTCCCAGTTTTCCTGTACACCAAACCACCCGCTTGTGCACCTACATTTTCCAAACGTATCATTTTCGAGTCATGGTTGTAATACACAAACATATTTCGCCAGTCATCGTCCTGTCCAGCGCCACTCGTTTCGTCCCACATCCGTGCAGTATTAACCTCAATGTCGATTTCGTCAACAGACCAGTTGCGGATCGTTCCATGGCGATCGCGCCCTTGCTGACTTCTTTGGTATCGAATCGTCGGCTGTTCTCGATGCCAGACGATACGTGGATGGACTTCGCCGGGGACCTCATACGGTGTGCAGCGAGTATGTTGGTACTGTTCTTGACCCCTTCATCGCGCACATGGGGCCGTTGCATCCTCGTTGTCTGGTCCCCAGACATCCGCCGCTTCCATCCCATGAATTTTGTTGTCTGCTCACAGCCAGTCGATGTTGGTTCTTAGTATTAAGGTAGAGTCGCTATTGGCGGTAAACAGACAGCCACGTTCGTACGTGATAAGGATACGCACTGTCTGAGGAGATTGTCAGCTTTTCCGTGATCGTTGCGTGTGGATTCGGATGGGGAATTAGAGAGTGAGTCGAACCTCATCAGACGGTCACTGTTGATCCAGAGACATCAATGTATTACCAAATCCCGAGCACAAAATAACACTCAAATCCTGTTTTCTGTTCCAAAACCAAAGTTTAAGTACTATAACTGACTATTTTTGTCCGTGATGGAAAGGGAAGACACGACAACAAGCCCTGACAATACTCAGTCAGAATCAGTCTCTGTCTCGGTACCGTTATCGGCCGTTCTTCGTTATTTGATTCCGATTGCAGTACTTTTACTATCTGCAAACTACGTCAACGAGACGTACGGACAGATCCGGGCGGAAAACCTCTATTATCCATATTTGATTATCGGTGTTATGTGTGTGCTATCACTCGTCGTTATAATCGAGGAAACTATCGATCTTCGGTCGGTACAACGGGATATCGGCACCCATGAAGCGCTCGCTGAGTACGTCAACCAATGGCGCGTGTCAATCTCGCTCGCGATACTCATCGTAATCTATGTGGTTCTAATTCCGGTTTTGGGATTCTTCTCGGCATCAGTCATACTGATGACGGCGTCAATGTACGCCACCGGTGTCCAGCGATGGAGATTAGCCACACTTGTTATCATCGCCACCCTCTCACTTATCTGGCTTATGTTTATTGAAGTACTTGGCATTCAACCGCCAGCAGGACTGATAGACGGCCAGATATACGATCTCTTGCCGACGTTGTAGATCCGAGTCCCGCTCGAGATCCGCCCTGTTCCGCAGGGTGACTGATTTTGTTTTACTAGTAGATCCACTGTGTATGAATTGATCGCACCGATACAGACTTCATCCTGGAACCACCTCCCAAGTCTTCGGGCGTTCGCGCTGGATCATCTGCACCGATCCAAACCAGCTTGGTGAACTCGTACTTAATGTACTATATTCTACATTCTTCGTTGGTACTGTATCCTTGTGAACCATCACCATTTTCGACGAGGTTTAGATTTTCATCTGCACTCGAAGATACCCAACATAGTACACATTATCACACATTGATACTCAAAAATCAACCCATGTGTGGGAATTTTCACACACACGTGGAAATATGTGCCACTTTCGCGATCTCTTTACAAAGCCCTCCCCATCGTCATCATGAATGCCAGAAAACTTTAGTCGCCGAACGTTCCTTAAAGGCACTGCTGGTGCTAGCGGAACCGCTGTAGCGGTTTCGTTGGCTGGATGTACCGGAGCAGATGAAGGCTTTCCATCGGATACGATTGAGTTCGTCAACCATTACTCAGAGGGCGGCGGAACAGACACGAACTTCCGTGAAATCGAACCGCACTGGGAAGAAGAAATTGGTGGCTCGTTCAGCCAGACCTACGAAGACGGAGCAGGTACCCGAAACGGTGTAAACACCGTCGTGGGGGAGGACGATCTCTATACCGTTGGTGGAACGCTAACTCCTGCAACCCCGTCAACGATCCCAGCCGACGAAGAAGACGAAAATCGCGAACCCGCCTTTTCGGTTGATGACCTCGAGTTTCTCGGAACGACGGTTGGCGACCCCGCACTCATCCGCATCCGCGAGGACGATGGTCGGTTCGACACGCTTGAAGAACTCATCGCATACGCTGAGGACAATCCTGGCGAACTGACGATGGGATCGTCCGGTCCAGTTAATCAGTTCACGCTTGCTGGGGTCCAACTCTTCGACGAGTTGGATCTCGACGACATCGATATTGTTCCGTACGACGGCGGCGGGCCCGTACAGACCGGATTACTGCAAGAAGAGGTGGACTTCATAATCCGTGCGGTGTACAACAGTCGCGATATCGAAGATGAAACGACCGTAGTCGGAATCTTCGCCGAAGACAACGAGTGGTCAGAAATTACGGACGACGCCGAGCCCGTAAACGACGTTCTCGAAACAAACATCGAGTACGATCCGCTCAGTGGCTTCGAAACCTACTACGTCTCGATGGACGCAGCCGAGGCGGAACCAGACGAGTACGAACAACTCGTCGACTCGTTCCAAGTGGCGATGGAAAGCGACGACTACAGAACGGACCTGGCCGACGTTGACGAGTTTGAACCCGAGAAAGTCGACGTTCGCTCTCCCGACGAAACGAGAGAGATCTGGGAGGATGCGGTCGACGCCTTCAGAGCGGAACAAGACCTAATCGAACAGTACATCCAAGAGTAAACATTGATCAAGGTGCCGTAGCGACAAGCCAGAAAAATGATGTTAATTTGCACAGCCACCCACCGGCGCGAGTCCGTAATCGACGAGAAGAGACAATGACAGGCGGAGTGTTAGTCGAGTCAGTGCTGCATCTGCTGACTCCGGTAACCCTCGTTCTTATCATTACTGGAGTCAGTCTGGGCGTGCTGTTTGGAGCCGTTCCCGGCTTTACTGGATCGAACACCGTGGCCATTCTGTTACCGCTTACTCTGGTCATGGAACCTGAAATCGCCATCGTCTTCCTGGCCTGTGTCTACGTGGGTGCGAATTATGGGGCTGCGATACCGGCCGTCCTTATCAATACACCAGGGACATCAGCGGCAGCAGCGACAGTGCTCGACGCGTACCCGCTCTCGAAGAAGGGGGAAGCATCAAAAGCACTTGGGGTCTCAATCATTGCTAGCGTCCTCGGCGGGCTATTTTCTGCCGTGATCATCATTGCGTTGCTTCCCATAATCGCTGATGTGGCCTTCAGGTTTGGAAACCGTGAAATATTCGTCGTTGGGCTGTTCGGTATCGCTACCGTTGCCGTCGCCGTCGGCGACCACCTAAAGAAAGGACTGATATCCGGTGCGTTCGGACTATTCCTCGCAACATGGCCGGCCGATCCGACGACTGCACAGCCACGGATGGATTTCGGCTTTGATGTCCTGCTCGACGAGATTCCGTTCATTCCAGTCGTCATCGGCGTCTTCGCCATCGCCGAACTGTTCTATTTGATTCGGCAGCAACAGATCAGCGAAAATGAAGACCTCGATACTTCGTACGGCGGTATTTTCAACGGATTTATGTACGCTATCCATCGACCGTTTCAGCTGCTTCGAGGTATGTCAATTGGGACTGCAATTGGCGTCATTCCGGGTGCCGATACCGGTGTCGGTGGCTTCATTAGTTGGGCAACTGCGAAATCGATGGCAGCGGATCCTGCTACGTTCGGAAACGGGAACCCAAGCGGCATCATCGCCTCCGAGAGCGCGAACAACGCAACGGTATCTGGAACGTTCGTACCGACGCTGGCGCTTGGCATTCCGGGTAGCGCGACGACTGCAGTAATGCTTGCAGGGTTGTTACTCCACGGAGTCCAACCTGGACCTGGCTTATTAGAGGATTTTGCTTTCGAAGCAAACGTTATCGTCGTCTCCTTGCTTTTCGCGAACATCGCACTGCTCATCGTCGCCTTTACTATTTCCAAGTTCGTCGTCAGAGTGGTTACCTTCCCGAGTCAATATCTGGTTCCCGCAATCGTCGTGATGACTGCGATTGGGGCGTTCGTTATCAATGGGCAAATGTTCGATATTTATTGGATGGCCTTGTTCGGGTTCGTCGGCGTACTCATGCGTGTCAACAATTATCCACTTGTTCCGCTTATTCTTGGGATCGTGCTAGGACCAATCGTAGAGGGTGCATATCTTCGGAGTATACAGATCAGTGGCGGCGACCACCTGTATTTTTTTGAATCGGGCATTGCTATTGGACTGTGGATTCTCACAGCTCTCGTTTTAGTCGCGAAACCGCTCTCCACGCTGCTTCGCAAATCGATCGACCGCGCATAACGATTATTTTTTGCCACTCGTAGCCATACGCATGATACATTCGGCTACCGAACAGACGATCAACAACGCTAGCCCCCACTCAAGCAAATGAAAGAATTATCCGACACGATCGAAATCGATCAGCCAGTCGATGCTGTCTGGCAGGTCATTACTGACCTCAACGCCTACGACGAATGGAACCCGTACCTATCCATACAACAAGGTACTCCCGCTGAAGAGACAACCATCGTCGTCGATATCACCCCTTCCGCTGGTCCTAACCGGACGGAAACAGGCAAACTCACCACCGTGTTACCATCCCGGCAGCTCCAATGGGAAGCGGTTGCATTCTATCACCGACTGTATACAAGCGGACACGCGATGGAACTTGAATCGCTCGACGAGACGACAACGCAGGTAACCAACAGACGGTGGCTTGGTGGAGTGCTCGCGTACTTTGTCGCCACTGACAAAGTCGAAGCAGATCTTTCCGCAATGAACATCGCACTTGCTGATCGGCTAACCGAGGTTACTCAGTAACGAGAATGGGGAGACTATAGCGCCCAAGCATCGATAGCAGAGTCGAACTGAACTCGGTCACCGGAATTCAACCAGCGCAGTTGTCGGACGCCAGTAGCGGCCACACTACCTTGCATTCGTCCCCTTGTGACCGTTAGCTATTGTAGTTCTCAAGTTCCCAACCGACAAACTCCTCTTCGAGGCGGATATCAAGTACACGGAGGATGTGAACCATTGAGACGTAGTAGCCAGCGAGAATTGCGAGTCCGGCAATCGTGTTGTCGGAGTATTCTGACGCGATTCGCTCGTGAGTCTTCTCACTGATATTGCCAGCCGTTTCAACGAATTCGAACGCGTATTCAACGAGCGAACGGTTCGGTTCATCAATGGCATCTGTTTCTTCTCTCGAGATCGCAAGGATCGTGTCTCTCGAGAGGCCCGCTCGCTCGCGAGCAGCGATTACGTGGTCATGCCACTGGTAGTCGAAATCCATCGCTCTCGCAATCGCAAGGATCACACACTCGGACTCTTGTGAAGTAAGTCCAGTCTCCGTCCACAGCTCCGTGTTCATTATGACGTGAGCCTTTCCGAGTTCGGGGTTGTTTGAGAATGTTTTGACAGTTGGCTGGGACCGCCAGAATTCCGAATCAACGGTCTCTGGGAGCTTCGATCCCTTTTTTTCGATTATATCGTACTGTTCTGGCAGTTCATCAGCAGATACATACGGGATTCGCGGCATCATTCTCAGTTCGTAGTGCTGTTATATATATCATGCTACTTGTCGGCACAGATTGCCCAATTTAAAGCGTGGGGAATGATTATTAGCTAATAGACCACATCTTTGCTGCTATGGTGTATGTTTTGCTAAGGTATCCAAAGCACACCTGGACCCATACTCTCGAGAAGTCGATCAGAAACACAGTATTTAAATTGGTTGCTATCGTCATTTCAAACCGAAGTCACACATGAGCACTGGAATCAATGCTGAAAGTGTCATCCAATGGACCGGCAAACTGAATGTTACCTATCAAGAAACGGGTAAAAAATGACAGATGTTGTCGTTTTCAACGATAAAATCCACGGGCTTGCTCCTTCTGACTACGCCAAAACGATTCGTGGCGAATTGGGTGATGTATCTGTTTCCTTGGCTCGAACACCAGTCGAGAAGCGTAATCTGTTGATGGACGCGACGGTGGCGACGGGATACCAGATTGACCCCGAACTTGTCGAGGCTTCCGAAACCCTCGAGTTATTCGTCTGTACGTTTGCGGGTACTGATCATCTACCGCTGGAAACCCTCAAAGCTGAGGGAGTTACGGTTAAGAGTGCCTCCGGCGTCCACGGTCCGAATATTGCTGAACAGGTCCTTGGGTACATCCTTTCAGATGTCCGAAAGCTACGACAGGCCTGGAGCCAACATCAAGACGCCCAGTGGCGTCACTACCAAGCCGGTGAACTCCAAGGATCCACTGCGACGGTCATCGGCATGGGTCCAATCGGTCAGACGATACTGGAACGTCTCGAGGCATTTGGAGTCGAGACGATTGGCGTCCGTTACACGCCGTCTAAAGGGGGTCCTGCCGATGAGGTTATCGGCTTCGAGAGAGAGAACGTACTCGAGGCGTTCAGCAAGAGCGAGTATCTCGTGCTGGCATGTCCGCTCACTGAGACGACGGAACAACTCGTCGACGAGTCTGTCTTTCTCACACTTCCAACTGACGCAATGCTAATTAATGTGGCACGAGGACCAGTCGTTGATACTGAAGCACTGGTCACAGCTCTTCGTGGAAACGACATCCGGAGTGCCGCCCTCGACGTCACCGAACCCGAACCACTCCCTGCTGACCACCCCCTGTGGGCACTCGAGAACTGCGTAATCACACCGCACAACGCGGGACACACACCTCAGTACTGGAACCGATGTACCGAAATCCTCATCGAGGCGCTTGAAGAGATTCCCAAGGTCCATTGAGCATTCTCAAACTGTCGCTCCTGTCGTGATCACCGACTTGAACGCGGTCTATGTATCTTGCAGCAGTAGCGAGGCGAGAGCCCACTCGTTTACGCAAATTCTATCAGACGTCGAATGCTTGTAATCACGTTTCGAAAATTGTTGGATCAACATGACTAAAACTACTGCTAAGCAAAGTGGTTCAATTCTTTATGTCTCGAAAGACATGTTCAACAGTGTTCTAATTTCCGTGTCGTTCAGATCGAAACCGGAGCCCGGTTCATTGCAATGCAGCCGCTAGTGATGTGCCTGATTACGAGAAACAAGGCCTCTTTGATCTCGTGTTTCTCATGAAGCTCTCCTAAGAATCATTATGTTAAAGAAGTCGTAGTAAAGAGCCGTACGTGCAAGAATTCGTTTGTTTTGGATCGATAGCCGTGTACAGCCAATATTGCTTATTATTGAGTTGGATCACGGTCTCGTCAACCGCAACATGATACGGGCACTATAGTAGCCATTGAAAGTCAGTGCACACCCAATCGCACGAATGCTGTTCGATTGGTGTGTAAACAGTTTCAATTGTTACTATAGTCAGACTCGGGTTGCAAATCAGCCTTGTGGAACCAATTATGAACTGTTGATCGAACACATTTGATTCCAAATATCTCAAGAATAGAAATAGCATTCAAAAAAGAAATTTCAGAAAGATGGAGCTGAATACTCAGCGTCATCAACAGCCGCGGTGTCGCTTCTCGTTCAACAAAGTCTAAGATAATATCGACGGCAGTGTCTAGTTAGCCCAATTTGAGAAGCGAGCAGGCCGTAGAGTTACTTTGGCATGAAACTCGCAGACCTGCTCAGCGAGTCCTACGCGGCGGAATTTGATGAAGCTTGGGAGCGTGAGCAGACAGCGACGCCCGTCAGGGTGTTCGCCGTCCGGCTTCACGCGACCGGTTGTTCGCTTCGAGAAACACAAGCAATTCTTCGCTTGGTCGGCGTTGAACGCTCTCATCAAGCAATCTGGAACGGAGTATATCAGCTGGCGGACATCATACCAGACCCGCCGGTGGCGAAGCCCTCGCGGGTCGCGGTTGACGAGACCGCTGTCAAAATAAACGGCGAATGGTCTTGGTTGTACGCTGCAATAGACCTCGAGACAAAGTTGATTCCCGACGCTCAGTTGTTTGGACGCCATGGCACCGGTCCGGCGGCTGCGTTCCTGCATAGACTCCGCGAGAAACATGATTTCTCCGAGACGGTGTTTCTCGTCGGTCAGTTTGGCTATCGGACTGCCATTTCCCGATTAGGACTGAACGTCCAGGTTGACTACACCGACAAAAACCTTATCGAAAAGTGGTTTCACACATTCAAAATTCGCGTTGACCGTTTCCATAACTTGTGGGTTGACAGTCGACGGAGCGCTCGCAAATGGATTGAACATTTTGTGCATTATTATAACTGCCAGAAACCGCATCAATCGCTTGATGGTCGAACGCCGGTTGAGGAGGTTCTAAACTAGACAATAACTTTGTAATAATTGTTTTTAATTAAAGGTGGGAGTTGAGGTAAGTGGGTGCAGCCCTCAGCAAGACCCGTCACGTGTGTCTTGGGGTGATGGGTCTGATGATATAACAACGAACCAACGTCGTCCAGCAGATTGATACACGAGAGGAAGTGAACGTTTTTCACGATCCAGAATGGTCCGAACGCGCGGCTCAGTCTATCTCACTGGGAACGTTCTCACTGCGTCTGGTCCGGTGGACGAACGCTTCAGGCAGGTCCTCAATCTCGCCGACCTGGACGCTCCAGAGGTTCGCGTATAGTCCGTCCTGGGCGAGTAGGTCATCGTGGGTTCCCCGCTCGACGATTTCCCCGTTGTCAAGTATGAAAATGCGATCGACATTCTGCAAGGGAGAACTCTTGAAGTCGTTCGAGAGAAAACTCCTTCTCGAGATGAGGAGAATATTTAATTCTCAAACCACTTGATCCCGAGGCGACTCATACACAGCCCCCCAGGGGGGTGTCTGACCAGTATAAAACGAGTCCGAACGCACCCTCCGAGAGTGCGATCAGAACGTGGTAGCCATCATCTCCGCTCCGTTGACTGAGCCGTGGCCCGGCGCTCCATTGCCAGGTGGCTCCTCGATCAGAATATTGCCCTCGACAAGACGGGACGGTGCGTCGAGCATCTCGGTAACTTCGTCTGCGATCAGATCTCCGGAGACAGTGACGCCGCCACTGAGACGAACCGTCTCGGCCGTTTCAAAAGTCACTGACCCGTCGACGGTCGCGCCGCCACGGCTTCGAATGAGTCGATATCACCCGCAACGGCAACGCTTCCCACAGTCGATCCACCGGTCAGTTCCATATTGGTTGCTGGACCGTCGACGGTAACCTCGCCGACAGATCCGGATCCAACGACCTCAACGGTACCGATATCGTCGGCAGTGAGTGTTCCCTCGAGGGCTGCGTTGCCCCGAACTGCGACAATCTCTGCGGAGCCGACGGTAACGTCGCCGGCAACGGTTCCGCTACCGAGCAGTCGGACGTCCCCGTCGACATCGCCTGCGACAAGGATCCGGTCGACGGAGGACGCACCGCGAACCACGACATCACCGTCGACATCACCCGCAATCAGGATCTTACCGTCAATCTGGGTGTTGCCTGCGAGCACGACGTTGCCATCAACGTCGCCGTGGACGACGACATCTTCGGTGACGGTGTCGCTCTGGAACCGAAGTTCTGTAACATCCTCGCCGCGGTCTTCGGGCACGTCAGCGCCATCTTGGGCGTACGTGAACGCGGCACCAGCCGTCTCGTCGGCCGTGACATCGACAGTGACCGCGTCGGTCTCACCGAAGGCCAGCGTCTCGGCGACGACCTCGTAGCTTCCGGGCTCGATGCCCTCGAGCAGGAATTCCCCATTGTCGTCGATCTGGACGGTTTTGTCAGTCTCGAAGCCGTCCGCGCTGAACGAGACCCACGTTCCGTCGGGGAGCGGTTCGCCGTCCGCATCGGTAACGGTTCCAACGATTGAACCGCTCTCGAGATCGTTCAGAACGATTTCGGCAGTCTCGCCTGACTCGGCATCGACCAGTACGGAGTCGCTCGAATCGTACGCCGCTGCCGTGACCGTCACCTCGTACGTTCCGGCCGCAACGCGATGAACTGCGAAGTTTCCGTCGGCATCGGTCTCAACGATGGAGACGCCTGATTCGGGACCGTCGTACTCGACGACGACCGTCTCGTCAGCGAGCGCATTACCGTCCGGCGTCGAGACCGTACCCTCGAGTGTTGCACTCGTCGGCACGTCGCCGTAAGTCAGTTCGGTGGGCGTCGTCTCGTTGGCCGAAACCGTCACCGTGGTTGTATTGGTCTCACCGCTGGCGCTGGTCGTCGCGGACAGATCGTACGTTCCGGGCTCGATGCCCTCGAGCAAAACCGTCCTGTCGGCCTCGAGCAGGCCGGTTCGGTCGGCACCGAAGTCGTCACCGCCGCTTAGGGTTACCCACGTCCCTTCGGGGAGTGGGTCGCCGTCTGCGTCGGTGATCAGTGCGCCGATGGCACCGGTTTCCGGCGACTCGAGCGCAAACAGTGCCTCGGTCGTACCCGAAACAGCCACGGTGTCAGTCACCGTGCCGGCCTCCTGGGTCGTGATCGTGACATCGTACGTACCCGCCTCAGAGACGTCGATCTCGGCGAGACCGTCGTTGTCGGTCGTTACGACCGTCACGTCCTCACTCGGACCCTCGAGTTCGACGACGAAGTCCGTGTTTTCGACGGCGTCACCATCGGTGTCGACGATCTCTGCAACGAGCGTCTCGTCGGTGTCGTCGCCGTCCTCGCCATCGGCGGCGACAGTGAATGCGGTCTCTGTGGTGACCGTGTCGTCACCCTCGAATGTGAGCGTCGCCTCGTGGTCACCCGCCAGCGGGTTTTCAATGCCAGTGATCGCGATACTCACCGCCCCGTCGATGTCGGTGTTGTAGATCCGGCTGAGGTCGAACGTCGCCTGCGAGCCGCCGTAGGTATCGCTGTTGACATCGATCTCAGTTGGCTCGCGTTCCCCGTCACGGGTTATCGCGACGGACACGTCATCGTCGTCGAGTCCGTCGAAACTCGTGCTGTCGGGGTACTCGACGGTGATCGAATCAACGTCGCCGTCGTAATCAACGTCGTCGAACGCCCAGGTGTGCGTTGACGCCGCTCCTTCCAGTTCGGGATCGAGCGTCAGATCTGCCTCGGCAGGCTCAGTCGGTTCCGTGTTCTCCGACTCCGTCACAGTAAACACTGCGTTGGCGGTCACGGTGTCGTCACCCTCGAACGTAAGCGTCGCCTCGTGGTCACCAGCCGACGGATTCTCGAGGCCGTCGACCGCGACGGTCACCGGGCCGTCGATGTCAGTGTTGTAGATCCCACTGAGATCGAACGTTGCCTGTGAGCCGCTGTAGGTGTCGGCGTTGACGCTGATATCCGTGGGTTCACTCTCTCCGTCCCGGGTTATCGCGACGGACACGTCATCATTGTCGAGTCCATTGAAGCTCGTTCCAACTGGGTAGTCGACGGTGATCGTCTCCACTTCACCCTCGTAGTCGACGTCGTCGAACGTCCAGGTGTGCGACGTCGCCGCGCCGGCTTCGTCGTCTTCGGCCGTCAGACTCACGTCGTCGGCAGCGACGAGCCCCAGTACCGCAGGAGACACTGCTAGTGCACCGACGACCAGTATTGCCACGGCTATGAGCGAGAACGTGACGTGTCGGTCCACTCTCATGGGGCGATCACCTGAAGATCCTGCGACCACGCCTGGATTGTCGCGTCGAGCGTCTCGCGTTCGATTCGACCGGCCGACCAGTCTCCGATGGCTCCGTCGACCGCCTCGCGACTAACGGTCCCGCTCTCGTCGGCAACGAGTTCGAGGTACGCTCGTTGTTCCGGCTCGAGGTGGTCGAACTGGCCGTCACCGACCGGTGAAAACAGCGGGAATGAAGAGTCGAATCCACTCGTCACCGGAATCGCCGGATCGTCGGCGAGATTGGCCTCAGCATCGACAACACGGTCGTCGTTGAGCCGGAGATCCGAACCCAGTCCGGCGGCGACCGCGTCGAGGTTCCCGCGATGGGCGGAGTTCGCGTCGGTCGAGCCGATCAGAATCACCGCACCCCCGGCGTCACGGTACTCGCGAAGTGTCTCGAGTTCGGCGTCAGTGTAGGCTCGTCCCGGTGCGGTGAGGAACACTACGGTCGGATCGTCCTCTTCGGGAAGCGTGTTCACGACGTCGTTGAACTGGCGAAGACGGAGCCCAACACCCTCGAGGTAGCGCAGGTAGTACTGTGTCCGCTCTAAAGAAAGCGAGCCCGACACGTCGAACTGTGCGTGGCCACCCTCGATGAGGAAGTCGCCGTCGTTGGTCGAGAGATAGCGTGCAAGGTTGGTCAACAGCGGGAAGTTGCCGTACTCGCTGGTATCGGCCGGGAATCCCTCCAGATCTTCGTAGGCTTCGTTGAACAGCAGTCCGCCGACCATCGCAACGCGGTTGTCACGGTCGATTCCGATCAGTGGCGCGTCGTCGTCGTACGTGTCGAACTCGTTCTCATCGTCACCCAGCGGCTCCTGTTCAGCTGTTGGCCCGGCAACGACAGGAACCCGCTCGTCGGCGAGCGGGCCGGAGTCGGTGGTCACGCTGGACGCGTGCGGGACGAAGACATCCTCGACGGGGTCGTTGCGGTGTTCCGGAACCGTGTCGAAATCAGACGCCGACCAGACGCCGCGGCCATCGGCGAGCGCGTCCTCTTCGACGGCTGCAAACTCGTCGTGGCGGGAAAAGCCCGAGGAGTAGACGCGAGCGTACCCCTCTTCGACCATCTCGAGATTGTAGTCGACAGAGTAGGCTCCCGTTTCGGGGTCAGCGTCGAAGTCATCCGGATCGTAGTGCATGTAACCGAGCAATCGGCCGTAGTTGCCGCGGATCGGCTCAACGTCGTCGAATGTGAGTTTGATCCGGCGTCCCTCCACGTCGGTGTCACCCGCACCGGTCCCCTCTGGCGTCATGCGATCGAGTGCGAACTCGGTCGCCTTCGTTCCCCACTCGTCAAGGTGTTCGAGATCCTCGATGCCGAACCACTCGTGGATCTCGTTTTCGGCGTCGCCCGTCTCGGCCGTGTCGAATCCGAGGTGGCGGACCACGTCGCGATAATCGTACTCGCTGTCGAACTCAACCTCGAAGGTGTCGCCGTCGAACACCCGCACAACGCGGCCGTAGTATTCCTCGTCGGAATTGAAATCGATGCCAATGGAGTTCTCGCGCTCCGCAAAGTAATCGAAGGCGGTGTTGAAGTTCGTCGTCGTGATATCAAACTCCCCGTCGCCGTCGTTCACCTGATCCGAGTTGAACCGGAAGGAAAGATCGAGTGCGTCCGCGATGGCGTTGAGATTTTCCGTCTCGTCGAAGCCGAAGTTGGTGTTGCCTTGGCCGCCGAAGTCGGACTCGTCGAACAGGAACACGGCTCCACCGTCAGCCACGAAGTTCTCGAGTGCCTCGAGTTCTGTGTCCGTGAACGCTGCAGTCGGCGACGTGATGACCAGGCCCTCGGCGTCCTCGAGGCCGGCCCCATCCAGTCCATGGAAGACGTCGAATCCCTCGTTGAAGTTCGACGTTGTTGGAACGAACTCGACGCCGTCGTTGTGTGTCTCGTCTTCGACTTGATCAGCGTTAAACCGGAACGCGAGGTCGAGTTCCCCAGCGATGGCGTTGAGGTTCGACGTCTCCTCGTTAGTGAACTCCGACTCGTCGAGGAGGAACACCGCGCCGCCGCCGGCGACGTGATCTGCGAGCGCCTCGAACTCTGTGTCGGTGTATGCGTCGGCGGGCGACGGAATGATAACCGCGTCGGCAGCGTCGACAGCGGACTCATCGTCACCACCCTCGCTGAAGAAGTCGAACGCCTCGTTGAAGTTCGTCGTCCGGACCACGAACGGGGCCCAACCGCTGTTCTCTTCGTCGATTACCTGATCCGAGTTGAACCGGAAGCCGGCCTCGAGCGCCCCGATGAGATCGTTGAGAGCGTCGGTTGAATGCCCACCGTAGTCCGCCTCATCGTGGGCGAAGACGACGCCACCATCGGCGACGAACGCCGTGAGCGCATTGAGAGTGTCCTCGGTAAAGGATTCCTGTGGCGTCGTAATCATCACGAGGTCAGCATCGTCGAGATTCGCTGCGAGGTCGTCGGTGGCCGCCACGTCGAACCCACGGTCCGCTGCGGTGGCCGCAAGGTCAGAGTAGTCGTCCAACGTGAGTGCCTGTCCATGGCTTTCGTCGTAGCGGACGGTTCCAGTACTGCCGATACGGTCCTCCCAAGCGTTGACCAGGAACTCACGCGTTGCGTCGACATCGCTCTCGTCGGTCGCAAGATCCGTGCCGACGCCGACGACGCCGTCGTCGACCGCGACGAGCGGGATATCGGCGTCGACGCCATCGTAGCTAACGTGGCCATCGCCGTACTCGTCGACGTTCTCCGCGGTGGACTCCGCCCAGACTGCGACCAGCGATTCGTCCGTCAGCAGGTCGCCGTCCGCGTCGAGCAGACTCGCCGTCGAGAAGAACTCGAGTTCCGAAATACCGGCAGTGTCGCCGCCAAGTAGATCCTCACTTGCCTCGAACTCGTACCCCTCGCTCTCGACAGCGGCTTCGAACTCGCCGAACGTCGAGGGGTCGTAGTAAGTCTCGTGGGCGTCGTCCCACAGTATTGTCCCGGCGTCACCGATAGTGTCGGCCAACACGTTGAGCACGAACTGTTCGTTGGCGTCTGTGAAGTCGCCATCCTCGAGCAGTTCCGGCGTCCCGATACCGACGACGGTGCCGTCGCGGGAGACGAGCGGAATGTCTTCGCCGTCACCGTAGATATACGACGCTTCATCCCCCGCGTCGTCGACGTTCTGTGCGGTCGATTCAGCCCAGACAACGACATGTGAGGGATCCGTAAGTGGGCCGCCACCCGCCGCAACTTGACTCGCCGTTGAGGGAAACAACAGTTCCGTCCCGCCAAGAATGTTCGTCGTCGCCGTCAGATCGTAGCCCGCGTCCGCGGCGTACTGATCGAAGGAGTGGTAGTACTCAAGCCCCAGTTCGTGGAACTGGTCGTGGCCCTCGTCCCAGAGAACCGTTCCCTCGCCGCCGATTTTGGCGTCGAAGAGGTTGACCAGGAACGCCTCGTTGTCGACGTCGAACCCGCCCTGATCGTCGCTGACGAAGTCGACTGTTCCGAGACCGACGACGGGGCCGTCCTCAGAGACCAACGGAATGGGATTGTCGTCGTAGACGACCGTTTCCGGCCCGTCGTCCGTCGACTCGAAGTTATAGGCTGTTGGCTCCGCCCAGACGACGGCGGTCTCATCGTCTGCGAGTTCACTTTCCCCGTCAGCTGCGATCTGGCTCGCTGCGGAGTAAAACGAAAGTGCATCGATACCGATTTCGTCGACCGAGGTCGGTACAGCGGACCGACGCCCGACGCCCATAAACGTCGTTCCGAGTGCCGTCCCAGTTAGCGCCATGAAACCGCGACGTCCGAACACTGACTGTCTCTCTTTGGGATCAATACCCATGAAATGACACCACTATCAGAGATATTTAAACATATGTATTTCTAATATTTATCACAATGAACATCAGTAGTCAGGACAGTAGAGGTCAGTTATTACACTCATAGCGAGTTACGACAATGAAAACTGTCGTTTCAACTACGTGGAAGACGGACGTCTGAGATCCTGATCGATGGCCTACCATCCTCAACCTTACAGAAGCAATTCATACAGCCATTGATCGGATATCTGTGCCAGACATTACTTGTTATAGTTCTGATTGTTTTTACTGTTGGCGTATCTGCTGACGGTTCCGATGACTCGTAGGATATGGTCTTGTTGTTAACCAACGCCGAGCTTCTGGTCCATGTTGTTGGTTAAAGGCATTCTGAAGGGAACAGAGGGTGTCAAAATACACTTGGCAGGAAAAAGCGAGAAGAGATCATTCCACGAACCTGAGGCACCCCCACCCCACTACTTCCGCTGTTACACTAAGGATGCAATGAGTGCTACAGTTATTCATGGCTAACAGCGGAAGTAGTGAGGTCATGTCAATTTCCCGAATGCACTGATAACTGTGCTCCTACACTCTCAACCAGATATTCTAGTTCATGCTGTTTATATTCTCCACCGATTTTCCACGGTTCTCCGGATTAATAAGATGACACCTAGTGCCTCGAGTCTGCTGCCGCGCATCAAGTCAGTCCGTTATTTTTCCAAGTGAAATCTGATCGATTTCGAGATGTGTAATCGAATTAGTCGGTGCGGAGGAACAGCACAACCAATGGATTGATGAGTATTTTGATGTGTAGTACACAGACACCCCTATCGATTTGTTTTTGCTCAAAATAGACTGGGAGCTGTAGGACTGGGGATTCAATTCAATATTTATCAGCAGACGCTCTTTCAACGAGCAAATGTGGTGTTAGAGGGATTAGATTACAGATTAATAATGGTTCGCCGACCGATCATATCGAGGAGATCAGAGGAGAAACATTGTTGCTGGTGTCAAGTTGAACAAATCGATAGCGATCATATCGAGGAGATCAGAGGAGAAACATTGTTGCTGGTGTCAAGTTGAACAAATCGATAGGGGTGTGTTCTATTCTAGTTCTAGACTAGAAACCTAGAATAACAAATGCATCAACTGCATCTACTCGTCTTCCGCTATCTTGGTCAGCTCTTCTTGTTTTTAGGACTCCACCCCTCTTCCGGTTCGAACAAATCGATAGGGGTGTGAGACTGTTCTGAAACAAGTCGTTGTAGGTTTCCGGTCCTATAACTGAAAAACCCACAAACCTCCTTTCTAACACCTCTACTGAGAAAATACATATCGATAGGGGAACCTTTTAGTCAATTGACTGTGAGGGCCTTTGTATGTCAAAAGACCCAGATTCAGGGACCCCGCCTGGTGAGACGGGTTCTATTAAGGATCTTATTCTCGATCAGGAGGAATCTGCGAGTCTTATCCGGAACCGGCCTCTCTTGGAGCCTAACGAGATTGTCGATGAAGGCCGCATTGTTGGGCGAGATTCACAGCTTACAGAGATCACTCAGCATCTTCGCGTTGCTATCAACGGTGAACGACCACCTAATCTCTTCCTCTATGGTCCATCAGGTACAGGAAAGTCGTTGATCATCAACGCAGTCTGTAAAAACATCCTTGAGCTATGCGAGACTCGAGACATTCGCTTTGGCGTTATCCACATGAACTGCCAAAATGTCGGTACACTTGGTTCTGCAGTTTATGAACTCGCGCGGAAGGTTGCTACTGATGCTGGCGTTACGGTCGAAGTTCCTGAGCATGGTATCCCAACAAAAAAGAAATGGCGTGAGCTGTATCGGTTGATCGATGAACACTACGACACTGTAGTTGTTATTCTCGATGAACTCGATATGCTGGTTGGCCGTCGAGATATCGATGAACCTGCGTTTTCGCGATTGCTGTACCAACTTTCTCGAGCTGGAAGTACTGACGATACGAGAGCAAATGTTTCAGTGACAGCGATTACAAACGATGCCACAATGATGTCCAATGTCGGGAGCCGTGCAGTGAGTTCGTTTACTCCTGAGGATGTCCATTTCAATGATTATGATGCGAACCAGCTTCGGGAAATTCTCTACCATCGGACAGATGCGTTCTATGAGGATGCACTCAGTGAAGATGTGATCCCACTTGCAGCTGCATTCGCTGCCCAAACTCACGGTGATGCCCGAAAGGCAATCGACTTGATGCGGACAGCCGGGTCCATTGCTGAACGTGAGGCTGCAGATCGGGTAACTGAAACTCACGTACGAAAAGCCCAAGATAAGGTCGAGAAGAACCGCGTACTGGAGGTCACGCGTGGAATCAGTACTCAGAAAAAACTCTGCTTACTGGCAACAGCGGCGGTAGCTCAACAAGCTGGCAGCGGGACTGCGAAAAGTCCGAATGGCTACACTGTCTATCGGTATCTCACAGACACGCTCAATGTAGATCAGTATCATCAAGAGACCTATGTCAACAAGATGAAGGAGTTGACGACGTACTCTCTCGTGGAATCCGAACGCAAAAGCCAAGGTCCACACTCAGGGAGCTATCTCGAGTTCTCGTTTGCTGAAAGTCCAGAAACAATCATGGATACGCTTCGTGAAGACTCTCGATTTGATGATGTGCATGATGACGAACTCCAAGCGGTGGTTCAAGCTCAACTCCGTAAGGAATCTCAGTAATTGCGAAAAACAAATCGATAGGGGTGTGTGCGTAGTGGTCTGGACTGTGTCGAACAAATCGATAGGGGTGTCTGCAGTCACTTTGAAGGGTAATACAACAGAAACTGGCGTCATTGGGAGACAAAGACACTGGACATAATGGGGTGTTAAACCATTGACGACACTAGCAACGTACTTGCGAAAAACAAATCGATAGAGGTGTCTGCAGCATCCTCAAGGTGGTAGAACAATGGAAGTTGGTATCATTATATATATTGAACCATATGTTGTTGGCGAGGCGCTCCTAACACTCCTTGTACTCAGCAAGCGTTTCGCCGTAGCAAGTTGCGTGTCGAAGTCGCTCTTCTAACATATACACTGAGTTCAAGGAACACCCCACCTGTCGAGTGTATCTATCCGAAATTGTGGTAGATAGCTGCCTTGCAGCAGGGATTGTATGGGACTTTGAACAAGGGGATTTTGCAGTAGGAGCATTGAGTGTCGGTTATAGAGGTCTTTTATATGATTGAGGGGACCATCATCAGCTCGAGATGGCCATGTCTTTCGCGAGATCCTCTGTACTAACTTTTTATCATCTGCTCTTCTTAGATTGTCATCTCACAGAATTCAAGCGAACCTCTTCTTTCTAACCGTCACAGAGACGGTTTGTACTCTGAATATTCGCTGATTTACACTCGACGGGTGGGGTGGGTGAGTGATGGTTTGCCCTGTTTCGAACAAATCGATAGGGGTGTCTACAGCATCCTTGGAGAGACAAAGACACTGGACACGTTGGGGTGTGGTGAAATTGTTTCTCGAGACAGTGGACATGGTGGGGGGTGTTTGGTATCCTGGTTGATCGACACTGGGCGTACTGGGGTGCCAAGGATAGATGGCGCTTGCAACCTACTCGCGAAAAACAAATCGATAGGGGTGTCTGCAGCACTTTGAGATTCCAACTCGAGTGACCTGAGATTTGCATTATTTGACAGCTACTTGTAGTGTCTGTCAGAGCATATCAACACAGTCTACGAGGTCGTCTTCAGTGGCCCACCGATATAACCGGTCTCCTTCGTCCAACATCTCAAAAATGGATGTTTGCATTCCACTATACGGGTTTTCACTTGTGACTCCTGTATTAACGTCGTCCAGATCGAGCGACTCATAGTCGCGTTGGAATACGTGGGTTTTTGCAAAATATTCCTCAAGAGCTGTGAAGTAGCCCTGTTCAACGAGGAAGCCACCCTGGGAGTGCTCGGCGATGCCAACGATCTGATCCGTATAATCGGCGAGTAGCCGGAATTTGAGGTAGGTATTCGTCCACTCACTTCGGATGTCGACCATCAAAAATGCATACACACCTGGTTGTCGATTGAGGCGATCTTTCACCAGTTGGAGACGTCGAATCTCTGGTTGTCCGTAGCTGCCAAGGACAAAATATGCTCTCTCAGCCGAAAAAATTGGGGACAGCTCCGCAACCCCTTGTTTGAGCGTTTCGTATTCTTTTGGCATAAGTGAGGCATCGTGAAGATAATCTTCAGCTTTCTCAGCGAGTTCATCAACGGTGACTGAGTCCTCACTCATTTACCGGAGAGTCTCAAGTACAACGCTTTAATCCACCGACCTTATCATGAACCGTTTCGCTATTGAACGATTCGTATTTGGGCGAAACGCTTTTGCACGCACCACTCGAACACCAAACTAATGAGTACGTCTGATCAACCACCAAGTGAACTCGAGTCGGTCCGGAAGCGGCTCAATGTCGTCACCCAGGAGACGCGGTTTGCGCTTCTTCAGGACATTCTGGGACATCCATATGGATTGCCGACGTTGAAAGAACTCAACTACGTGAATCCAAGCAAGAGCCAGACAACAATCCGCCAGCATCTGGACCAACTCGTTGATGCGGGGATTGTCGAAGAGGTCACCCTGCCACAAGACCAACGGCAAAACGACCTCCCGTACAAATTTTATGGGATTAGTGAGAGTGGTCGACAATTCCTCGAGGAACACAAACTCCTCCGTGCCCAAGAGACACTTCAGGAGATCTACGATCGGGTTGAGAAGCGCGATGATATCTCTCGGTACGAAACTGCCCCGCGACCCGAACACTGATTGCAGCTTTCCACTCTGTTGTCGGACTGTGTTATATTGATCTCTGGTATCACGCTTCTCGAGTCCTGAGTCAATTCACTTTGTACACGGAGTGTGGGTAAAGACACTGGACGCACTGGGGTGTCAACCCATGGTCGCTCCCCGCCAGCCTACTCATCAGGATTGACTGGCCCTTTGTATTTGGACTTAATCTGGTCTCCATCTCTCCACTGCCAGTAGTAGTACCGATTGTCGTTGATCTCCTTGATCGTTGTTGTCGCTTTTGATGGAACGTCGTCTGGTAGTTCGGCAGCGCGTTCTTCGATCCTATCGTCATCTGAATTCTTAGCAAGCCGCTCTTCACGTTCCTTGTATTCAGCAAGTGCTTCGCCGTAGCGAGCTAAGTGACGAAGTTGATCGGCTGAGTACTCAGCAATTGTATCGACAAGATCGTTTGGGAGTTCTGCTGGCGGTTCCGGTGATTCGTAGGACATGGTCACCCTGTTAACCAACACAATTCTCGAGTGCATAGTTTTGTTGGTTAAGTAAATAGAGTTGCTATCGCTGACTTGCTTGGCGGGGTTGTGATCACAGACTGGCTCTTCTCGTGGCTTTGCATTGTACTCTTGAGGTCGATTTTATTTGAAGTTCCCAATGGAAGGCACTCAGAGCGACTCGAGAGGCAGTATCGGGATATGCACACAGAAAACAGGAGTTCGTGTGCATATTCGAGAAACGTGTTTTGCCGACGTGTGACCCCAAGGGGAAGGTGAGGAATAAATGGCTCTGTTGAAACCCTTGAAGAGTTACACGTTTGGGCAGTAGTGCAACCGAATGCAGACTCTCCCGAAGTCACGATTGCTCCGGTTTGTCGAGGAAGCATTTCAGTTAGCGCAACGTGCTGTGGCCCGATATTCATCGAAGTACTCGAAACAACGCTACACGCTTCATCAACACATCGTTCTGCTATGTCTCAAAGTTCGGAAGGACACAACCTATCGAACACTCCTCGACGAACTCATCGAAATGCCCCGCATTCGGAACGCAATCAACCTCACCGAACTTCCTGCCCCGTCAACGCTCTGTAAAGTATTCAACAGACTTGATATGGCCCTCTGGCGAGTGCTTCTCAACCTCTCTGTTTCACTGCTCCCAACTGACGGTGTTGCGGGGATCGACGCCTCGGGCTTCTACCGCAGTCACGCCTCAAAGCACTATACGAAGAGGACGAAGCTGACGATTCAGCAGCTGAAAGTCACGCTCTTAGTCGATACGAGAGCGAATGCGATCCTCGATCTCCACGTCACAACGACCCGAAAACACGATACGCAGATCGCACCATCGCTCATCAACCGTAATGCAGCTGAAGTCGGAGTTCTGCTTGGTGACAAGGGCTACGACGATCAGCAGATTAGAACACTGGCTCGAGAGAACGGGATTCGTCCGCTGATCAAACACCGTGAGTTCTCCTCACTTCAGCAAGCGTGGAACGCTCGGTTGGATGCCGAACTCTACGGCCAACGGAACCAGAGCGAAACGGTGAACTCTCGACTCAAACGAAAATACGGGGCGTTCGTTCGCTCTCGCCACTGGTGGAAGCAGTTCCGCGAACTCGCTATCGCATGCCTCACCCACAACCTCGATAAGATGCTCTAACCGGGAGAGACAGAACGGATATTCATCGGCTGAAGCAGCGACGCAGAACGGGATCTTACAGTGAAACAGTGCTTTGGGTTCTCGGATCGATGACTACGAACATGTTAACAGAGGCACTCATTTGTCAGTGATGGGAATCGAACTCTGAGAGCAGGCCTCCTTCGATGACGGATGCGAGGCCGTTACGCAGACGCTTGGAGTACGCCGAGTCGCTAATTCCCTCCTCTTCAGCGAGTTCTTCTAACGTGGTCTTGCGCGGCACCTCGAAGTACCCGCGTCGGTACGCTCGTTCAATTGTTTCGCGCTGCTGTTCTGACATGGGGGGTGATGCCACAGGCGGGCCAGGGTTGTAGATTCGGTCGAGCCGCACTGGAATCAGGTTCGCCGTGAGGCGCTCGGTGAACTCGACGAGTTGGTCCCGGGACGTGAACCGCAGGCGGAACTCCCAGACGTCGTCCTCGTACTCCCCCTCCAGAACGTAGACGTTGCACTCCTTGAGCGCGGTGAGGAAGCCATTCATGTCAGGGGTCCACTCCACCTGGTAGAGAAACTGGTCATCAACAGAGACCAACTGACGAATCTTCTTGGTACCTTCGTACTCGCGCACTTTGGTCTCGAACGCTTCAGGGTCGCCCGCGTTGAGCCAGATCAACGGGATCACTCCACCCGACCCCATCGGAATGATCCGTTCGAGTTCGAGTTCGAAGTCGCCCGACAGCACGCGTCCGAACTCGATGTCATCGGCCTCGATGCTGATTTCCGCGATAACTGAGTGCTCGTCCGTTTCTGTGGCCATATTCGGGATAGGAGATGGAGAGACTTACACCTGCGGCTGGCTTCCGAGGTTCGACATCGAATCGCGCTCAGCGTGTGAACGTGCACGTCCATCTGCGACATCTGTCTGTGCTGGTGTAGCATCGAAGTAGCTCGCAGCCACGACCCTTTCCGAATATTATTCTTCAAACGCGAGTCAACAGTTCGACAGTCCACCGCGGACGTAACCCGTTGCAGGTCTCAAACTCATCTGCATGACCAGGTCCAACGAATCCAGCGAACGACTCGTGCTCGACGATGTTTTGGAAATCCTGGCGGATGTCTATCGTCGTCGGGTGCTCGTTGAGATGCGCAATCACAATCCCCTGGACGATGACGACGCCCAGTTACCAGCGGACGTCATCATCGCAGACGACGACCTGGCGGCCCTGAGAACACAGATGAGGCACGTCCACCTCCCGAAACTAGAGGATGCGGGACTCGTCGAGTGGGACCGCAAGGCCAATGTGCTGCGAAAAGGTCCGCGATTCGATGAAATTCGACCGCTGTTGAAACTAATGGCCGACCACGCCGACGAACTCCCCGACGACTGGATTTAAGACCGACAAGGAACGCTCCGGATGCGTGTGTTCGTCGAACCGCCCGGTCACACTTTTGGCTACGCAAACGTACTAAACAGCTGGTGTACACAGATTCCCGTCTAAGTAATAGCGGTTCAACAAGGCCGAGATTCGTGGAATCTCTTGAATGGTGTCTCTGTTGTGGATACGGTATCTACTTTCCCCGTACCGCCAATAGTGCCAAAAACATCATTTACTGAGCATTTCAACAGGGCCGAATAAATGCAAGCCAATAATGCAAGTACTGATGGAAAAGGTGCGAGCGAAAATTGATTGATGTTAGATAGATCATCGATACACAGGCACTGTCTAGTTTAGCACCTCCTCAGTCGGCGTTCGTCCATCGAGCGATTGATGCGGTCTCTGTCGGTTGTAGTAATGCACAAATTGTTCAATCCATTTGCGAGCGCTCCGCCGACTGCCCACCC
>NZ_JAAKXY010000006.1:300000-484791 GCF_011043775.1 Natronolimnobius sp. AArcel1 | reverse complement strand
GTTGTGTCGGCTTCTTCTTATCCACATTGTCGAGAGCATCTTGCAACTCTTCGACAGAGATTTCGTCGAGGTGATCCACTATTTGTTGCGACACGTTATGAGCAAATAGTTCTAACGGTTACTATAGCCGAACAGATCGCTGCCTGGGAAAACGATACGGATGTTAACGCGCTCAGTTCTGATCAGCGAAAGCGAGTCTACGTCGCGCTGTATCAGACGCATCTTCCAAAGATGGACGATGCCGGTATCGTCGAGTACGACCAGGATCGCGGGCTGATTTCACTGTCAGATAACGCTGATTTGCTGATGATGTATCTCGATACGGATTCCCATCAGCAGGATCGGTGGGATCGCTGGTACGCTGTCACAAGCGTCGTTGGAGGATCGGTTCTCAGTGCCTCGCTCCTCGGTGTGCCACTCATTTCCGCTGTCTCGCCACTGTCGCTGGCCGGTGTTGTTATCGCTGCATTCGTCGCTCTCTCTGCTGTCCACGCCACGCTGAACAGACAGCGTGAACAGACGGTCAACGGGAAACTCTCACGAATTGACTAACTGACGTCTCGTATACGTCACTGCTCGCTGTGTGGTTTCTGCCGCTATTGCGTTGGTTCGCTACTGTTCCACTCGCCTCAGCGTGTAGCCACGCAACCGGAGCGGGTCCATTGCGTTTACCCTGACGCACTGTACGAGTAACATTCCAGAGACGTATCTGTAGGACTGCCTTACGGTCGGCCCAAACGGGCACACCCCTGTGCGTCAAATTAATCGAATTTCCTCATCCACACATACTGTGTCAAGAACTGTTTCAGCGCCTAACTCGGGCTTATCCGTTTTGAAGTGTCGATACCATGGACAGCCATCGTCGAATCAATTCGAGAAGAACTTTTACTCACGGCGCTCATAGGTCGAGGTGGCTCCCGGCGACCGTCATCCAGTACCGGAACAGTTCGCGTGCCAGCCTGCTGTTCCCGACGCGGGAGCCATTTCATCTGCATTACTGCCTCAAATAGTGCAAACTGTTTTTTCGAGCCCTCGAGTCGTCGGTACTTTCCGGTGCAGACCCTGAACGCAGCCAGTATCGCGACCGGGAGGACAACAGTGCAAGCGCGAGACGATCGAGAGACGGCAATCCGTGGGTACCCCTACCCGGATCGCATCTCGGTAGCAGGATAGTTGCCCAATCGCGTGTTCGTGCGACCGGGTGTGTAGTATCCTCGAGAGATGATGTGCTGTGTGAACGGATTTGGTGCCGTCTTAGCGGTCGCGCGCGTTGTATTGGACGTCGACGGATGCGTCACCGAGCAGCCTGAAGTCCTCGATGTCGCCCTCGAACCAGTACGCGTCGAGCCAATTGCCGACCGCACCGCGGACGGACTTCCCCTCGATGACGTCTTCGTCGTCGATCGATGCGCCACGGTAATCGGATTTGACGACCGCGCCGCTGACCTCGAAGGCATACGTGCTTGCACTGTCATCCTCCGTGCCATCGATAACAATTGCATGCGGCAAGAGTTCGTACTCGCCGTACTCGCTCGGGTCGATTTCCTCGCCGTTGACGGAGACCGTTGCCTCGCCCTGAGTAATCGTGACATCCGTCACGGCACCAGCAAAGTTGAACGTCTGCGTCCCGTCGCTAACCGTACTCTGAACTGTCGATCCCGAGATGATCGTCGCTTCGTCCGTTGGATCATCGTCTGAATCGAGTTCGATCTCACCATCGACAGTGATCTCGAAGTTCGCCGGAGAGCCGGACCCCTCGACCTCGAGGACGTGTGGCAAGTCCGTGCCGTAGTCGTCCGGATCGACTGGCTCGTCGTTGACCAGAACCGTTCCCGGCCCGTCGACAGTCAGTTGCTCGAGTTCGCCCTCAAAGCGGAACGCGTCCTTCCAGTCGGCGACGCTCCCGTGGACGAAACTGTCCTCGATGACGTCTTCCTCATCGATGGATGCACCTTCGTAGTTCGACTTTTCGACATCGCCCTCGACTTCGAACTCATACCGAGTGGCGCCCGACTCGTCACCCTCGATGAGGATAACGTTCTCGAGCACATCGTCGAAATCGGCGGGATCAACCGCTTCACCGTTGACGCGGACTGCTGCGTCGCCATCGACGGTTAGGCGTTCGATTTCACCGTCAAAGCGCCAGGCATCGCGGTAATCCGCAACAGTTCCTTCCGCGTGGGTACCGTTGACGGTCGCGCCCTCGTCGATCGTTGCTTCTTCGTCGGTGCTTGGTTCGACTTCATCGCTGACGACGAACTCGTAACTCGTCGCGCTGGTCGTTCCATCGCCATCGAAGACGACGACATTTGGTAAGTCGTGATCCGACTCGTTGTCGGACTCGTCCTCACTATCGTCGGGGGAGCCACTTGACTCGCCCGCGGCTGCCGCTTCTGCGGAGGTTGGGACACCGCTTGGCATCGACAGGTCGGCCGAACTCGAGACGTCGGACTGTTGAAGGCCGCTGCCGTGGACGTTGCCGTCGATGCCACCGCCGGTCATACTGGCAGCGCCACCGTTGTGCATAACGAACGCGTGCGGGTAGCTGCCGCTTGCGAAATTCGAGTCTTCAATCGTTACTGTGCCACCGTTCCAGACCCAGACCGGGCGTCCGGAATCTTCAGTGTAGCCGCCCCACCCGGAGCCGTAGTTGGTGTTGTCGTTGTATGCGACACAGTTGACGATCGAATCGTTGCCCCCAGCGACGCGATAGGTCGAGACACCGTTGTTTTTCCCGTAACAGTTTTCGAACTGAACCGAGCCGCCGTGGGCGGTGTTCGAACAATAAAAGCCGTTGTTCGGCCAGCCCTGGACGTTCATGTGTCGGAAGGTAACATCACAGGAGGCGTCACGGTGATAGAACACCGCACCAGGACCGTGGACGAAGCTTTCACCTTCTTTGGTCGACCCATCGCCGAGGTACACGTTCTCGATTAGGACATCGCCACGTGGAGCCGTAATCGAGATCATGAACCCGTCACCACGGTGGAGTCCCTTGAATCCGATGTTACGGATAACAGAGCCACCACCTTCGACGAGCAGGACAACGCTGTTCCCGTTCGTGAGATCGAACAATTTGTTCTCGTACGTTTCGCCTTGCCCAATACGGATCACCTGCCCGCGTGCGGTGATCTCCTCGTAGTCATCACCGTTTGCAGCGCCGACACCAGAGAACGCTGCTGCCGCAGTTGTTACACCGGCGAGGCGCATATACGCCCGCCGATCGAGTAATCCAGTATTACCGCCGCTGACTCCCCTCCTCGAGGAGTCAGCATTCGTCTGTTCTGCATCCAGTACCGAAGGTTCGCGTGCCATTGCAAACGGGTAATAATATACTACCGGCATAAACTTTCCGCTCTATAATACTTAAATTATCGCTATTTTCTCTTTTTCCTGTACAAATATTCAGAAAACCATGAACGAATACTATCAAAACCATATCGGGAAGTGTCACGGGAATGTGCACGTAAGACGCTATTACCCAGTGGATAATTGATATATGTCTGACTCGATTGTAGTAATCAACACTTGTAATTGTAGGTCTGCTATTGGTGACTGTTGATATCTCTCTCGAGAGCCGTTCTCGAGCGAGTTTCCGTTTTGTTGGTGTGATATCACTGCCGGTGACACTGCGATGAGCACACCTGTTGGTAGCAGTGAGGGTCACCAGTTAGAATACGTTACTCACTGCGAAACTCAGTTGTTCAACCCAGTGAAATAACCAAAAACAAGACCGCGAACAAGAGTTGACGCCACCAGCGAGTGCGTCAGGGGGACCAGTGGGGTGAAGTGGAGGGAGTGGCAGCGTCAGTGGAGGGCTGCGTCAGCGAGGGACCACGTTGTGTTATTCGCCGAGTGCGGCTTCTTCGGCGCTCGTCGGGACGCCATCCGGAACATACGGTTCGGGATCGGTGCCCGTATCCTCGAGTTCGACGGTCGAACCGTCGTGTTCGGCAATACCAGCCTCGTCGTCGTACTCACAGTCAATCACATCGACGGTCGTTCCGTTGCCGTTCGCACCCGCGTCGATTGCGGTGTGGTGTCCGTTCATCTCGATCTGGCAGTTCTCGACCTCAATGGTGCCGGGTGCCCAGGCCCAGATGCCCCGGCCTGCGTAGTCTTCGTCGTCGACGTAAATGCTCGAGTTCGTCACTTTGCTCCCTTCCGTTGCGAGTCGGAAATGAGAGACGTGACAGTTCGCAGCGAAGCTCTCGTCGATGTGGAGGGTCCCACCACCAGCGTTGCCGGGTGCAGAGCCGTAGATTGCGTTATCTGCGAAGCCCTGAATGTTGAGGTGCTGGAAATCGACGTGCCCGGAGTGGTCAGGGTCGACCCAAAAGGCGGTCTGACCGTGGCCGGTCGAGGCACCGTTTTGCTCGTTGGAACCATCGCCGAGGTAGATGTTTTCGATCGTACTCGAGCCACCTTCTTCACAGACACCGAACGTCGCGGAGCCGGTGCCGGAGGTGTTTCGGCCGTCGAAGCCGATGTTTCGGATCGTCCAATCGGACCCATAGGCGTTGATAATGATATCACCGCCGGTCGTCATGTCGATAAGCTTGTTCTCCCAGGTTTCACCATCGCCAACCTGGATCGTCTGACCGGATGCTTCGATAACCTCGTAGTCGTCGTCGGCGGCGGCCGTGCCGACGGTGCCGAGTGCGGCCGCACCAGTTGCGACCGCTGCAATCGACTGTACGTAGCTGCGTCGGCTTAATTCGGTATTACGGCCTGTAGTCTGAGAAGCGTCCGTCTCGGACGTACGGGGGTACTGCGCCATACACTATCGTAACCTGCCCTTACACTCATAAACTTTTCTGTGTCATAATGGATTAAATTTACAGACACTGTTTCTAACTGTTGGAGAATGGTTACAATGTATGGCGATTTCTTCACGAATAGATGAATGTATAGCCGGCAGTTCCAGCCCCTCAATATCGAATTTTCCCGGTAAATATGTGCTTACTCCGCTCGAGCGACGCTTAGAGTGTTGTTTGTAGTTTTATCAGCGCTGCTACTGGTTTGAAACCACTACTCATCACACCGAGAGACGGTCTCGTATACGAGTTGATTTACTGTCCCTTGAGCGCCATCTGCTGTGCGCGCGAGCCTACCAAGTGTCCTGTTCGGCAAACGTGACTGTCCAGTTTAGTGGGTCGGTGATCGCCCGTCCGGCGACGGTCCACTTGTGGCCGTCGTCACCCGCGAGTGGATACGTCACCTGCGTCGTCGGCTGTGTCAATCTGGAAAACGGCCGCGACTGATCAGACCGGAACCCGAACCGTGCAAGCAAATCCGACGGGAGTGCCCGGCCGCTGGCCGCCACCATCGCAACGCTCCGGCGGTCATCGAGGATGCGCTCGAGGATCGCAACCAGTCCGTCGCGTCGTTCCGTCGTCGTTCCGAGTGGTGCCACATCGGTCAGACAGGTTTCTTTCGTCCCGTCCTCGGTTCGCGTTCCGGTGATGAGTCCGGCAATTGGCTCTCCACCGCGTGTTGCGACGTAGGCGTCGTAAGACCACAGGGGATTATTGAATCGCCACTCGTAGAACGTCTCGTCGCGATTCGCGTGTATCGTCCCCGGCGTCGCCTGCTCAGCGAGTTCGACAAACTGCTCGACCGGCACGTCCGCGAAGCGCCGAACCGTCACATCATGGGGTGACCGAACCGTTGCCTCGCGTGCGCGAAGATACACATTTGCGAACGGCCGGGCGAATTTCGCAAGCGTCTCGAGGCGCTCGTTGTCGCCGGCCAGGGCATCGGGTTGCTGGACGCGATAGTAGGTCGGCACCTCCTCGACGATCTGCCAGCCGTGTTTGAGACTCCCCGAAAGCGTCGCCTCGTTCGGGAAATTAAAGAACAGTGCAGCCTCGCGGTCGCGATAGCGCTCTTTGAGCTGCTCGGTCGTCCGCGAGTACAGCCCGCGCCGTCGATGATCCTCGTGGACCATCACATCTGCCGGCTGGAGCCCCTGATAGGTTTTCTCACCGATACGCAACTCGAGTGGGAACGCCGGCTTCGTACCAACGATGCGGCCTTCGTAGGTCGCGACGATCATCGGCACGTGGTCGCTGTAGGGGTTGTCCTCGTACTTCCAGCGGAACCACTCGTCGTTTCGGTCGCCGAGGACCTGGTCGTATAACTCGAGGAAGTCCTCCCTGTCGTCGGGTTCGTAGGGACGGATGACGTAGGGATCGTCCTCGTCGTCGTCCGGAGCGCTCGGAATCGGATCGCGCTCGGGAGCCGTCGCCGTCGTATCGTCAGTCCCTGTCGTCGATTGGTCAGTCTGGTTAGTTGCCATACGTGTTAGTCATCCTGTGACTGGCTTGTTGGGAATCCCATCGCTCCGACGTCCTGTTCGCTGGCTGTTGGTTCCGGACTGGGTTCCGGCTTCGACGGCTGCTCAGCGTTTCCCAGCAGTTCCTCGCGGTGTTCGTCAAGCAGGGGCGCGCGGGCCCCAGGTTCCGGCGGCGTCTTTGCCATCTTGATCGGCGTGCCGGCAATCGTCACTGTCTCGTCGCTCTCTGGGAGGTCGGACTCGACAAGCATCTCGCGCTGGTGAGCATGTTCGGACTTATATACATCCGAGACGTCCTGAACGCGCCCGCTCGGCACCGACCCATTGAGCAACTCGAGCGTTTCCTCGACGCTCTGTGAGCCGACCCACTCGGCAATGCCGTCTCGGAGTCTGTCGCGATGCTCGAGGCGGTCTGCGGCGTCAGGGTAGTCGACGGCCCATTCGGGGCGGTCCATCCGCTCACAGAGACTCTGCCAGTGGCGGTCGGTTAGCGCAGCGATGACGACGTAGCCGTCTTCAGCTTCGAAGGCGTTGTATGGAAACAGTGTGGGGTGGGCATTGCCACAGCGCTCTGGTACCTCGCCGGTGTAGGAGTACTGGTAGACAGCGCGTTCGGCCAGACTCAACATTGAATCGTACATCGCGGTGTCAACGAACTGGCCGACGCCTGTGCGGTCGCGATAGTGCAACGCTGAGAGGATGTTGACCGTGTGCAAGACACCCGTGAAAATGTCGCCAATACCGAAGCCAACCTTCGTTGGCGGGCCATCCGACTGCCCGGTCTGGTGCATGACGCCACCAAGCGCCTGGGCGACCAGATCGAACGCGGGTTCGTCTTGTTTTGGACTCGGCACCGTCCGCGGGTCACCAAATCCGCGCATCGCCGCATACACCAACTGTGGGTTGAGTTCCGCCAGTTTCTCGTACTCGAGGCCGAACTTTTCCATCGTCCCCGTGCGGTAGTTTTCGACGACGACGTCCGCCGCTTTGACGAGCGACAGGAAGTCTTCGCGATCCTCTTCACTCGTAAAATCTAGTTCGATGCTTCGCTTGCCGCGATTGATACTCTGGAAGTAGCCACCAAAGTTGTCGTCATCGTCGTGAAATGGGGGTGTTTCGCGAACGAAGTCACCGCCCGGCGGCTCGATTTTTACGACGTCTGCGCCCATGTCGGCGAGCAACATCGTACAGTACGGGCCGCCCAGCACTCGTGTCAAGTCCAGCACACGAACGTCGTCGAGAGCAGGCATGATCGTACCACCAACAAACGGACGTACCGGGCTTTGTTATGGCCTGAATTTGTCGTTCCTCGAGTGCTTACTCATCGCTAGCGACGGCGTACATATCGAACTCGTCGTTCGAAATTACTTTGTCCGCCGCGGGATCGTACTGGATCCCCTCGAGTGCTTCCTCACTGTGGTGTAAGCCCTGATAGACCTGTGTTTCGCGGGTTACGTCGAATTCAGTAACCGTGAAATAGTAGTCTGAATCGTGATAGGCACCGCTGTAATTACCCGCTTCGAACTGTTCCGGATCGATTTCACCACTGGAATGCGTTGCACCACTCAGAACATCCTCGCGGTCAAGGCCGTTGATGCCGTGGTCGTACCGGTATGGATCGTACCCCATTCCGACGTGCGGTCTCTCTTCAGCCGCGTGTTCGAAGCCGGACTCGTATCCACTGAATTTCTGCTCGGTAATGTGCTGGCTTGGACTGTAGATAATTGGCGACGCATAGACAGTCATCAACCCAAGGACGAGGAACGCCCCGAGTGCAAGCGCGGCAACCGTGTTCGCACCGGGTCGTGTAATGTAGCCTGAAAGGCCGCCGAACAAGTGTGCGAGTGCAACGCCGGCGATGATCGTTAGAATCACGTAGATGAATCCAACCTGTCTGAACGCCATCGTCGGCGTCCCGACGAAGTACACAAGGAAGATTCCACCGAGTGGAATCAGTGCAAGCCCGAGATACGTTATGTGCGACGCTGTTGCCCGCGTCGTGTTCGTCCAGCCCAGCCACATCGCGAGGACGAACAGGCCAACGATGAGACCGATTATCGCCGCCTCGAGAAACATCGTGACGAACAACTCTTCGATACTTCCGCCAATCTCGAGCAACGAGGCTTCGCGTTGGTCAACTTCCTGCTCGGTACCAACATCATCTGCCAGCACACCATCCACGAGACTGACGATTGCGTTCCGGAACCGTTCGTTTGAGGCCGCCCAGACGGTAAAGAATCCGCCCAGGACGGCAGTGTGTGCGTAGGTGGTTGGCTGCTCGAGGATGGGGTGATCGTCGTAGCGCCGGCGTGCAAGAAACTGTACCCCAGCGATTGCACCGACGAGGACGACAATGTTGACCATCTGCTGGGGATGGACTAACAGCAAGGCAAACGCCGAGAGATACAACACGACGCTGAACGGGGAGAGCCCGAACGGGAGTCGTTCGATCGTCGCCTGCCGGTTCAGGTAGGCAACGAGCGCGAAGATCACGACAGGGGCCAAAAACAGGGCGTTGGAGTTCGAGTGAACGCCCATGTGCGTTGCGATGTTGTTGATCGGCAACACCATCCACGAGACAACGGCAGCGAAGCCGACTGCTGCACCTGGTCCGGCGATCTCCCTGACCGTCAGCGGGACGAAGATCAGGAACGGGATAAACAGGAGCAGGATGGTAAACAACAGCGCGCGCTCGATCGAGATGCCACCGAGGAAGTGGAACACGACGCCGATCGAGTGCACCCCGGGGTAGAGCAGGTCGTGTGGGTACATTCCACCTTCGACGATGTCACGGGTCCAGCCGAGGTGTGAGAGTGCATCGCCCATCCCCGAAAACCGGTAGTTTCGAAGGATTGGCAGCGCAACGATCGACGTTGCGACAAGACTCCCGAGACCGATCCCAATCGCCTGATAGTGGCCACGACAGGCGATTGCCGTTCCGACACCGATCGCCATCGCAATCGCGAAGCCGACCCAGACCGCCGTCGGCGTTCCAAGATACACAGACGGCTCATACCCCGTTGCAGGGTTTGCTCTGGCGATGAGGATGCCAGCCGCCGCTGCGAGAAATCCAATCGCAAACGTGAGATTGAGTGTCGTCCGACTCATATCGATTCATCACCAACACAACGCAGTCGCGGTTCGCTGTCGATACACATGTCTTTGCGAGCACGTCGTCAATAACGGGGTTTGTTATACGGCTCCTATCGGCGTCATCCTGTTTTACCCTCTCAGGCACCTCGAGCGACTGACCTCTCTGTATGGGGCGAAAGACACCATTGCCCGCAGTTTCACTTGAATGCGCCACAGCGGTCGCTCCTGGATTAGCTCAAACGAGCGACGAAACAGTGCTGATCGTAGCCCACGCCCTCGAGTACGAGTCCCTTATCGGCTGTTGACCGTCTGCTATGGAATGATTTCAGGTTCAGCGACCGATCAACGATTCTGATGGTTTTTGTACCCCTTTGTGGTGGGTTGGGCCACGCAATGTCATCGATTGTCATCGAACGGCCCACTGTAGAGGGAACAACCCTCGAGTGTGACGTTCGCCCGTCCGCCGATCTCGCGCGCTTTTTCACTGGAAAGCCGTTTACGACCAGCTACGACCGATCTATCGAGGACGTTCCCGAGAGCGTGCTGGTAATTCCCGTCCTCGCAAACGTCTGTCCCGTCGCCTGGGCCAACGGCGCAGATGTCTACGTCGACGACGTCGACGCGACCTTCGCGCGTGCGCTCGAGGATGTCAAAGCCTCGTTACTCGAGATGTACGACTTTCTCGAGGGTGGGACGCTGTACGCCAAAGAGACGACCGAGTCCGAACCACCCGAGCGGGCGACCGACGCAAGCGACAGCGCCTTGCTCTTTACCGGCGGCGTCGACTCGACGAGTTCCTACGTTCGCCATCGCGAGGAGTCACCCACGCTCGTCAGCATCCGCGGCTGGACCATTTCACCTGGCGACTCCGGCGAGACTGACTGGCAACACCTTCAAAATCGCGTGTCTGGCTTCGCCGACGAGCGCGACCTCGAGACGGCCTTTATCGAGACGAATACGCTCGAGGCGCTCGATCACGCGATGTTACTCGCGCACTACAAACGGTTCGTCGATGGAGCGTGGTACAGCTCCGTCGGCCACGGCCTTGGCCTGCTCGGTCTCTGTGCGCCGATGGCCTACGCACGCGGGATCGAAGATTTGTACGTCGCGGCCACCCACTGGGACGGCATCGACCTCGAGTGGGGCTCGCGCCCGGATATCGATGACTACGTCCGCTGGAGCGGCACGCGCTGCCATCACGATGCCTACGAACTCACCCGACAGGAGCGCCTCGATGCCATCGCCGACTACGTCGAGACGGACGCCCCCGACCTCCAACTCCAGACCTGTAACGTGCGGATGGACGGCAACTGCGGCGAGTGCGAAAAGTGCTATCGCACCGCCGTTGGCCTCCGCCTCTCCGGTCTCGAGCCGAGCGACCACGGCTACGACTTCTCGGATACGGAGTACGCCGCGATCCGAACCGCACTTGAGGAGGGCCAGTGGGTTCTCGGCCAGGACGAACGCTACATGTGGGAGGATATCCGCGACCGCGTCCGTGAAACCGAGCCGGACTCCCCAGAGGAGGAATCGTTCTTCGAGTGGCTCGACGGGGCCGACCTCGAGGCACTGGTCGATAACTCCGAACCGCCGCTCTCACATCGACTCTTTCGCGCGGGCGCGAGAAACGCACCGACGCCGGTCTACAACGCGGCGTATCCGGTGTTGAAGTCCGCTAAAGGCAGGCTGGATCGGGTTCGCGGTCGGTAGAGGGGTTGTGAGAGTGCTCGAGATCTTGCTCTGTAAGTAGTTCAACAGAGATCCAGTGGAGTTAGATTCTATCTCAGTGACGTTTGAGCTGATGGGCGATATTGAGGCCGTCTATTTCGACCTCGATGGAACGCTTTGTGTGAGAGACCAGTCTGACGAAGAGGTTTATGAAGAGGTATTTGACCGGGTAGAGGCTCCAGTGTTTTTTGATTTGAATGACGTATATGCAGTCGATTACAGCTCACTTCCAGAAGCCAACTCCGATAGAAAACAGTATGAACATGTCTATCGCGCTATTGCTCGGAACGTCGGTGCTGATCCGAGTTATGCGCCCACACTTGCTGAGGCGACGCTCAAGGTACTTGATCCGACCGCAGTCTCGTTCCGAGACGGTGCAAACGAGGTATTGGAATATGTCCGAGAAACGTATGCTGTTGGACTCATCACTGCTGGTTCCGAGGAGACACAACTCCCAAAGTTAGAGACGCTTGGTATCCAGGATGCCTTTGACGTTACTGTCTGCTGCGGGCCCGGGACTGGAATCGAATCGAAGCCTGATCCAGAACCATTCGAGATTGCTCTAGACGAACTCGGAAGTTCCCCTGCGCGGTCCATCTACGTGGGGAATCAGCATGATCGTGATGTTGTTGGTCCCCAGCGTGTCGGCATGCAAACTGCATGGGTGCCGGAAGAAGATGTCTCGTCGAATCCGAAGCCAGAACCGACGTTTCACCTCTCATCGATGCACGAAATCACCGATATCCTCTAACTACTCGTTTGATCTACACCCTAGCGTTTCCGCATGATGGGGGAGCTATTCGATAGATATAGGTACTATTCTGGCCGCGAGTTTCACACTCCCAGTGGTTGCTGACTGCTGTTGCTCGAGGCTGCTTTTCTCTTCTCAACGCCCTTGTGACACGGCTTGCTACTGTTTACGGGAGAATCGGTGGTCACTGAGTGCTATGGAAGCGGCGAGCGACTGCGGGAAATCGAGTTGTGTAGCCACGAGGATCGCACCGCCAAGGATCGTCATAAGTACGCCACTACCGGCAACGTACTGTCCGCTCATGAGGCTGCCGCGGACGATGAACTCCGTTGCCACGCTGAGGGAAACGAGTCCAACGCCAATTCGGACTGTCGGACTATCGAGCCATCGTACTCGAGCACGAATTCCGATGGCAGCAGCGAGCGCAAGAGTGAGCGTTAAAACTCCCCATACCTCGAAGCCGGAGCCAAGCCCTGCCGGATACAGCAACAGCGCTGGCTCCTGTGTCAGTGGATTCGCCGTTATCCACGGCAGAAACGCACCACCTCCGATGAGGACGAGTCCAACCCATGTCCCGATCTTCCGGGAGCGCTTCATACTCGTTCCTCGAGAACAAGCCCTGTAGGTTTTTCCACCACCGCTCACCGCTTTCCAACACCCACCCACAAACAGCCGTCTTACTCCATGTAGCCGAGTCCTTTCAGCCGATCTTCCACGTCGTCGAAGTCCTCGTCGACCTCGCCGTCCGGACTCGAGGAGCCAGTCAGGACGTCGGCGCGTTCGACTTTCGTCCGGGCGGGCGTCGCTTCCTCGTCAAATGCGTCAAAGAGGACGCGGCCGTCGGCGTTCTCGGGCACTGGTTCGCCGATGCCGTGAAGCAGGGTTGGAGCGATGTCGACGACTCGAGCGCCCCGCAGCGTTGCACCCTGGTCGATCGAGGGGCCGCGACAGAGGACGATGCCTTCGCTGCGGTGGCTGGCGGCGTAGTTGCCGGTGTCGCCAAAGGGTTCGTCGGCGATACCGTTTCGGGCGTCGTAGCCGTCGATGCCTTTGACAATCAGATCCGGAGAGTCCTCGTCTGTCGGGAACAGGTCGTCGCCGTCGTAGACGTTGAGCAGTGTCGTGTCGTTCTCGTCGGTCACGGACTCGAAGACCTCGGTGAGTTCGTCTTTGATTTTCGGAATGTCGGTTGGATCGACGACGCCGTTTTCGAAGCGTTCCGTGTCGTTGATGTAGCAGTTGCCGGCGTCGTGGACGAACGCAACCGTCTCGTCGTAGTCGACGTCATAGAGCGCGTGATCGCCGGGAATCTGCTCGGCGACGGTATCGAGCAGGCTTCGTGGGAGATTCGAGATCAGCATCTCCTCGGTGATGCCAACCCGATCGAGCATGCCCGTAATGCGGTCACGCGAGATGCCAAGACTCGCGAGCGCGCCACGGGTTCCCTCGTCTTCTCGGCGGAAGAGATAGCCCTCTCGCTCCAAGATATGGTTGACGTAGATCAGCTCGTTAATCTCGCCGAAGCCGTGGTCGGAGACGACGTAGAGGTCTGCGTCGTGCTCGTCCGTGTAGTCCATGACCTCGCCGAGAATCTCATCGAGTTTTTTGTAGTGCTCGAGGAGACGGTCCATGTCCCAGATGAGGTGCTGGAAGCGATCCGGCGCGGTGTAAACGAAGAAGAATAGTTGCCAGTCGTCGCCGGCTTCGTCCATCTGGAGGTTCATGACCTCTCGGCGCTGACCAAGCATATCGTCGACGGCGTCTTCGAACTCGTCGAGCCGGTCAGCATAGTCAGGATAGTCGAGACTGATGTTGTAGTCGGGAATGCGCGACTCGAGTTGCTCGCCGAATTCTGGCGGGTGCGTAAACTGCTGGTCGGTCGAGGGCGTCATCATTCCCGTGACCATCGTCCCGTCGATTTCACGCGCCGGGAACGTCATCGGGACGTTGCCGACGTGTGCGGGGCCGAGTTGCTCCCACAGCGCGGGTTGTTGCATATCGTGGCTCGTGTACATCTCGTGGGTGTACTCACTCGAGAGGTTCTGGAAGCCGTAGAGACCGTGTTTGTCCGGCCAGACGCCGGTTGCAATTGAGGGCCACGCAAGCGGCGTCGTCGCCGGAGTGGTGCTCTCGAGTGGTCCCGACGCGCCTTCCTCGCGCAGTCGAGCGAAATTCGGGAGTTCTCCGTTGTCACTCCATTGTTCGATCAGTCGCCATGGTACGCCGTCGAGTCCAAGAACGAACGCTCGTTCGGACGGTGTGGTAGATCCGCTCATGAGTCTAAAGGGGCTGCTATCCTGCAGGTGACCGGATGACCGCTTTGTTATAGGGAGTGTTCACAGTGGTTGCCGTCCTAACCTGTCACGTTCGGTTGCATTACCGCGACGAACAACGTCCTTTCTCCCTGTTCGATCTGGTTACCGTTAGCGAGCGAGAGTGTCTGAATTATCCATCTGTTCGCTGTCGAGAACGATTCAACAGGCCACTACTCGGACACGAACAATGCTCGAGCCGTCAATCTCTTTTACACACTCGAGCCAGACACCAACCGCAGAACCAGAGAGACACGCGTGTAAGCCCTGCAAAGCGAGTACCCGCACGTGCAAGGGGCTCAATAACAAAAGCCGGTGCCAGAGTCCATCCCGTGTATGTCGATAACGCGTGGTGGCTGCCGTGGGTAGTGTCGTGCTCTCGCTAGATGCCGAACTCGGCTGGGGATTTCACGACCTCGAGTCCCCGCCATCCAACCGCGTCGAGGCTGGCCGCCGCGGCTGGTCGACGATGCTCGAGCTGTGCGAAACCTACGAGATCCCGGCGACCTGGGCTGTCGTTGGCCATCTGATGCTCGAGTCTTGTGATGGGCGTCACGAGGAGCATCCGGCCCCACCAGGCTGGTTCGAGCGAGAACGAGGAGCGTGGGCCGACCGCGAGGAGCTGCGATTCGCCCCAGACCTCGTCGACGCACTGCTCGCATCGTCCGTCGACCACGAGTTTGCGAGCCACTCGTTTTCGCACGTTCTGTTCGGTGACGCCGAGACGGATCATGCTCTCGCGACAGCCGAACTCGAGCAGGCAACGGCAATCGCCGACGAGTGGGGCCAGTCACTCGAGTCGTTCATCTACCCGCGAAATGATGTTGGACACCGGGACGTACTGGCCGACTATGGCCTTGCTGCGTACCGTGGAAAATCGCCAACCGAAGACGGATTGCGCGGGATTGTCGACACACGAGTCCGAGACCAGTCGCTGCTTGTCGAGCCATCCGTGGACGAGTTCGGACTCGTGAACGTCCCGGCGTCCATGTTTCTGTTTGGGTTCGAAGGACCAGCACGAACCGTCGTCGAGTCGGTCTGGACCGACCCAATGGTTGCACAGGCCCGGCGCGGAATCGACGAAGCGGTTCGATCAGATGGAATCTTCCACATGTGGTTGCACCCCAATAACCTCACCCACAAACGCGATGACCGACGAATGCGTGCGATCCTGTCGTACCTCGCCCACCAGCGTGCCGAAACCACCCTCACTGTCGAAACGATGGCTCAGGTCGCTCACCGAGTTACGACAACGGCCAACGCCAACGGCCAAACGGTTGCCGTCGATGGACGGTCCGCAAGCGACGATTAGCGACGATTTCTCCGGCCTCGTTTGTGTTGTGGTAGCTTCGACACACCGAAAACCACCCGACTGCAGGGCGATTTCGTATTCGATACCCGAACAGACAGGATATCCATACTGAGGAATCAGCGACTACAAACAGGGGGTTCACTGTACGACGGTGATAACAAAACCTGCGAAAAACGCCTGTATGGACAGATGCCACCAACACGACTTCTCAGCCGGTGGACCGACTCGAGCGCGCTCTCTGTTGGCGTTCTCGGCGTCGGCAATATCGGTCTCGTTCATCTGAAATCGGCGTGTGCAATGCCGGGCGTCGACGTTGTCGCCGCCGCAGATGCGATCCCGGAAAACCGCGAACGCGCCGACGCGGCCGGCGTTTCCCACACGTACGATGACTATACGACGTTACTTCACTCCGAAGACCTCGATGCCGCAGTCATTGCACTGCCACCGTTTTTGCACGCTGATGCCCTCGAGGAGGCCGCAAAGGCCGGCGTCGACGTCTTCGTCGAGAAACCGTTCGCCCGCTCGACCGAGGAGGCCGACCAGATGCTCGAGGTTGCTGCGGACGCTGGTATCCACGTCGGCGTCGATCACACGCTTCGCTACCAGCCGGATATGCTTGGCGTGAAAGAGGCATACGAAGACGGGTCCGTTGGTCACGTCCCGTACGCCTCGATCACGCGGCTCAACGACGGCCCGCTCGGTCGGCCACCGATCGAGAACCCGCCGCCATCGTGGCCGCTCGATCCCGACGCGGCCGGCGGCGGCTCATTGCTCGAACTTGGAATCCACTGTTTCGACGTCCTCGAGTGGCTCTTTGGTGACCTCAAGGTCGAGAGCGCGGCGATGGGCGAGACGCTCGATGTGCCAGTCGAAGACGCTGCGACAGTTCTCATGCGTGCGCCCGAGACGGAGACGACGGTCACGCTTCACTGTGGCTCCTACCAGTGGGAACAGCTCCCAGAGGTGAACACTCGACTGCGACTCGAGGGGATCACGGGCACGATCAGCAACCAGGACCACCTGCGAAACAACTTCTATGCGGGCGCGGCCAAATCCGCCCTCGAGAACGTTGCCAGCCGCGTCGCGGGCGATCGAACCGTCTTTGGGCCGACGTTCTACCTGCAGGCCCACTACAGGGCACTCGAGGACTTCATCGATGCCGTTCGAAACGACGAGACGCCGCCAGTCGACGGCGAAAGTGGACGACGAACGCTCGCGCTCGCGGAAACAGCCTACGAACTGGCCGACGAGACCGACCGTGATGAAGTGCCCCCACCGGAGGTATCCTCCTGATGGCGCAACACACCGTTCGCGGGGCCACAACGGACGCCGACGACCGACGCGGCGGCTGGACACCCGATATTGACACCCGACTGGCCCGACTCGAGTCCCCTGTTCGAGCCGTGGTCGACGCCACGCTCAGTTCGCTCACTCGATCGGAGCCGGATCAGATTACGATCGTCCCTGATATTCACTATCCGTTTCATCCGTCGACAGGGATGGTGAGTGATCCCGCCGTGGTCGGGTCGCTCATTGGCCAGTTCGAGGACCGAACCGACGCCGATATCGCCGTCGCGGGCGCGACCGACGAGATCATCGACGTCGACCGGACGGCTGAGTATCTCGGCTATCCACGCCTGCTCGAGCGCTTCGACGCAACGACTGTCGATCTCGCCGACGAACAGCGAACGGAGGCCCAACGCGAGGTCGACGGCTGGTCGACCACCGTCTCAGTTCCGGACCGACTGCTCGAGAGTGCGGTCATTACGGTCCCGACGCTGCGTCCAACGGAAGCGGGGCCGATTGCAGGCGGGGTGAGAACACTCGCGGAGTTCGTCGACTCGAGCGGCGATGATGCACTCGCGGCGGTCGCTGCAACGCGCGCTATCGACCCACCCGTCTCGATTCTGGACGCAACGGTCGCCTACGGCAGTGATCCGTACGCTGCTGACGCACTCTTTGCAGGCGCAACTCCGGCAGTCGACGCGCTCGGAACCTCGCTGCTCGGGCGCTCGATCACCGACGACGACGTGCTCAGCACGGCCGTCGGCATGACTGACAACGACAAAGCGCTCTCGCTCTCTCTCGAGCACGTTGGTCCCGGCGACGACGTCAATCTCGACGCGATCCGCACACGGCTCGAGGGCGGTGAGTTGCCACCGACAGGCGACATGCATCCCGCGGTCACAGCAGCCTATCGCCTGTATGCCGGCGTCAGCGGCGATGCCGTTCCACCACAACTCGAACACTAACTATGACAGGAGAACCCAAAATCGCAGCCGTAACAGGAGCAACGGGCTTTCTCGGCTCGCATCTCTGTAAGCGCCTCCTCGAGGATGGTTGGACCGTCCGCGCACTCTCTCGACCCACGTCGGATCGGGGTGATCTCGAGGGTCCAGATTTTGAGGATGCCGATCTCGAGTGGTACACCGGCGACGTGTTCGACAGCGAGGTCTTAGCGTCGATGGTGACTGACACGGACGCCGTCTTTCATCTCGCAGGGGTTGGCCTCTGGAGCGCCAGCCCGAAAACGGTCAAGCAGGTCAATCGCGACGGGACAGCGACCGTGCTCTCAGCGTGTCGGACCAGCGATAACGTTGGCCGACTGGTCTTTACGAGCACGGCTGGGACGCGCCAGCCGAACGAAACCTCGCCGTTCGCGGACGAGACCGACGTTGCCGAACCAATCGGTGCGTATCAATCCTCGAAAGCCGAAGCCGAGCAGTTGGTCGACCGCTACGCCAGCACCGGCGGCGATGCCGTTACCGTCCATCCAACGTCGGTGTTTGGCCCCGGCGACGAGTCGTTCACCCCACAACTGCTCTCGATGGGCCTTGAGCCGACGATGCCAGCCTACCTCCCCGGTGGGCTGAGTATCGTCGGTGTCTCGGACGTGATCGACGGCATCATCGCGGCCTACGAAAAAGGCGGCTCCGGCGAGCACTACATCCTCGGCGGCGAGAACCTGACCTACGACCGCGCTGTTTCGCGGATCTCCGACCACCTTGGCGGCGTCCCAGCCCGGATTCCCGTTCCCGCGCAGGCGATTCATGCCGCTGGGCCGGTCGCCGAAGCCGTCGGCACCGTGACGGACCACCAGGTGTTCCCGTTCAACCGCCGGATGGCCAAACTCGCGACCGAACGGCTGTTCTACACCTCCGAGAAGGCCAAGACCGAACTGGGCTACGAGTACGCACCGCTCGAGGAGCACTTACCCGAGACGGTCACCTGGTACCGCGAGGAGTTCCAGTAGCTGGTTGCGCGGTCGAATTTGCGCTGACACACCGTTTTTCGTCGTCTGTTCGGTTGTTTCGTGGTCTGTCCGTTCGACCCGATAAAGAGTTGGTACCGAAAACGTAGCACTACTCACTCGAGCGGTTCCGCTGCTCGAGCAACAGCATCCGGTGACGATTCCGAGACGCGTGTGCCAGAAACGCGTTCGTACACGTCGATCATCTGGTCGGCTGTTCGTTCGACGCTGACCTCGCGGGCCGCCTCGCGGCCGTTCGGTTCGACATCCGACTCGAGGATGGACACGAGTTCGTCGATCAGTTCGCTATCGTCGTCGGAGGCGAGCGAGGGGGTGACGCCTGCGAGCCGCTCGGAGACATCGCCGACGTCGACGGAGACAACTGGTGTATTACAGGCCAGCGCTTCTTTGACGGAGTTCGGTGAGCCCTCGCTGCGAGAGGTCAAAAGCAGAGCGTCGGCGGCGTTCATATAGTCGGGAACGGTGTCGTGGTCGACGCCATAGACGGTCTGTAATCGAACTGGGCGCTCGAGGCGGCCGTTGACGGCGTTGACGATCCGGCGCGCGCGCGGGTAGTTTTTCACGTCGCGGTCGGGGAGATACGGAAAGAGAATCTGGTAGTCGTCTTCGTCCCAGTCGACCGCGCGGCGCGCCTCGGCCTGTGGTTTGGGCTGGAATTTTTCCAAGTCGACGCCGTCGGGGATCACCTCACACGGGCGACCGAGCGTCGATTGCATCTCTTCGGACATGACGACGAGTTCGTCACACAGCGGCGCACAGGCGCGGCTCACGGGACCGACTGGCCCGTAGAGGTCTGAGCCCCACAACGAGAGCACGACCGGCTTGCGAAGCTGTGCGAGTGCCATCGGTGCGATTAGTCCGTAGTGGGCATGAATCAGGTCGTAGTCGTTCCCGGCTTCGGCGATGACCTCCGGGACGTATCGCAGATAATCAACCGGACTGCGCGAGTTTCCCCCGTCCCCCTTGCCCGAAACCGGGAGCATGGAAAACGAGACACCCCGTCGCTCGAGCGCGCGCATCTGCTCGTTCATGAACGGCGCATCGGCGTTCGTTGTCAGCGTGAGGACGTGCATCTCGGTTGCCCCAACAAAAGCGTACACATGGCTTTGTTATCCCTCACTTTTTCTGAAACGTCTGGAAACGATCTCGAGAGCGCATCTTTGCGCTGTATTGTCTTCTACGAGAGAACGTTGTAACGAGTCGAAACCGACGGTAGCGTCGGCGAACACGGCTCGCGTTCGTCTTCCGGCTCGAGATATTGGCCGACGAGACGGTTCGATCCGGTCGACAGCAAGCACTGTAATCACTGATTGACTGTCTCGTTGCTCGAGCGCTGTCGAACTGTTTCGAGTCGCGAACGGACGGCGCTGGCGAGGTGCATCAGCTCACGCGGATACACCCCTGCAAAGACCACCCGCAGCATCCGAGTCGAGAATTGATTAGGTCGCGCTTGGATTCGTGCCAGCGTCAGGATCCGTGTTTGTGCTGGTTCCGTTCCCAGTCTCCGGATGCGAGACCACGTGCGATGGCTCCTGACTCGAGTCCTGTCCGACGGCCGTCGCCGCATTTGAATCAGCCGGCGCACTCGAAGCGGTTGCCCCGTTTGCCGTTTCGGCCGTTGTCTCGTAACTGGTCGTCTCGAGATTCTCGTTCTCCGCGGCGTCCATCGCGATGGCGACACCGAGTGAGACGACGCCGAGCAGAAGGGCGACGAACGATGCGAGCAGGCCGGTAAAGCCCTCTTTCCCGCGAAGTCCGCGAGCGATCGAGGTGATTGCACCTGCGACGCCGCCAGCCAGACCCGCAGAGCCAGCGCCGTAGAAGACCACTGCGGGGTTGAAGCCCTCGACGACGTAGCGGCGGTTGAGCCGCCAGCAGAAACTCCGCAACAACAGCATGGAGACGTAGCGGATGAACGACGTGTACTTAATGCTCGATTCCTCGTCACCGTAGACCGCCGACATCGACACGTCGGCCACCCGGCGTTCGTTGACGTTGAGGTGAGTCAGGATGTGATTGAGGAAGCCGTACTGGTCAGTGATCGACTCGAGGTCGAGTTCCTCGATGGTCTCACTCGAGATGGCTGTGTAGCCGTTCTGTGGGTCGCCGACGGTCCAGTAGCCCGAGGCGAACTTCGAGAGGCCGGTCAGCATGGCGTTGCCGAACAGCCGGAACGAGGACATCCCGTCGCGATCATCGGCAGTGAGGAGTCGGTTGCCCTTCGCGTAGTCGGCCTCGCCGGTGACGACGGGGTCGATGATCCGATCCATGATTTCGGGGTCCATCTGGCCGTCTCCGTTCAGGACGGCGACGACGTCGATTCCGTCCTCGGCGGCGCGCTTGTAGCCGGTTTTGACCGCCGCACCGTACCCACGGTTTTCGTCGTGTTGGATTGGCACAACGCGCCGATCGTCGCCACCATCGGTGAGTGCAACCGCCGGTTCGGGAGTCGCCTCCTCGTTGAGCTGATCCGCCACGCGCTGAATAACGCTCCAGCTTCCGTCGGGTGAGGCGTCATCAACAGCGTAAATTCGGTCGACGTACGCCGGAACCGTCTCGATAACGTTCCCGACGAACGCCTCCTCGTTGTACGCCGTTACGACGACGCCGATTGTCTTGTCGTTATACATCGAATCCACCGTCTGTTCGGGTTGTGCCGGGTTCCGCCTCGGTCTCGGGTTCGGTACGTGCTCCCGCCTCGAGTCCGGTGCGCTCGCCGTTGACCGACTCTGGACGCGGCGGCCGTCCATCACTGCTCCCAGCGAGCGTGTAGACCCGGTGGTGCGTTGCTGCGAGGTCGAGCGCGTCGCGACCGTCCACGACGACCATCGGCTCGAGGTCTGCCCACTCGATCTGCTCGAACTCTGTCTGTGGAGTAACGAGGACAGCCGCATCGAGCGTCTCGGCTGCACTCGCAAGGTCTGTAACCTCGAGCGGGCGGGCACCGTACGCTGCAGGGTCGACGAGCGGGTCGACACCGAGAACGTCCGCACCCCGGTCGTTCAGGTCCTCGATAACGCCAAGCGCAGGCGAGGCGCGCGTTTCTTCGACGCCAGGCCGGTACGTAATCCCGAGGACAGCAACCGTCGCGTCTGCGAGATCCGTGCCGGTCGCGGCGAGTTCCTGCTCGAGGCGGTCGACGACGACCGACGGCATCCCATCGTTGACCGCTCGAGCGGTTCGGGTCACGTCGAGTGGCTCCTCGTTTTGCGAGAGCAGGAAGTGCGGATAGTAGGGGATGCAGTGGCCGCCGACACCGGGTCCGGGCTCGTGGAGCTGGCACATCGGGAGGTCGTTTGCGGTCTCGATTGCCTCGCGGACCGAGATGCCGAGTTCGTCTGCGAGCCGGCCGAGTTCGTTCGCCAGGCCGATGTTTACGTCGCGGTAAACGCCTTCGAAAACTTTGACCGACTCCGCGGTTGTCGCGTCCGAGACCGGGTGGACCTCGTTGTCCGAAATTTCGTCGTAAACGACGCTCGCCGCGCGGGTACTCTCGTCGTCGACGCCGCCGACGACCTTCGGATACGCGCCCCGAATATCTTCTAACGCGCGGCCACTCGAGGTGCGCTCGGGACAAAAGGCAAGCCCGAACTCGTCGCCCGAGAGCCCGCTTTCTTGCTCGAGGTGGGGCTTGATTACGTCGCGACAGGAGGTTGGCGGCAGCGTCGACTCGGCGAGGACCAGATCGCCCGGCGACAGACCGGCTGCGATATCGTCGGCGACGGATTCGACGGTTGCGAGGTTCGGCTGACTGTCCTCATCGATCAGCGTCGGCACGATGATAACGTGGATGCGCGCGTTGGCGGCTGCCGCTGCGCCGTCTGTCGTCGCCTCGAGTCGGCCGGCGTCGACCTGTTCGGAGACGAGGTTGTCGAGTCCGGGTTCGCCGATGACGTGGCTCTCGCCGCCATTGATCGTCTCGACGACGCTCGGATCAACGTCGACACCCGTGACGTTGCCCGTCGTCTCGGCGTAGACGCCTGCAAGCGGGAGCCCCATTTTGCCCAGCCCGTAGACGGCGACGGGAATCTCGCCGCTGGTAAGCAGGTCGTGCTGGTTCGATTCGTCGACGCTCGAGTCGTAGAGGGCGGGCACGTCCGGAGCGGCGTCCTTAGCTGCCGTCATGGTGCTTCCACCTCTCGCTCATCGGAGTCATGGTCGCCTTCGGATAGCACGGTGGCGGGTTTCTGGCCCTGTCTGTCTTCGACCAGTTGATCGATCGTCTGGACCGCCTGAAGCGCCTCAATGCCGTCTTGCGGAGTGACCTCCGGTTTGTCGTTTGCTCGGACGCTCTCGACGAACGACGCTAACTCGTGGCGCAGCGGTTCGCCGTTGTCGATACGCGGGCGTTCGACGACGCTCTCGTGGCGATACCGTTTCTGACCTTCGTCGTTAACGTACTCCGGATAGGAGTCGCGATGAATCAGGACCGACTGCTCGAGGTAGTCCACCTCGACGAAACACTCGCGTGCGGTGACGTTCAGTTTGCGGACCTTCTTCTGGGTGACGCGACTGGCGGTCAGCGAGGCGACCACGTCGTTGTACTCCATCGTCGCGGTCGCATAGCGGCCGTCTTCGGTCCCCATCGCGGTGATCGAGTTCGGCGTTGAATCGAGGATCGAGCCGACGATATCCACGTCGTGGACCATCAGATCGAAGATGACGTTGCCGGGTGCAGTCCGGTCGATTGGCGGGCCGAGCCGTTCGGCCTCGAGACTGATGACGTCGAGTTCGTCGATCAGTTCGGCGATCGTCTGGACGGCCGGGTTGAATCGCTCGATGTGGCCAACCTGGAGGACCAATCCGCGTTCTTCTGCCAGGGCAGCCATGCGTCGCCCTTCTTCGACTGTCTCTGCGATTGGCTTCTCGACTAAGACGTTGACGTCCGCCTCGAGACAGGTCGTCACCAGATCGTAGTGGACATGCGTCGGAACGGCGACGCTCACGACGTCACAGCGCTCGAGTAGTTCCTCGAGCGTGAGCGCGTCAGTGCCGTACTCGTCTGCGACCTGCCTGGCAATGTCGGCGTCGTGGTCGGTGACGCCGGCTAATTCGACGTTCGGTAACTCACTATACACGCGTGCGTGGTTGGCGCCCATCGCGCCAACGCCGATGACGCCTGCGGTGGTTCGTGCTGTAGAGAGCGTGTGTTCCGTGCTCATTGGGAGGTGTAATGTTTGGTAACTGCTTCGACAACGGTTCGTCGCTCAGCGTCGGACAATCCGGGATGGACTGGCAGGGACAGGACGGTCTCAGCTGCTCGCTCGGCTTCGGGGAACGACGCAGCAGCCGTACTCACCGACTCGTAGGCTGGCTGTCGGTGAATCGGCGTATCGTAGTACACCGCCGAATCGACGTCGTGTGCCTCGAGCGTCTCCGCAAGCGCGTCTCGTTCGGCAGGACTGTCGGTGCGGACCGTGTACTGATGATAGACGTGTCGGTAGCCACGGGGTTCCGTCGGCGTCTCGAGTGGCAACTCTGCGAACTGCTCGTCGTAGTAAGCGGCCGTCTTGCGGCGAGCCTCATTGAAATCTGGTAGGCGCTCGAGTTGGCCGGAGCCGATTGCGCCCGCAATGCTTGTCATCCGGAAGTTGTGCCCGAGGTCGATGTGATCGTAGCCGCCGGTGCCGCTCTGGCCGCGCCCATGATTGACGAACTGTTGGGTTCGCTGGGCGACATCCTCGTTATCCGTCGTGACGACACCGCCCTCGCCGGTCGTCATATTCTTCGTCGGGTAGAACGAGAAGCACGCCGCATCGCCAATCGAGCCGACGCGCTCGCCGTTGATCTGTGCGCCATGGGCCTGACAGGCGTCCTCGAGGACGAACAAGTCGTGGTCGTCTGCGAGCGCGTTCAGGGCAGGCATGTTCGCTGCTAGTCCGTACAGATGCACCGGCAGTAAGCCGACGACGTCAGATCGGCGCTCGAGGACTGCCTCGACAGCGTCGGGATCGAGCGTGTACGTCTCGGGGTCGATATCCGCAAAAACGGGTGTCGCGCCGGCGAGTCGAATCGCGTTCGCACTCGCGACGAACGAGAACGGAGACGTCAGTACTGCGTCGCCCTTGCCAACGCCGAACGCCTCGAGTGCGGCGTGCAGCGCGGTCGTTCCGTTCGAGGTCGCGACAGCCTGCTCGGCGACGCAGTAGGCTGCAAACTCGTCTTCGAAGGCACGGACTTCCGGACCGTCTGCGAGCCCACCGCCTTCGATCACAGACTGGACGCGGTCGGCAACTGCGTCACTGACGTCCGGGTCTGCAATCGAGACCGAGCCGTCGGTCTCCTCGCTCGGTGCTGTCGGCTCCGTTGGTTCCGCGTCGATGCTCTTAGCGTGTTCCGACTCAGTCTCGGTATCGACGTTCGTCTCACTCATGCTATCACGCGATTTCGTTCGGTCCCTCGAGCGGTTCGGGGAGGTCCTGGATCGTCGCTGGCGTTCCGACCGCAAGACTGTTCGCTGGAACGTCGTCGGTGACGACCGACCCGGCTGCGACGAAGGCGTTCTCGCCAATCGTCACACCGGGCAGCAGCGTCGCGTTCGCACCGATTGATGCGCCGTCTTCGATTGTCGGCCCCTCGAGTCCAGTGTCCGTTCGGACCGGGTACTCGTCGTTGGTCAGGGCAGCGCTGGGACCAATGAAGACGTTGTCGCCGATCGTGGTGTTCGTCGGGATGTAGACGTTCGTCTGTAGGCTCACATCCGAGCCGATGGTCGTCTCGCCGTCGATGACGGTCTTCGTCCCGACGAGAACATCGTCGCCAATCGTCGTGTTCTCACGGACCAGCACATCGTGGCCGGTCATGAACCCGTCGCCGATCGTGACGTTGCCGTAGACGATTGCGCCAGCTCGAACCGTCGCGTCGTCGCCGAGCGTCGTTGGCTCATCGAACTCACCGTAGCCAACGGTTGCCTCATCGTCGATCGTACAGCCGTCGCCGCGAACGACTTGACTGGGGATTGCTTCACTCATCGCGTGACACCTCTCGATCGGAGCCATCACGTACAGTCCTCACGCGTGCCCGCTCGCTCGAGCGAGCGGTGAGCGGTGCTGGAGGGCCTGTGGTCCGTCGTTGGCCGTGTATTCGTTGTCGTAGGTAGTGCTGTGTCATCGGATACTCGATCCGCTTGGGAATCATGCTGATACACCGGGTAACGAGGTTTTGTTATCCCTGCCCTGACGGATCCGTAGCCCAGAACTACAGCTTGTGTCCGGTCGCTTGCTGAATACCCGATCGGCTCACCAGATCAATGCATTGTGTGGCTTTGGTCTTGTTCTCGAGCGACCAGGAAACTCTCACGAGCGCTCAAACGTCGGTTTGGACGTTTGTCACGAACGCCAACCGGTACAATTCGATTTCGAAACGGTAGCCGAGCGATAGTAAAGGGTCAGCGTCTGGGACTCGCTACTGTGAGGTATCCGATCATCCCCGAACGATATTCGATTCGGGAGCGCGAGGGCACTCATGTCTGAACACGAATTGACACAAGCCGAGTTATTCGATGTGTTCAGTAACGCTCGACGGCGACGGGCAGTCCAATACCTGAAACAGTGTGGCGGCGGCTGTGATCTGGCACCGCTCGTCGAACAGGTAGCCGCCTGGGAGAACGACACCGAACCCGACGAGGTCACCCGCACGCAGCGCCGGCGGGTCTATATCTCGTTGTATCAGACCCACCTGCCAATGCTCGAGGACCACGGGATCGTTAACTGGGATCCCGATGGCCACCGCATCGAGTTACTGCCGAGTGATGACGTGTTCGAGCCCTATCTCGACCGCCACCTCGGCTCCGATCGCGCCTGGTATCGGCTGTACGCCGCCGCGACGGTCGCTGGTGTCGTTTTCTTCGCTGTTGCCTGGCTTGCCGTTGGTCCGGTAACGGCTGCCGCTGCCCCCGTAATTGGACTGGCGTTGTGTCTCGTCATCCTTGCGCTCTCGATTGCACAGCACGTCTCGCGTCGACCGGACCTGCAGCTCACGTCCGGCACCGCGGGTCGATAACAATAGCACGTCGCGTTCAGCACGGAGTACTGCCCTCCGGCTATTCTACAGCCGTGCTCGCTTCCGAGTCACTGGTGGCACATCTCTTGCTCAGAGAGTGACCACCCAACTCGTGACTCGCTGTACTGGTCTCTCGAGAGTGGCTTCAAACTGGCCTCGAGCGAGTCGAACCCAGTGACCCACCTCCCTTGCCTGGCCCGAACGACCCTCTCCCATATCGTCGCCAAGCACTCACTACTCTCTGTGACCCACTGGGAAGCCAACGACAGAACGTAAGCGACGGCCAGTTTGGCAAGTGGTTTGAGAACACCTCTATCAGGACTGCCCGATCCGGCTCCCGTAGTAAGCCGACGCCGTGCTATCGGTGCGTGATCCGTGCACATCAGGTTCCTGCTCGCCACTTGTCAGTAGCTGACGTCATCGCTCGCATACAGTGCAATCGCATCTCCATGAGCCATTACTCACGGTATCACGGGATGGCTGCGACCAGCATGAGAGAGACTGGGCCAGGTTGTGAGGATACAACAGCCAACTGTGAGCGCCTGTGAGTGTCTCGAGGCGCAGAAAACAAGGAGACGAGATCGAAATTCCAGCTCTGTTACTCGTCGTCGTCAGCGGCGTCTTCGGTGACGGTAACCCAGAAGTAGGCGTCTTCGTCGGCGTTTTCATTCGTCGGTTCGTCCGGCACGTCGCCATCGTCGTACAGCAAGACGCTAATTCGGACGGTTTCGTCGTCCGCTGCGGTTGGCGTGATCTCTCGTTCACCCAGGCCAGTACTCCCATCGGAGATGCTGCCATCGATCGTCCGCAACTCGGTTCGGTCGACGACCTCATCGTCTTCGATACCCTGCTCTTGGACGACCAGCGTGTACTCGGCGTGTTCACCTTCGTGATTCTCAACTGCCAGTGTCACTGGGACGGATTCACCCGGCTCGATTTCGTCTGGGATCTCGCCGGCGACCAGATCACCATCGTCGTCCTCGGTGTACAGTCCCAATTCAGTAAAGCCGCCACCTGCGGCCGGAAACAGGAATCCAACGAGCAACGCACCGGCTGCAACGGCAACGGCGACGACGAGGATGACGCTCGAGAACGTTGCCACAGCGCTGTCGTCATCTCGCAGTCCGGCGAACGCAGCGGTGAACGACACGGTAAACCGCTCTGCCGCTGGCGTTCGAATGCGCCGCAATGCACCGAGTTGGGCCGCAACGACCGTTAGTCCAGCAAGCACAGCCGCGATTGGTCCCGCCCCGAGACCCCACTGAGTGACCGGGAGCGCAAGTACGACCAGCGGTAAGATCGACAGTGACAGCACGAACGAGAGGCCCAATCGCTCAACGGTATTAATTCCTCGAGGGCGGCGCTCGACCACGGTTGTGGCCGCTTCTCGCGCAGGGCGCTCGGCTGCTGGAAACAGAAACGATGTGAGCGCGTAGCCAGGCAGAAACAGCGCAAGTGGGAATGCAACGAGCAAGCGCAGCGGACTTTCAGCCGGGACCGAGGCGATGAGGAGATAACCAAGGACAGCGACGAGTGACACGACCGCAAGATCCACTGGGTACTCGCGCACGCGCCCGAGTCTGGTCTGTGCGGCTGTCGGAAAGCTCATTGACACCTCCTCCGGCGGAAAAGACCGGTGACTGCAGTCCGAGACGATTCAGTCGTCATTATCGTTGAGTCACTCAGTAGACTATCGTTTTGTTATGCCTGCGTTATTTCCGAAAATCGGAATTACAGCTGTTGTCGTGTTCAATATCGTGAGTTACTCCCTGCCGTACCGTTCGGTCAATGACTGACTGTCCTGTCTCGCCGTCCGGCACTTTCGCTATCTGTTCCCGTTGTTCGACCGTCTAGTCCACTCGTCGTCTGTGATCGTCCAGGCTCGCAACAGAGAAAAGAACGCACTCACTCGAGTGTTGTAGAACGTATGACGGTGGAGTGACGTAGACACGGTCTGGTCGGTAGGTATGGACTGTCTTGTGGCGGTGTTATGAACGACCGCCGCTAGAAATCGACGTACTGTTCTTCCCACTCGCGGCGCTCGTCGATCCGCTGTCGACCGGCCTCGGTGATCGCGTAGTAGTTGGTTCGCCTGTCGAGTTGCCCTTTCTCGACGAGCTCTTTATTGACGAGCGTATCGAGATTTGGATACAGGCGACCGTGATTGATCTCCGAGCTATAGTACTGTTCTACCTCGTCTTTGACTGTCTGGCCCGATGGCCGATCGGCACCCGCGATCACGTACAACAGATCCCGCTGGAAGCCGGTCAGATCGTGCATTGCTCAATCACAGTGATCGTTCCACTGAGTAGATATTTGTTATCCGTGTCATACAAGGTCTTCACACATCCTTTCATAAATTGTTCCGTGGATAAAATATATATTCCAGTGAAACTCTTTTTCCCGAATGAATTCCGAACGCATCAATTACACAACCCGAGAGCGAATCGAGTGCGATTGCTCACGAGCCCTTGAGCACCAGCGTGGGAGTTGTGCAGTTGCAGTTCGGTTGATCGCACGGCTACCGGGCACTCAGAGATGGGGTCGCCGAACGTCCGCCGAGTAACAGAGATGTATCGTCGCGCTCCCGTCGTCAGTATCGAACAGGTCTACTGCTCAGCATTCGCCAGTGCAACGTCGATTCCTTCGGCACCAATCTGGACCTGGAGGTGCTCGACGGTTGCTTCGTAGGCGGTCGTGTGTGAGCCATCGCTATCGAATCGGACGCACTCCGCGAGCAGGTCGCTCTCGAGGAGGTTGTTGATGCGTCGATAGACCGTCGCAGAGGAACTGTCGGTTCGCTTGGTGAGTTCTTTTGCTGTTTTCGGTCCGTCGCTGGTCGCCATCAGAATCGTTCGTGCGCATTCATCACCAAGGACGTCGAGTTGTGCAGTTGGGTTGGCGTTCAGTTCCGATTGCGTGTTGGGTACGTGAGTGGACATGTGTAGGTCGTCGTTGTGGGTGTGTTGGTTCGCTCTCAGCCTCGAGAGGGGCGATAGACCGCTCCCGACCTGTTTCCAGCTCGGTTTGGGTACCGTCCAACGATACAACTGGTAAGCGATGAGGGTATTTTATAACGATGTACATTACAGATTGTAGGACGGTCTTTCGATCCAGAAACTTTGTATTTCGATAGGGAAATACGTCGTTTCATCGGTGTTTTCCTGCTCTCAACTGCAACTTTGTGTTGCGAATCCAGGACAACCCACCTGAATTCACGTTGAGATTGAACATCGACAAGAGTGCCGAAATTCAGTTCGACGGCACTTCTCGAGGGGTATGCCACAGAAAGCATGTGTTTCCACCCCCGAGCTGTCGCCGTGTTGGTGAACAGTCTCTCGCCTTTATTCGCATCTATCCCCCTGGGTGTACTGTGCTCGGACGTGTCCGAACCCTGTGTGATAATTCACGTCGGTGTCGCCGGCGACGTGCGTATGGCCGGTGCCCACCGTGGCGTGGATTACTGCACAGGTCGATCACTAAATCGACTCGAGACCGTCCACGCACTCACCCCCTACCATGAACTCTCAACAACAGGATTGGCGACCGATGGAATCGTCGACGGCAGGTGCACGATGTCGAAACTGCGGAACACACGTTACACAGCAGTTTGCACGCGTGTTTGGGGACAACGGTGATGTCGTCCACGGCTGCCCAGGTTGTACGACGTACCGCGAGATGCAATCCGGGAGCCATCTGCCAGGAACCGACACGAAGTGACCGTTTCACCGTTCCGTTCTCACCACCATTTTGTACCGGCGGTATCACCGTGTATTTGCAATTCTTGGTCTCCGAACTGAGGAGGTGTCACCACTGTGGTCGAGCCAGTAACTCGGAACGACTACCGAGGGCACGGCGCTACGCACCGCGGATGAACGAATAGCGCGGGACCGAAGGTTCCGCGTACCATGCGAACGGCGCTTCGCGCCGTGAGCAGACGGCCGCAGGCCGTGAGTCAGTGAGCAATCAGCCTTTGTAGCGTAGATTTTTGCGTCAAGCGGTTCTGAGCGAAGCGAGGGATCCCGAGACAAAAAGTACGTGCGTACCTGCAGTGATCACGCGATAGTGATTGCTACAGGACATCTCGCGCTCGAGTCCGTCATCTGTCGTGTCTCTCCATACTTCCTTACCGAATTCATTGAAAATAATACAGCAGGTTAAAGTCAATGGTTCGCAAACAGAACGGACGTATGAAGGGAAGCGATGGATTGCCTGTTGATAGCGTGTTCGTGATCTGTTCCTAATCAATGTCGGTCCAGACGAGTCGCTCCGAGTCGCTCGCAGAAAGCGAGGTGTTTCACATCCTCGGCAACGACAGACGTCGCGCAATCGTCCAGCTACTGGCACGCGAGTCGGCACAAATCGACGTCTCAGACGTTGCAACCGAGATTGCCGAAACCGAATCAGATAGTGCGTCCGTTCCGAACAATCTCTACAAGAGCGTCTACGTCTCGCTCCAGCAGACGCATCTCCCACAACTCGAGGAAGACGGCGTCATCGAGTACGACTCCGATGCAAAGACGATCCAGGCCGGTCCCAATTTCGATGACGTACTTGCCTACATCAATGGCCACACTGACGATCCGTCGACGTTCTTGCAACTACACTTCGCCGCGTGCGTCCTCGGACTCGCCGTTATCGCCCTCATCGGCCTCGATATCCCGTTGCTCTCGAGTATCGATCCAGTGCTGTGGAGCGTGGGTGTCTTACTCGCTGTCGCTGCAAGTAGCCTCTACCGCCTTCTCTCATAAGGCATTGAGACGGGTTTTCCACTAACGGATCACTGTGGTAGCGCATCGTCAGCCGACAGCGGTACGTCGTGTCCTCGAGTAACCTCGTATCTGTGGGCGGGCGCGACACGTGCTTTCTCAGTAAAAAGAGTGGACTGCCCGAAACGCTATGCTGGGCTAGCGGTCGTCTCAGCGTTGGCTTCGCCGTCGATCGGTTGGTCGGCAGTGGACTGATCGGCGTTGTCGGTCATATCGGACTGGTCACTGCCGTCCGCAGTGTCGGATTGCTCAGCACCGTCGTGGTCGGCATCAGCAGTGTCCTCGACGCCAGCGTCATCCGGTTCGGCGTCCGCCGGTTCATCGGCGTATGGCGTCACCGTCTGGATCGTGAGCTCATCGATCGTGATGGCAAAACTGAACGAAGCAGCGTCGTCACCGTCTGCGTCATCAGTCATGGTCTCTTCAGCAGGCGCTTGATCGTCAGCTCCTGTGAGAACGTTCTCGGCCGGCATCTCTACGCCGGTTCCTGCGATGAGGGCGAATACAGTCGCTTGTTCGACCGTCACCTCGAGTTCGAGGTCGGTGACTGTTGCGTCGTCAGCGGGTTCGGTATCATCAGTAGTGTCTTCGTCGGCGGCCGTTTCGTCGTTGTCTACACCAGCAACGGCTGCGTGTTCGTCGTCGCCAGCCACCTCATCAGCTGTGGAATCGTCGGCTCCAGGCATCATCTCGAGGGCGTCGTGTCCGTCGTGGACGAGCACGATCGTTGCCTGTTCGATCGTCACTTGCAGCGGTTCGGTCGCGTCGTCGGTGTCAGCAGTGTCAGCATCAGTAGCAGTTGAATCAGCGCTGTCGGCCTCTTCGCTGTCGTCACCATCGTGTTCGGTCTCCTCAACAGCCGTCTCGAGACTCTCGTCCTCAATCGGCGCGTCGATGTCAGATGCGAGGACGAAGATCGTCGCCTGACCAACCGTTACGGGCTGCTCTGTGGACGCCTCACTATCCTCGTCAGCGGTTTCATCGTCTGCATCGGCTGCGTCGGATTGGTCCTCGTGTGGGAGCGTAACGTCGTCGACGACGATGAACGCCGTTGCGTCACCGATCGTCACCTCCTGGACGGATGCATCCTCGTTCTCGAGGGTGGCTGCGTCGGTGTCATCATCGGCGTCTGCAGCCGTCTCTTCGGCCGTTGTGTCTGCGTGTTCGTCGTCGGCCTCATCTGTGGACAGCTCCGCAGGCGGTTCCAGTCCAGAATCGACTGTCGTCAGCGTGGCCTGTTCGATCGAGATCTCGAGTTGGTGGGTGTTCAGCTCAGTCTCGAGGTCGGCTGTGTCTGTTTCCTCGAGTTCGTTCGCATCGCTGTCCTCGTCGTCTACAGCAGGTTCATCAGCAGTACCATCGGTTTCGGCATCGTCCGTCGGGGCGGTTTCGGTGTCGGATTCGTGTGCGTCGTCACCGACGACAACGATGTTCGCCTGTTCGATGAGAATGCTCATCGGAACGGATGCTTCCTCGTCTGGGTCAGCAGGCTCCTCATCGACGGGTTCTTCAGGTGCGTCTTCGGTTTCGTTCAGTTCCTCGTCAACGGGTTCTTCAGTCGTCTCTTCAGTCTCGTTTATTTCCTCATCAACGGGTTCTTCAGGCGTCTCCTCGTCAACAGGCTCATCAGGCGCGTCCTCAGTTTCATTTAGCTCCTCGTCAACGGGTTCTTCAGGTTCGCTATCTGCATCATCAGGCTCATCCGCGACGGCATCCGACTCGTCCTCGAGCGTGACAACTGCCTGTTCGGTCACCGGTTCGTCGTTGAACAGGTATGGAGTGTCCTCTTCACCCTCAGTGTTGACAAAGTCGAACTCCTCGTTCTCGTTCGTATCGAGGTGAGCCATCGCGACGAGCGTCTCGTCATCTTCTGGCGGCGTCTCGAGTGTTACTTCGACGTCTTCGTGCGTGCCGGGCTCGAGGTACTCAGAAGAGCCGATAACGCTCTCGAGGACGTTGCCGACGAGTAGGCTGCTGTCGTGGATGACGACGAAGCCACCATCGTCGACGGTCACTTCGTCGACGACGACTGTCTCACCGTCAGTTTCCTGATCTTCGAACGTTATCGAGGCCGTCGGTTCCTCGGCATCGGCATCAGCATCGTCTATCGGCTCGAGATCGTCAGTCGCAGTTTCGTTTGGTTGATCGTCCTGTACGGTCGTCAGTGCGTCGGCTGGTGCAGTCTCTTGCTCGTCGACGGTTGCCCCCGCGCTTGCAACCATCGCCCCGCTCGAGCAGAGCATCATCACTACAGTCAACACGACGAGTAGCCGATTACGTGTGGTCATAATCTCGTGAAGCATCGTCAGATCGCCGGTTCAGTAGTATAAACCAGGTCGCCTATTGCACGAGAAATCAAAGACTGTCGGCTGAGACGGCGTTTGTATCCGTTTCAGCCGCCGTCGAAAAGCATGATTGTCTCCGCGAAACGAGTGAAAGGGTTGTTGGATTATCCAGAACAATCGATGTTTTGGGCTCCCTCTGTTCTACGATACAGAGACTCATGGGACACCTTCGAGGCAATCTGGGCAGCGGTTTCAGATCGCAGACTCATTGTGGAATCCGTTATGCAGTTGAAAGAGTAACAGAAATACTACTCGCGTTGGAGCTGTTCGGGGGACTTCGAGGCGGTCGGTTCGTGGCCTGGCAGACAAACCAGATTTTCGCGGCCTAGACGGAGTTTCGTAATCTGGCCGTCATCCTCGAGTTCGGCCAGCAGACGACTCACCTTGGCTTTCGACCAGTCGACGGAGTCGACGATCCGCGACTGTTTCATCCGCCCGCCGTTGTCCGTCACGAGTTGCTGGACCCGCTCGCGGTCCGTGATGAACTCCTCGCTGTGATCGTCGCGTTGGGTGGCCAGTCGCGTTCGGTCACTCAACCGGTTTCGGATGGCGAGTACGCCACCAAGCAGTGCGAGTGCAACGATTCCAAACATCGCCGCAACGTGTGGGTTGCCGGCGAGTACCGCTGAGACATCGGGGGCAATCGAGTTAGTGCTCGTCATAGTGTGACTGTGGCGCGGGTCGGTTGCTCGAGTCGATACGGTCACAGTCAGGTAGTAGAGTGCGTGTCATGGTTGAGAGGGGTCAATGTGGGCTGAATCGTGGTTCGTAGCGTTTCCGAACGACTGAGGGGACTGTCAGTTCGGTGCGGCCGTCTTCGTCGACCGTGGGTCTCGAGGCGGTGAGACGAACTGTGCCAGTCACGTTCGTCTCACCGCCTCGCAAGGCCCTATCAACTGGCGCGGATGTCCGGCTGCTCCCCAGAGATCGACCAGTGTCGATCTCAGCCGATAGCGCCGCGGTAGGTCCGGTGTGACAGCGACCTTGTGCGGATCCTGTTCGTACCGGCGCGCCGACGGACGGTCCGTGGAGCACACCGGAGACTCATACAGCAATCTCCCTTCACGGTGATCAGACGGCTGTCACCGCAGCGTATGCCGAGGACCGGAATAAACTCGGACGGACGTTCGGTACGATTTGCCCGGATTCAATGTGACTTCATCGAGTAATCCTCAAATTCTCTGATGAGACGGCGTCTCGAGGCCGTTTGGCCTTGCAGATGCAAGCCGCTTCGAATCCTGCTTGCAAGTATGAATGACTCACGTGACCAACTAACACGAGACAGTTGCACTGGGGACGTGAATCAACGGTGAGGGCTGCGGGTGAACGGGGTCGAAAAAATGCTGTCCGATTCGTCACACTGGCTGTGGCGTGGCGTATCGTGGATCGTCAACGTACCTCCGTTAGACACCTGGGACGCCAACGGCATCGAAGCCGGTGACACCGACGAGTGCAAGGACGTACAGAACGATCAGCACCGAAACCCAGGCGACAATCGTAATCGCTGCCGCATCGACCCAGCCGCCTGGATAGCGTGCGTTGATCACCGCGAGGTACGCCACAAGGACGAGCGCGGGGCCAAGCAGCGGGATCCAGCCGAAGAAGAACCCGACGAGGGCCCAGATGACTGCCCCGATCAGTGCGGTGACTAGCGCGTACGTGTAATCTTCTGCATCGACTATCACTTTCGCTCCGGCGTAGATGCCCACGGCACCGATGAGCAGGCTCACACCGAAGACAATGAGGCTATCGATCATGCATCAGGTCGCCAGCAGCGAGACCGATAGTTATCACTCACCTACACGAACCTGATCGGTCCTCTGGACGTTTGCAACGGCGCCACGTTCGGCAGCAATACCGGCCTACCTGCGGTCGCACTCGAGATGTTACTGAGCGTCCACGGCTCGCTCGGCCGCTCGTTCCGATGCCGTCGCCGGCTCCGATGAAATGAGCGATCGAATTCCGGACTCGAGGCTGATGCGAGCGTCGAATCCAAGCTCGCTATCCGCTTTGGAGACGTCCGCACCGCTGTGTCGGATATCGCCTGGCCGCGGATCTTTGTGGATGACCGGCGACTGAGAATCGGTCGCGTCGCGAATCGTCTCGGCGAGTTCGCGAATTGAGATCCGCTCGCCCGTCCCGATGTTGTACGCCTCTCCCACGCTGTCGGTCGTCGCTGCGCGCAGATTCGCACGAACGACATCGTCGACATGGACGAAATCACGCGTCTGCTCGCCGTCGCCTTCGACGGTGATCGCCTCGCCCGCGCGAGCCTGCTCGAGGAACGTCGAAATGACACCGCTGTAGGGCCCCTGTTGGCGCGGGCCGTAGACGTTGAAGTAGCGCAGCGCAACCGTCTCGAGGTCGTACAACTCTTCGTAGCGCCGGACGTACTGATCGAGTGCGAGCTTCTGGATTCCGTACGGCGACGTGGGCTCCGTCGAGGCCGTCTCCGGCACCGGTAGTTCATCCGGATGACCGTACACTGCCGCACTCGAGGCGGCGACGACGCGGGCGTCTTCCTGTCGGGCCTGCTCTAACACGAGGAGACTCGCCTCGAGGTTCGTTTCGTTGCTGGCCCGCGGTGCGGCAACACTCTGACCGACGCTGACCATCGCAGCCTGATGGAAGATGATGTCGGCGCCCCGTGCGGCTTGCTGGAGCGCGATCGGATCGCTGATATCGCCTTCGACGACGGTCACGTCCTCAGGAAGATATGACTGATCACCCGTCGAGAAGTTATCGAGCACCCGCACCTCGTTGTGCGGGGCCAGTGTCTCGACGAGGTGGCTTCCGATAAAGCCGGCACCGCCGGTAACAAGAACCGTCCGATCGCGAATCGGTGGCGAACGCATTGGCGAACGAACCGGGGCAGGTGGGTTTAGTATATCATCCATACCGGACAGTATTAGCCGCTTATATCCCGAGAGACGGCCACTTGGGTCACCGGCATTCGCTCTCGAGTCAACAGAAGCTATATGCCCCCGCCTCGGCAAGCGCATGCCAATGACTGTCGATCTCGTCGTCCGCAACTGTACCGTCGTGACGCCTGCCGGTCGCGAACCCGAGACGGGCGTCGCCGTCGACAACGGGACCATCGTCGCCCGCGGCCGCGACGAGCAACTTCCCGACGCCGAGCGCGTCTACGACGCCGAGGGCGCACTCCTGGTCCCCGGAATCATCGACGGCCACATCCACAACCGCGAACCCGGCCTCGAGTACAAAGAAGACTGGGAGTCCGCCACTCGAGCGGCCGCTGCGGGCGGTGTGACGACCGTTGTCGGCATGCCAAACACCGATCCCGTCATCGACCGGCCCGAGCATCTCGAGCTCAAGTTCGAGCGCGGCGAAGCGTCCACCCATGTCGATTTCCAGAGCTACGCGGTCGTCACGAGCGAGAATCTCGATCTGATTCCCGATATCGACGAGGCCGGTGCGCTCGGGTTCAAAATCTTCCTTGGCTCGACCGTGGGCGATGTCCCGCCGCCGAACGATGGCGAAATTCTCGAGGCAATGGAACGAATTGCACAGACGGGCAAGCGACTCGGCTTCCACGAGGAAAACGGCGAGATCATCGACTACTACACCGAAAAATTCCAGGCTGAGGGTCGAAACGAACCTATCGATCACTCCCACTCCCGACCTGTGATCGCCGAACAGGAAGCCGTCGAGCGGATGATCACCTTCGCCGAACAGACCGGGACGAAAGTCCACATGTACCACGTTTCGTCGGGGTCTGCTGCAGAAGCCGTTGCCCGCGGGAAAGAACGCGGCGTCGACGTGACTGCTGAAACTTGCCCACACTACCTCTGGTTCACCGAGGAAGTCATGCGCGAGAAAGGGAATCCAGCCAGAATTCAACCGCCGATTCGCGATGCCCAGGAACGTGAAACCCTCTGGGAGGTCGGCATTGATGAGAGCGCAATCGACTGCATCGCGACGGACCACGCACCACACACACCAGAGGAAAAGAAAGTCGATGATCCGTTCGGAAACACCTGGGACGCGATTTCGGGCTTCGTCGGCCTCGAGACCGAAGTCCCTGCTCTGCTCACGTTCGTCAACGAAGGACGACTCACGCTCGAGGAGTGGGTCTATCGCCACTCGACCCGGCCGGCACAGGTCTGGGGGATGTACCCACAGAAAGGCTCGCTCCAAGTCGGCACCGACGCCGATTTCACCATCGTCGATCCGGACCTCGAGTGGACGCTTGAAGATGCCGACCAACTCCACTCGAAAAACTGTGTAACGCCGTTTATCGGCGAGTCCTTTACGGGCAAAGCCGTCGCAACCGTTGTCCGCGGCGAACTCGTCGCCGAAGATGGCGAGGTCGTCGGCGAGTCGGGGTACGGGACTCGAGTTCGCGTCGACGAGTAGCGTTTCATACGCGCGCGATACAGGCCAGTTACAGTGACGTATACTCAGACAGTGCGTCGGTAGCATCGACAACAAGGGAGGTATCGAGCGTCCCTTGCTGATTCTCGAGGTCTCGATGTTTGATCGTCGTCACGTACCAGGGAGAGATGTAGGCGTCTTTTTTCGAGCCAGCTTGAACCCATGCGTCAGCAGGAACAGCGATTCCATTGGGATGGCTCTGGGTCGTCATTCCGACGGTGAGACACTCTTCATCCGAAAATGGATGTATCGTGTTGCTTACGACGAGCCACGGCCGGTATGCGGAAGCGGATTTGTGTGGTGCTGGACCCCGCCAGACATCTCCTTGCGTGACAGCCATCTACTCGTCCTCGGTGGGTGTCTCTACACCGGGACCCCATTCGTCAGGGTCTTCCGGACCGAGTCGATCAGTCGCTGCACGAGCGGTTGCCATCGCACTGAGTGTCTTCTCGATGTCTTCGGTATCGGCAATTGCCCAGTACTCGCCACGGTGGCGAACGAGTCCACGTTCTTCTAATCGAGAGAGGACGACGCCAACGCTCCCACGTGCAACATCGGTTGCTTCGTGGATTTCTTTCGGCGTGAATGCTTGATCCGGTGACGTTGAGAGGAACGTGAGGATTTCCTCCGCGTTTGTTTGCCCGCTCGCTCGAAGCGTTTGCACCGGGTCCTCCTCGAACTGCTCGATGTCGATGGGCATACCAGTCGCTATGTAACGGAATGTAATAGCTGTAACGCCGAATTGGAGTGAGACATCTCCGACGTGACGAGGCGCAAAACCCGCGCACCTCGGCTTCGTTATCGCTACACAGGGGCCGCAACACTACCGCTCGACAGTACCATGCTCGCGGTCACTCGAGGTCAGCACCAACGGCGTCTTCAACCGAGTCAAAGCCGTCACGCTTGAGGAGTGCGACCAGTCCGCGATTGATCCGTTTCGCCGTCGACGGCCCCTGATAGACAAAGCCGGTGTAGAGTTGCACGAGCGATGCGCCGGCGCGGATTTTTCGGTAGGCGCTTACGGGTGAGTCGACGCCGCCGACGCCGATGATCGGCAGGTCGCCGTCGGTGTGTTCGGTGATAGAGCGGATCACGTCAGTCGAGCGGTCTTCGACCGGCTTCCCGCTCAGGCCGCCCCACTCTTCGCGGTTGGGCGACTCGAGGCCATCACGACTGGTCGAGGTGTTCGTTGCGACGATTCCGTCGAGGCCGAGTTCCTGCACGATATCGACGAGTTCGAGCACAGCATCGGCGGGTTCGTCCGGCCCGATTTTGACCAGCATCGGCACGTCTGTGTGAGCCTCGTCCTCGAGCGTTTCGAAGATTGTCCGAAGGTGCTCGGGAGAGGTTTCATCGAACTCATCGGGCGTGTTCGGACAGGAGACGTTGACGACAACGTAGTCCGCAAATGGCGAGAGGCGAGTGAACACGCGCCGATAGTCTTCGATGGCTTCGCGTTCGGTCGAGACGTTCATTTTCCCGATGTTGACGCCGAGCGGGAAACTGGGCGTCCCATCGGCCTCGAGTCGGTCTCGAACCTGCGTCATGCCCTGGCCGTTGAAGCCCATCCGGTTGATCATCCCCTCGTCGTCGCGGAGGCGGAACAGCCGCGGGCGGTCGTTGCCAGACTGTGGATGGGGCGTAACAGTCCCGATTTCGGCGAATCCAAAGCCGAGTGCACGGAGTGCGTGGGTGACTTCGGCGTTCTTATCGAAGCCCGCAGCGACACCAACGGGGTTCGGGAAGGTAGTGTCGAACAGGTCGACCTCGAGTGCTGGATGCTCGTACTGGTACGCAGCCGATAACGCCGCTCGCGTCGGCCACGTCGATTGGGCTGCCCGAAGCGTTCGCTTGCCGAGATCGTGAGCCGTCTCGGCAGGGAGTTGGAATGCGAAGGGGCGCACCCGCGAATACAGCGTCATATGTCATCCGTGCGGGTGGCCGGTACGTAAACGACTCGGAGCGGGTCGCCGACACCAATATTGACGAACAGATAACAATTCCTTCGATTCCTCCCTCCATGCGTGCTATTTTCGGGAAATCACAAATGAAATTGAGAGAGAACTCCCGATTGAAAGCCTCGAGACGGCACGGGAGCGAGACAGGAATCGAATGTTCGTCAATTGTTTCGACAAATAAATCTCCGGTTGTTTGGATAAATTATTTATTATAAAATATCTATTCGCGGTCTGGAACATCTATCGAATAGCGAAATAGTTTTCCTACGGCTACCGCTTGAGTCGACTAACAACACGAGTCATGAGTATCCAACGACGGTCACCAGGAGGGATGTGCCGTGGCGGCTAATCGAGTGCGTACACCGCTGTCTGGCCGGGTGGCCGTCCGGCAGTTCGGTGGTGCTGGCACGCGGCCGAATACCGCGCCGGCCGACAGCGACCGCGGAGGTGGTCGATGTGACTGGGGCTGACGGACTTCTCGTGCCGGTCGCACCCTCTGCGACGCTCGAGGAGACCGTTTCCTACGCAGTCAGCGTCGCAACTGAGGGCGACACACCGGCTCCAGTCCACCTCGTATGCACTGTCTCGGGTCACCACGCAACGGACGATCTAGATCAGTACGAGGACGTTCTCGAGCGTGCGACACGACGTGCTCGCGAAGCAGGGCCGGATTCACTCAGTGTGGAATCCGCGCTGCTCGGTGCAGACCGGTACGTCGCCGGCCCAACAGACCACATCGAACTGTTCGTCGAGTACGCGGCCGACCACGGCCTCGAGCGAGTCGTTCTCGATCCGAACTACTCGATCGACGCGACGGCACCGACACTGCAATCGATCGAATCGACATTCGCTCGAACGCCACTCGAGTGTGAGCGCGCCCCGGTTTCGGCGTCGGGCTGGCAGCCGACCAACGGCGAACTCGTTCGAGCCGGCATCATCGGCATCGTTTCATTTGGCTTTTACATCGCACTCGGCGGCCCGACGTACACGTTCGCGCTCTTTTCGGGTGTCGTCGCAGCGGCCATTGCCGCAGCGTTGCTTCGAAATGCTGCCTTTGAGACGACGCCAAAGCCGGTCTCGGCGCTGCAAACAGTTGGGCGTGGACTGGTGTTCGTCCCCTATCTGCTCTGGGAGATCACCAAGGCGAACGTGCTGTTTGCCTACGTCGTGTTACACCCCTCGTTGCCGATCGATCCAGGACTCGACCGGATCGACGCCGCTGTCAGCGATGGTATCTCGGTAACGGCGTTTGCAAACAGCATCACACTCACGCCCGGGACGCTCACGGTCGACGCAGAGGGCCACCACCTGCTCGTCCACTCACTCACACCCGGCGCTCGAGACGATGTTGTCGACGGCGTCCACGAGCGAGCCGTTCGCTACCTCTTCTACGGCCGCGAGGGTCTCGAACTCCCAAGTCCCGGCGAGCGAAATGACGACGAACCGCTGCTCGGCCCGGCGGCGGACGCCGACCGAACTGATGGACACGCCGACGGAGGCACACAGGATGACTGAATTTATCAACACCGTGTTGCTGGGTGCAGCGGCGTTTGTCGTTGTACTCACACTGATCGTTCTCTATCGCGTCCTGGTCGGACCGACGACACACGATCGAGTCGTTGCAATCAACGTCATCGGAACGAGCATCGTGATCGTGCTGGCGTTGATCGCGGCTGGACTCGACCGACCAGAGTATCTGGATATCGCGATCGTCTACGCCTTGCTCAACTTCGTGTTGAGCCTCGTGGTCGGTCGCTTTACCTACCGAAGCGGGGAGGTTGACTGGCGATGACGTTGGTTACTGCCCTGATCGTCCTGTTCGTCGCAATCGGCGTCTTCTTCACGTTCGTTGCGGCCGTCGGGATGATCCGCCTGCCTGATGTCTACACCCGTTCACACGCAGCGACGAAAGCAGACACCCTCGGCGCAGGCTTTGCAATCCTCGGCGTTGCCGTCTACTTCGGCACGTCCGGCGAAGTCCTACGTGCGCTGTTGCTCATCGTGTTCATCTACTACACGAACCCCACAGCAGCCCACGCAATTACTCGCGCCGCCTACAGCCAGGGAATCGATGTCTGGACAACTGACGATAACACGGAGGACTCACAATGATCTGGCTCGAGCTCGGACTGATTGGATTCGTTATCCTCGCGGCGCTGTACGTCGCGTTCGCACGCGACGTAGTCGGAACAATCGTCACGTTCGCAGGGCTAACCCTCGCGATTGCGGTGATTTGGGTCCTGCTGGCTGCCCCTGACGTTGCGCTGATCGAAGCAGCCGTCGGCGCTGGCGTTACGTCGGTGTTGTTCCTGATCGCCTTGAAGCGAACCACCGGCATCTCGGCCTCTGGTGACGATGACGAAACCGTTTCAGCCGCCGAAACGGCCAACCCGACAACTGACGGCGGCGATGTCGTCACCGACAGCACCGAGACGGCCGGTGACGGCTCGGGTGGCTTCCACCCGCTCAACTTCCCGGCCGCCCTGCTCGTCGCAGCGCTTGCCATCCCGCTTGGCTATACGTTCCTGTCGCTCGATCCAATCGGCGAAACCGCTGCCGTTGCCACGGAGTACGCAAGCGGTGACACGACACCGTACGCGTTCTACCTCGAGAATACGCTCGAAGATACCGGCTTCCCCAACGCTGTCGTTGCAGTGCTCGTTGTCTACCGTGGACTCGACACGCTGGGTGAACTCATCGTCGCCTTCGCGGCGGCCGTGAGCATTCTGATCGTACTCAAACGGGAGGATATCCTATGACGGACGACGATATCGACGACGTCCCGTCCGACGTCGAAGCCGATGGCGGACAGGACGCTGACGAGGAACCGTTTGCCGACGCCTCGAGCGGTGACGAAGAGATCCACGGCTATGCATCGGAGACGCCCGATGACGCCGAGAAACCCGACTTGGGCGCACAGGATGCGGCCGAAGATGCGACAGTCAAACCGGATCTCGAGGAGATCGCTGATGATCCGCCGACGGTCGTCACGCAGAGTCCAGTCGTCAAGACCGCAGCACGGATGCTGACTCCGTTCGTTGTCGTCTTCGGTATCTATCTCACGCTGTTCGGGACGAGCCTTCCCGGCGGTGCGTTCCAGGGCGGGGTCGTGATGGCTTCTGCCATCGTCTTGATTGCGCTCTCGTTTGGCTTCGAGCCGACGCGCCAATGGCTTGACGGACGAGCACTTGCCGGTTTGTTCGTTCTCGGGGCTGGCCTCTTCGGCGGTATTGCGTTCAGTGGAATCGTTGTCGGTGACGCCATGCTCGATCTCGAGGGGTATCCACTCTCGGTCGAGGACATGGTCAAGTTGGTTGAAGTTGCAATCGCCGCGCTCGTCAGCGGCGTCATCGTCGGGGCCGTGATCTGGCTTGCATCCGGTGTCGGTGATGAGCCTGATGGAGGTGAGTCGCTATGATTGAACAGATTGATGCCTATCACTACTATTTCACATCGTTCGCGTTGTTCCTGATCGGAGTGTACATGATGATCGACAGTCGGAACCTGATCAAGAAGGTGATCGGGCTGAATTTCGCCCAGATCGCCGTCTACCTCATGCTGGTGACGATCGGGTACGTTGATGGGGCGACGCCGCCGATTATCGGCTTCGAAGAACCCCACTCGAATCCGCTGACGCACGTGCTCGTGCTGACGGCGATTGTCGTCGGGGTGGCGCTGACCGCACTCGCGCTCGCGCTCGTCATCCGACTCCATTCGGAGTTCGGTACGATTGACGCCCGCGAAATCGAGGCGATGATCGCCGCTGACGAAGTCGATGACGACTCCACTGGAGGTGGCAGCGATGATTGAGCCAACCGTTCTCGCAACCGCGGAGACGACAACCTCGTTCCGTCCAGTTGCGGTGTTGCTCATCCCGCTGCTTGCAGTCGGCCTCATCTTCCTCTCGAAGAACCGGCCGAACCTCCGCGAGGCGTGGTCACTGCTTGCGGGTCTGGCCATGTTCGGTATCGTACTCAGTATGGCCCCGGACGTTCTCAACGGAACCGTCCACGAGGCACACCTCGGGACGTTCGTCGAGGGGATCGACCTCACCTTCCGCGCAGACCGCCTCGGAATGCTCTTCGCGCTGGTCTCGAGCGGGCTGTACGTCCTGACGGCGATCTACAGCATCGGGTACATGCGCGGCCATCACGAGCCGTTCCAGACGCGGTTCTTCGCAATGTTGTGTCTGAGCGTTGGCGCGGCGCTCGGGATTGCCTTCGCTGCGAACATCTTCGTCCTGCTGGTGTTCTACGAGATCCTGACGCTTGCGACGTATCCGCTGGTCGCTCACGACGAGTCCGAGGAAGCCCGTACGTCGGGTTACAAGTACCTCGCGTACGCGCTCACGGGCGGACTCGCGGTCTTCGGTGGAATGATGGCAGTATTCTGGCTCACGGGCAGCATCACGTTCACCCGCGGTGGCATCGAAGGTATCGGCGACGTTGCAGCCTCCGATCCATGGGCTGCACGCGCCGCCTTCGCCCTGCTCGCCGGCGGATTCGCCGTGAAAGCCGGTGTTATGCCAGTCCATGCGTGGCTGCCAAGCGCGATGGTTGCACCAACGCCCGTCTCGGGTCTGCTCCACGCAGTCGCCGTCGTCAAAGCCGGTGCGTTCGGTATCGCCCGAACCGTCATCGATGTCTTCGGTCCGGAGGTCGTCACCGATCTTGGGATTGCTATCCCGCTGACAATCCTCGCTGCGACGACGATCATTATCTCGAGTCTGTTCGCGTTGCGCCAGGATAACCTGAAAGCGCGACTTGCCTATTCGACGATTGCACAGCTCTCGTACATCGTACTTGGACTATCGTTACTGACCCAGATGGGGCTGTTAGGCGGATTGCTCCATATTCCAGCACACGCATTCGCGAAGCTGACGCTGTTCCTCTGTGCCGGAGCGCTGTACGTCGAACTCGATGTCAAGTACATCAGCGAGATGGCAGGCATCGGGAAGCGAATGCCGATTACGATGAGTGCGTTTACCGTCGCGAGCTTCAGTATGGCCGGGATTCCGCTGATGGCCGGTTTCATCAGCAAGTGGAATATCATGGCCGGCGGCGTCGAAGCCGGCGGCGCGTACGTCCTTGTCGTCCCGGTGCTCATCCTCTCTGGTGCGCTCAACGTGGCGTACTTCTGGCCAATTATCTACACGGCCTTTTTCGAATCCGAGGACCAGGCCGGCGAAAAGCCAGTGCTCGACAATCCGTTCGGCGGTCAGCCGGGCGAGCGAGCGTACCGCCCAGATGGTGGCACGCGCGATGACGACCACGACGGTCACGATGGTGACGACCACGACGACGCACACGAAGACCACGATGAACACGAGGACCACGGCCACCACGGTCACGAACAACTCCCGCCTGCCGACGGGTGGCAGCGCTCCAACCTGCGTGGCGGCGAAACGACACTCCTGATGCTCGTTCCACTGATGACGACGGCTACGCTGATGCTCATCTTCGGTATCGCCCCCGACTACATGGGCTTTTACGAGCTCGTTGAGGGAATCGTTGCGGGAACGGAGGTGGCTGCATAATGAACGAGTTGCTCTCGATTCAGCCAGCCCTGATCGTCGCCATTGGCGCACTGCTCGTGCCACTGCTCTCTCGGCGACTCTCCCACGCCGTCGCGACGCTGTCGCTCGTTGCCGTCGTCGCCTGGGCACTGCTCGTCCCCGAGGGAACCGGCCCGACGTACATGTTCATGGGTCTCGAGATAATCACCGTTCAGGTCGATTCGTTCACGCGCCTGATGGCGATTATCTTCGGCGCATTCGGTGCCTCCGCAGTCGCGTACGCCTACTTCGCTGACACCGGCCGACGCCACCTGCTGTGGGGACTCGCCTACGTTACCGCCTCACTGTGGACCGTCACCGTCGGTGACTGGCTCGGCTTAATCATCGGCTGGGAGATCATGGCCATCGCCAGTACGATCTTCGTCTGGCTCTCCGGCGGAACCGCCGTCCGAGCGGGCTATCGCTACGCGATTGCCCACGGTATCGGTGGCAGTCTCTTAATGGGCGGGATTGTCCTGTACTTGCTTTCGACCGGCCTCGAGCCGACTGCCTTGCACTTCGACGAAACCGGGATCGTCGGCAGTATCGAAATTACGGCTGCCGGCATGACGTTCACGCTGGCTGCGGTACTGGCTGGTCTCGGAATCGGTGTTAATACGGCAATGATCGGGCTGCACGCCTGGCTGCCGGACACCTACCCCAAACCGCACGTCGCGACATCGGTGTTCCTCGCGTGTTACACGACGAAGTCGGCAGTGTATGCGGCCTACCGTGCGTTCCCAGAGGGGAACGCAATTCTCGCGTTCGTCGGCGCAGCAATGGCAATCTACGGCGCGAGTTTCGCGCTGGCTCAGAAGGATATGCGCCGACTGCTGTCGTATCACATTCAGTCACAGGTTGGGATCATGCTCGCCGGGATCGGTGTTGGGTCCGCACTTGGCGTCGCTGGCGCGTTCGCCCACCTGTTCAACCACATCCTCTACAAGGGGCTGTTGTTCATGGCTGCCGGCATCCTGATCCTCAAACTCAAAGAGGAGCGACTCGACAACTTCGGTGCGATCGGCACCTCCGCGCCAATCGCACTGGTCGTCTTCCTCGTCGGCGCGATGTCGATTAGTGGCGTTCCTGGCTTCAACGGCTTCATCAGCAAGGGGATGGTGATGGACGCCGCCGACTACGACTTCGCCTCTGATCTCGTCATCTTCGGGGACTTCTCGATCGACATCCTGTTCTGGATGATCGTCCTCGGCAGCATGGGCACGTTCGCGTCGTTCATCAAATTCGGCTACTACGCCTTCCTCTACGGAGATCCGATCGAGATGCCCGACGCGAACCGCGGCCACGCAGTTGTCGCAGGCGCCGTCGCCGCCGCCTGTATCTTCTTTGGCGTCTACTACCAGGCGCTGGTGCCGTACCTGCCAATGGCCGGCGAACTCGAGCTTCACCCCTACTCGTTCGATCACCTGCTGAAAGCCGGCTATCTGGCCGGTGGTGGGATCGCCATCTTCGTCCTCGGACGGCCGATCATCGACCGCCTCCACGGCGGCTTTGACGTCGACCAGATCGCTGATCCGGCGGCGTTCTACGGAACGCGTTCGATTTCGGGTGGCATCGGCGGGTTCTACAACCGCGTCAACGATCTCGTGGTTGCGACCGGCTGGAGCCTCGTCCGAACGGCACACGACCCAAGCACGGCGATTCGAAACGCACTGCCTGAACGCTGGCACGACCGTTACGACCAGCGGTTGCGACAAACACCCGGTAAAACCGGTGGCAAACTCGGTATCGGCTGGACGGTCTACGTCGCAGCCGGCGTGCTCACGCTTGTGCTCACACTTGCCCTCTTTGTCAACTGACCATGAAAGGACACACCTACTCTACGGCAACGACCTCGAGACGGACTGGCGTGGCGGATAGCGAGGACGACCGAGGTGTCGTCGGCGCCGCCGGCGTGACTGGCACGGCCACAGTGGAGGTGGTCATCCGTGGCTGAATACGAGTGGCTTGCGGGAGCAATTGTTCTCTTGCCACTGCTAATGGCGGCGATTCCGATTGCGGCGAGCCTTCGCTGGGACCGCGTCGGCTGGGGGATTGCGACAAGTATCGTCGCGACGACGTTCGCCCTCGCTGCCGTACTGACCTGGGATATCTACACGAACGGCCCGGTCGAGTACACGCTCGGCGCAATCGAGTGGCCCTACGGGATCGAACTCTACGCTGATGAGTTCTCGATGCTCGTCGTCATCCTGACACTCGGGATTGCACTCGGCGTGCTCACCTACACTCGAGTCGGCGGTCCGCGTGGGAACTCCTTCTACGCGGGCTTCCTGTTGCTCACCGGCGGGATGCTCGGCGTCATCATCACGGGCGACATCTTCAATCTCTACGTCTTCCTCGAGATTATGGCGATTTCGTCGTACGCCCTGGTTTCGTCCTCGAAGTACCGCTGGTCGACTTACGCGGCGTTCAAGTACCTGCTGGTCGGCACAGTCGGTGCCTCGTTCTATCTGCTGGGCGTTGCACTCGCGCTGTCTGCGACGGGCACGCTGAACATGCACGACCTCGCTACGCAACTCGCGGTGGCGGGCTACGACGACCCCGTCGTCATCACCGCGTTCGTGCTGATGGGCGTCGGCCTCGCGATCAAGATCGCACTGTTCCCGGTTCACACCTGGCTGGCGGACGCACACGCCTCCGCGCCTGACGGCATCAGTGCCGTCATCTCTGCGTTGATGCCCGCCGTTGCCGTGTATGCGTTCGCGCGAATCATCTTCACCGTCTTCACCCCCGAGTTCCTCGAGGTGAACCCGATGATTTCGCAGTTGTTGCTCGTCGGTGCCTTGCTAAGTCTCTTTGCGGGGAGCTTCTTCGCACTGCTGCAGGATCACATCAAACTCGTCCTCGCGTACTCGACGGTGTCGCAGTTCGGGCTCATCCTCATCGGCATCGCCGTCGCGAACGAAACCGCGATGTTCGGCTCGATGTTACAGCTGTTCGGCCACGGCATCGTCAAAGCCTCGCTGTTCCTGCTTGCAGGGATGTTCGCCCTGCGATTCGGCGGTATCCGGACTGTCGATGAGTACGCCGGCCTCGCAAAACGAGCGCCGATTATGGCGGGTGCGTTTGCCGCACTCGGGATTGCGATGATTGGACTGCCGCCGACAGTCGGGTTCGTCGGCAAGTGGTACATCGCACTCGGTGCCTTCGAGGAAGGACTGTGGATTATCTCGGCGCTCGTCCTCGGCAGCACGCTGCTGTCGGCGGGGTATATCCTCCCGTTCCTCAACCGGATCTACTTCCACCCATTCGATGGGGAGGACGTCGATCCGACTGCGATCACCTACGGCATGGTGATGATCCTGGTCATCGGTGCCGGACTTGGCCTCACGCTCGGGTTCGTCTCCGCTGAGATCCAGACGTTCCTCGATGCCGCTGTCTCCCGTCTGGTCTAAGCACCACTCCCCACTTTTTGCTGCGTGTCCGAGTTGCGGTTGAGCGATAGGCGGACGTTCTCGCTCGAGAAGCCTCTGGATCGATTTAGTAAGTGCCGAAAAGCGACAGGGGACTACGTCTCGTCACTCGAGGAGCGATCCGTCGGTTCGACGGTAACGATCGAATCGTCTTCGTGACGGACTGCAATCGACCGCTCGGTGAGGGCGGCCCGAAGCATCGGTTTCGAACCCGACGACTCACGTCGATGGTCGTCAGTCACGCGATCACTCCGAACGCCTCGAGGCGTCAGGTAATCGCCGTCAACCTCGAGGCCGGCATCCGAGCAGAGCCGTTTGAGAACTGAGCGCGCGCCTTCGGTCGTGATCGCTGGGGGCGCAATGGCGCGTTCACGGGCAAGTTCCGTTGCCGTGTGCTCCTCGAGGAGCGCCTCAATTTCGTCGTCATCGTGGCCGCGCTGTCTAAGTGTTTCTCTGACTTGACGGGCAATCGACGGTGCGTGACGAGTTGGAAACAGCGGCCAGTCGTTCGACGGTGGATCGAGGACGACGCCGTATCGGCGAAGCGGCGTTCGAGCAGGTCCGAATAAGGTCACGTCCTCGTAGCGCTGGGACTTGCCGAGGACGCGAATCGTCCCCGCATAGAAGTCGACATCGTCCCAGGTTGCCCCCGTCCGGCGATCATCTTCGGGGACGCGAAACAGTTCCGACCCTCGGACGGGCGAGTGTGCGAGCAGGGCTACCATCGCGTACTCGCGCAGTCGCGTGCGGCGTTCGTCGCGCTCGAGTCGTTCGCGATCTGCGTCGAGCGAGCGCGTTCGGACGTAAGCCTCGAGTTGTCGGCGCTGGGCCGCGCTCCAGCGGTCAGTCTGTGCGTTATCGCCAGTTTCTGAATGTGCACTCGGTAGTGCGGCTTCGGCGTGGTCCGCTGCGGCGGGGTTGTCAGCAACGATGCCGCCGCGAACGCACCACGAAAAGAACGCTCGGACGACGGCGTAGTAGGTGTGGACCGTCGACGTTGTGTACTCACCACGGTCAGCGCGCTCGCCCAACTCGAGGGCATATGCGCGCATGTGGTCCGCCGAGAGGTCAGCAATCGCTCGGACGTCGAATTCGTGCTCGAGCCATTCGGCGAATCGGCCCAGTATCGAGCCGGCTTTGGCCGCGTACGTCCCGACGCCAGCCGTTTCCGGATCGCCGTCGCCGAGCGCTTTTCGCTCGAGGTAGACGTCGATGGCATCTGCGAGTGCAATACTGGTCGCGGTTGCGTCCGCGTCCGCGTTTGCCTCCCCAGCGCTCCGGTCGGTCACGGTTCGGTCACCACCGTTGTGGACTGTCGGATAACTCGGTGTCGACAGCCAGTCACGCCACAGCGAGTCATCTGTTCGTCTGCCAGTGCCCGCCCCACTCCAATCGGTGTTTCGGTCTTTGCGGAGTGAAACAAAACGACAACGATGTGACTAACACGTGGAATTACTCGAGATAGCCAAGATCTGCGAGTCGGTCTTCGACGGCTGCATCGGCGGTATCGACAGTGTCGGTCTCTCCACGTCGAGAATAGGATTGTACTCCTGAGGACTCAACACAGGGAAGCGCCTGGCCGTCCATCTGCTCGTCGATCGGCACACCGAGTGAGGCGAGGACGGTCGGTGCGACATCAAAGAGATGTGCGTCCTCGAGGCCGCGTGCCTGATTGATCGCGGTGCCACGCGCAGCGAACGTCCCTTGCAGTTTGTGATTCCAGGGCTCGGTCGGCGGCCCGAACTGTTCCTCTCGCAGCGTCGCCGAAATGAAGTGTTCGAAGTCCGCGGGGATCGTGACGATGTCGACGGCGTGTTCGGCTTCGGGGCCATGGAAGTACTCCTCGCGCGGGCGAACCGTTTCGAACACAGGCTCCCCGTCCGGTGTTCGCGCAGAGCGCAAGGCATCGATGATGTGCGTCCTCACAGTTTCGTACTCCGCTTGCGGGACCACGCCGTTCGGTTCCCGTCCCTCGAGATTGAGCCGAACGCCGAGTTCGATGCGCGAGCGGACGTACGCCCTTGAGTCAGGGAAGGAAACCTGTGTTGCACCCGCACTGACCAGACTAGCCGGTGCGTGCGATGCGACGAGGTCATCGATGCCAAGACGCTCGAGGACGGCACCGATACGCTGGCTGGTGAGCCCAACGCGGGCCGCACTCGCCATCGCGCGTTCGGCAACGCCCGGATTGTGTGTCGTCTCGTCTGTCCCTTCTTTGAGCGCCCCGTCTCGGACCGTCGCCCACGTCGGCATGCCGTCACCGCCGTTTTCCGTCTCGACGAAGCCCTCGCGGCGAAGATACTCGTTGACGCGGAACTCCTGGCCCTCGTAGGGCCCCATCCCGTGATCGCTGGCGATGATGACGGTGTCCGGATCGTGGGTCTCGAGAATCTCCTCGAGTTGGCGGTCGACCTCGCGATAGATCTGGCGGATCGCCGCGTCGTTGTCGGGCTCTTTGTGGAAAATCGAGTCCGTCCCCTGAAATTCAATAAAACCGAACTCGGGGTCGTACTCGTCGGCAAGATAGCGAAACGCCTCTCCGCGCATGCGCGCACACTCACTGTAGGCGTTGCCGAGGTCGTCGGCCTCCTCGTCGGGATAGACGCGATACTCGCCGATTTCCTCGCGAACCTCCTCGAGCAGGCCGGCTGGATGGCACTCTGGGTCTTCTGGGGCGGTATAGCCGGGGATCAACGCACCGTCGAACGCTCGAGCGGGATGGGTAACGGGAACGTTGACGACGACGCTCGTCATATCGTGTTCGTCGAGCAGTTCCCAGATCGCTCGTTCGCGCACGTCGCTTGCGTTGACGACATCCCAGTCGTAGCCGTCGAACGAGAGAAAGCCGAAGACACCGTGTTTACCGGGGTTCTTCCCCGTGTAGAGAGAGGGCCACGCAGACGCCGTCCAGGGTGGAATCTGTGACTCGAGGGGGGTACTGACCCCCTGCTCGTAGATCGACTCGATTGTCGGCAGCTCGTCGTCGTCGAACATCGGTGCGAGCACCCGATCGCACGCGGCGTCGACGCCGACGAGCAGCGTTTGTAAGGAGGTTCCGTCGTCCATCGACTGTGTCTGTACCAGCTCAGCCCTTGGTTATGCGTGCGGTTATCGGTCGAATCCACTCCCTTCGGCGCTGAGTCGCGCAGACGAGTCTATGCTGTGTTTCCGTGAGACTGTCAGTCACATGTTTCGCCAGCAGAAATGAATCCATGCCACTTTATGGAATCCGTTGACCAGTAGCGGTATGGCCAGGTACGACACCCGTGGTTCCGGACGCCGACACGCAGGATTGCTGGCTCGTGGCCTCGCATGGCTCGTTGACGGTATCATTGCGACGATTCTCTTACTCGCACTGTTGGTCCCAACGGTCTCTGTGTTTGGGCCAAGTGAATTGACACTCGAGGCTGCAGAGGGACTCGGGTCGCTCGTCGGGCTCGGCTTTCTCTTTGTCTACTACTGCGGGACAGAAGCCGCGTGGGGCCAGACCCCCGGCAAGGTGGTACTCGGGATTCGAGTCGTCACGCTCGAGGGACGCCAGTGTTCAACCGGTGGTGCAATCGTCCGCAACGTGACGAAAATCCTCGGGAGTACGGCGCTGCTACCGGTCCTCGTCGCCATTGTGTTGATTCTCTCGACGGAGAACAACCAGCGCCTCGGCGATATCTTTGGTAATACAACCGTTGTGAAGATGTGAGCTGCCCCCCGCCACGGCGATCGACTGTCGACCTATGGCGCATTGGACGGACTTTTAGCAGGAAGTTCTCGAGCATGCGGTGAATTAGTACCCTGATCACGGATAATGGTGTTCCATCTACATTTTTCACAGAAACAGTTGGTCTGGACTGCTGAGAAATGTGTTGCTTATCTCACCAGTTCTTGTTTCGTCCCAAACTATGAGAATTGAAGCTTCACCCTCCCCGAACTGTCGACGTTCGAATTGGAAGCATCACCTTAACTAATCACTCGGAACTGCTTCCTCCGGATATGGGCACAGTTGTCGTCTCTCTCGATTCTGAACTTGCCTGGGGATTTCACGATATGCGATTTCCCCCGAAGCGACGAATCAAGAATAGCCGACACGCGTGGAAACTGATCATTGACCTATTCGATCACTACTCAGTTCCCGCAACGTGGGCTGTAGTCGGCCATCTTCTGTTCGAGGATTGCGACGGCGATCACATGGACCACCCTGCAGGTGGGACCGGCTGGTTCGATTCAGATCCTGGGGCCGACAGTGCGGACCGCGATCGTTGGTTCGCACCAGACCTCGTCGATGCAGTTGACAATGCACGCGTCGATCACGAAATCGGCTGTCACTCGTTCTCTCATGTCCTGTTCGACGATGACCGAACCGATGCCGAGGTTATCGACGCTGAACTCGAGCGCTGTACCGAACTCGCTCGAGATACCAGCCTCTCGTGTTCGTCGTTCGTCTTTCCGCGTAACGTCGTTGGCTTTCGAGAGAAACTCGCAGCACACGGATTTAGCGCCTACCGCGGCGTCTCACCACCACGAGCATACGAAGACTCACTGTTGTATCACCCCAAAAAGTTCGCAACCTATACCACCGGTGACACGCCGCCGCCACTCGTCGACCCAACTGTGGACGAATACGGCCTCGTCAACATTCCCGCCTCGTTCGACCTCTACTCACTCGAGGGACTCGCTCGAAAAGCCGCATTGCGAGTTGGCGAGGAAGACCCAACGGTGAGACAGGCAAAGATGGGTATCGACGCCGCAGCCGAGGAATCTGGCCTCTTTCATATCTGGCTCCATCCGAACAACCTCGTCTACGAGCACGATTTCGAGCGCCTCCGGGCGGTCATTTCCTACATCGCCGAACAACGCGACCGCGGACGGATCACCGTCGAAACGATGGCAGACGTCACGCAGCGAACACTGGAGACCCACCATGGCTGAAACAGACACATATACGATTCGACGATTCCGCGCGACCGACCTCGAGGGCTACTGCTCGCTGTACGAATCTGTGTTCGGCTCTCGTCCGGACGACGAGTGGTTTGCCTGGAAGTACCGAAACAATCCCTACGCGGACCACGTTCCGATCTATCTCGCGGAAGGTGACGGAGAGATCGTCGGCGCTCGATCGTTCTTCGCACTTCCAATTCGAGCCGACCGAGAAACATTGCTCGCGTTCCAACCATGCGATACGATGGTCCACGAGGATCATCGTCGACAGGGACTGTTCACGCGAATGACTGAAGCCGCGATTGCAGACTATCAGACGGGCGCACCCGATCTCTGTTTTAACTATCCCAACAGCAGAACTCGAGCCGGCAACAAGAAACTCGGCTGGCGAATCGTGGCTGAAAAAGACCAGTACTACCGAATGCAAAATCCCGGTGCAGTTGCTCGGTCTGCCGGCACTGGACGAGCAGTTGAATTAGCCGCAAGCGCAGCGACACCGCTTGCGAACGGCTACGCAGCCGCGCGATCAACGCTCTCACAGCTTGGACAGACAAAGAGAGCGGTCACGCTCGAGCGCCACGAAACGGCCCCAATTAACCGGCTTACGTCGCTGTATCACGACTCGAGGCCCGACGTGTTTCACGTCCCCCGTGACGAGCAACTTCTGCGATGGCGGCTGCAAAATCCAAACTGGGAGTATTCGACGTATCTCGCGACAGTAGATGGGCAAGACGTTGCTGCAGTTATCACAGGCACGCAAACGTCTGGCGGGCTCACAAAGACGAGCATCTTCGATGTGCTCACACGCAACGGTGAGCAAACAGCCGTGCTTGACCACATTCTAGCTGCCGTGTGTCAGTACAACCGACGTGTCGACCTGATCGTCGCACTCGGCGGGTCGATCCCCCGCGAGACGCTGATGAATCGTGGCTTCCTTCCGGATAACACACTGCCGCTCTCACCGATTACGGAAACGACGACGCAGATGGTCCGCCCGCTCATGGCCGATGAGACCACGTGGACGCTCGGTGAGCACGACTGGGCAGTCGATGATCCGACAAACTGGAAAACGAGTTTCATCAGTCACGATACAGAGTAAGAACGACAATTGGTTCCGTACCGGTCAATCGTTTTTGCTCTCTTCTGTTTTGCAATTCCCGCTCACGGCGTCTGTGTCGAACCCCCTCTGTTCTGCCGTCGACGTTTCTCGAGGACCTGTATAATACTGCAGACTGACGGAAAACCGGTCTACAGACCCGTGGCGTCTCCGATTATTTGACCGAATCGTACATCGACGCCAGCTGGCGCATTCCCCACTTGCCGTACTCGAGGCCGTAGTAGGTCTCGAGTTCGGGGTTGAACTTCGCCTTGTAGCGGTTGATCCGGCGTGTATCTGCGCCGACGAGGTCGTAGGTCTCGAGGCCGCGCTCGTGACCGTCTTCCATGATCGCCCAGTCGAGCAGGTCGTTCGTCGGCACGTCGACGTCGGTATCGGTGCGAACGCCGCCCATCCAGCGGCCGGTTCGGTCGCCGTACTCGAGGGCAAGAATCCCGCCAACGAATTCGTCGTCGACTCGGAGTGTGTACGGGCGAACGGCACCGTCTTCGGCGGCGTCATTGAGGTCGAGGATGAACTCGACGGGGACGCCGAAGCTGATATCCTGGGACTCATAGCGGTTTTTCACCTGCTCGTGGATGAGGCGAATTTCCTCGTCGCCGCCGACGGTGACCTCGTAGTCGTTTTCGTCGGTGTTGCGGATGTTACTTCGTGCGTCACTGCTGAACGTCATCAACAGATCGTCTGTCTCGGGCGTGATGTCGACCGCGTACGTGTACTCCGGCGTCGCATCGTACTGATTCCACTTGAATGGGCGCGAGTCCTCGAACGCCGTCGAGGTGCGGACGTGGCCGTACTTCGGGGCGAGTTCGTCCTGAATCCACTCGAAACAGCCGTCCATAAAGCGCTGACGTCGTCGCTCGCGCTTTCGCTGTTTCAGCTTTTCCATGTTCAGAAACGCCGGCCCGAGATACGGCACCCGAAGGTGTGGCGGCGGCGAAAACGCCGTTGTCACGAACTTCTTCGAGATTTCGAAGACGGGAAAGAGACCGACTGGCTCCTGTCCTTTGAACCCAATCAGCGGATGGAGGGTTGCACCGGAGTGCTCGGCTTGCACCCGCAGCGCCTCGAGTTCGTGACAGAGCGTCCCCTGTGGCGAACGGCTGACGTGACGATTCCATGTCTCGAGGTCGTCCTCGGTTGCGACGCGAACCTCGATGCTCATCTGTTCGACCACCCGGCTGCGATTGCTCGCCTATCGTTGGTCGCTCGGCGTACCATATACGGAGGCTCACCCTGTGCGCACTTTGTAAGCATCCAGTTTCCGAGTCGGTACGCGAGCAGCAGTTGTGCATAAGCAGTGATGACCGCACATGCGGCTGGAGTGGACTCCAATTCGAAGTCTGAAGGTGATGGTGTTTCCCGAAAACTGTCTGAGAGGCCGCCTCTCTGCGTGTTCGTCTCGAATCTATCGGACTCGAGGAGAGAAACGTCCGCGGATACGTCTGGTTATGCGACCAGTAACAATAGCTGACTCTCTTGAAATACCGATACCTGGGAATAGATGACAGATCGTACATCGCAGCCATCACATCCGTTTACAGCCGTTCGACAGGGAGGCAAACACGTCCTCGGGAAGTTACCGACTGACCTGATCACTACCGCCGGATTCGTTATCGTCGCCGCCATTGTCCTTGCGGTCGTCGACATCGGGTCACCGATTGTCCGTGCCGCAATTGGCTTCCCGCTGTTGTTCTTCGCACCGGGGTATGCAACAGTGTCAGCGCTCTTTCCACGACAGACCCCTGCCCACTCAGTTACGGCGACCGGACTCATCGGACAGGTACAGGAGTTCTCCGACCTCGAGCGCGTTGCACTTGCGTTTGGACTGAGCGTGGCGGTGATTCCGCTGCTCGGACTCGGCCTCGCCATCGCATCGCTTGGCTTTTCGCAGACGGTTATCGTCGCCGTGGTCAGCGTATACACTCTGCTTGGGGTGTGTGTCGCAGCGATCAGGCGGATTCGCGTTCCTCGCACGGAGCGCTATCAGTTCTCGTTTACTCGGCGACTGCGTGCCGTTCGAACCGCAATTTTGGGGACGAACTCGACCGTTCACGCCGCCGCGAACGTCGTCCTCATCGCGAGTCTGCTGATCGCGTTGACCTCCGTTGGGTATGCACTTGCCGACCCACAATCGGCCGAGGAGTACACTGACCTCCAACTGCTTGCCGAAGACGACGCCGGCGAACTCGTCGCCGCAAACTACACCTCGACGGTCGACTCTGGCGAGGACATCCCGTTTGCCGTTGCACTCGAGAATCAGGAAGGTGAGTCAACGGAGTACACCGCCGTCGTCCAGGAGCAGTGGGTCAGTGACGGCGAGGTCTTCGACCGAACGGACCACGAGCACGTCGACTATCAGCTTGCAGACGGCGACACGACACAGGACGAACTCTCGGTCACGCCAGACGCTGAATCCGGCGACGTCCGAATCGCCGTCTTACTGTACGACGACGAGGTCCCAGATGAGCCGTCAGAAGAGAACGCCTACCGCTACGGCTACTTCTGGACTGAGATCACCGACGATGTCGACGCTGACGACGACTGATTGAGGACTACGTGGCGCTGGTCTGTCGTCTTTGCAACCACCACGCTCGAACTGATCTCCACTCATTCTGCTCGTGGTATTCACAACAGGTGAACTCGAGTCCGTTTGCTGAATCTGTTTCTCGAGTCCGGCTGGTGTCCCCGCTCTCGAGTCATTTTCTGTGCCCGACCGGCGCACATGGGCATTTCCCTCTTCCGTTCGGCCAGACGCGGGCCTCCTGAGAGCCGACTGGCAGATCGGTGTGTGAGTGTCCCACAGTGGTATCACACTCGGCTCTACTGTCAGTGTGGCAGTTACTGTACCACCACCGCTGATGTGAGGCAGTCACCACGGACCGTTTGTGATCCTGTCAGGATGAATATAGCCCGCGAGTGGCGGATTTGGAAATTGCGCTCATGAAGCGTTCTACAGGCAGGTTTGCTCGAGACGTTTCACACAGTGAGACGGTATTGAGACGCTTACGGTCAGCAATCGGTGTATAACAAGGGTGAGAATGCGCAAAGACGCTGCCAGCTTCGAATGTCACATCAGTCAGCCATCAACGACGGACTCCTCCGGAAGGTGGCACTCTCGATCGGCTTTTTGGCGCTTGCCGGGAGTGCACTCGTTGCCCGTGGGTCACCAGCGACTGGATACGAGGTATCGATCTATGCGATGACGCCGTCGGCAGTCTGGGTCGGGCTCATGGTCGCGATGGCCGTTGCCCTGACCATTGCGTTCGTCCCGTTCGGGGACGGGCCTCGGGGCGGGCGTCCGTTCGCCGTTGTACTCGGTGGACTCACAATGGTCGTCTTCGCTGCGCTCCCGATTATCCGGGGGTATCGCTTTCAGGGTCACTACGATGCATTGACGCATCTCGGCTGGGCGCGCGGAATCAGTGAAGGAACGATGTCGCCGTTCGAGTTGTTCTATCCCGCAATTCACGTGACGACGGTGTTCATCAACTCGGTTACCGGGATTCCGCTCTCGCGGTCGTTGATGTTCGTCGTCTTGGTCTCAATGCTGGTGTTCTGTGTGTTCGTCCCGCTCTGTGTCGGTGTGATCACCGAGGACAACCGTGCGGCGGTCATCGCTGCGTTTGCCGCGTTCTTGCTCCTGCCGATTACGACAATCTCGATGTATCTGTCCGCGCACGCGATGTCGCAGGCAGTCTTCTTCTCTGCACTGTTGTTGTTCTTGTTCGTCAAGTACGTCCGCTCGGACCAGTCGTTGGCGACAGTCTCTGCGATCGGAACTGCCTTTTCGCTGGTGGCAGTTGCCGCCGTTGTCTACCACCCGCAACTCGTCGTCCACCTGATCGCTGCCTTCGTCGCCATCTGTGCCGTTCAGTTCCTCGCACGACGGATCGCGTCTGAGGGAACGATTGCCGGACAGACCCCCGTGTACGGACACACAGTGTTCCTGATCGGGCTCTTCTTGCTCTGGTCGGCCGATCACGGCTTTTTCGGCGGGATGTTCGAATACTTCTTCAGTGCGGCATTCGACTTCTTCCTCGGTGGAAGCGGCTCAGCTGGCGAACAGGTGGCAACCCAGGGAGCATCCCTCTCTGAAATTGGCGGCAGTTTAGGTGAGATCTTCCTCAAACTCTTCAGCGTCCATCTCGTCTTTTCGGCCCTCGTTGGCGGGCTCATCCTCGGACTCATCTTCCTCCGAGATTCACCGTGGGTCGATCGAATCGCCGCTGAAACGACGTACTTCGCCGTTGCGCTGATCGTCCTTGTTCCCGTCGCCGGCGCATACTTCTTCGCCCCTGGCTCGAGTATGTACTTCCGTGTGTTCGGGCTGATGATGGTGTTCTTGACGATACTCGGTGCGGTTGCGATCTATGGGCTTACGGAACGGCTCCGCAGCGGGCGTCCGGCAGTCGCGGTCTCCGCTGGTCCGCTGCTGGCTATCGGCTTTACCGTTTTACTGGTGCTGTCGCTGGTCGCAATCTTCCCGTCGCCGTACACCTACAACGCCTCACCGCACGTCAGCGAGACGACGATGAGTGGCTACGAGACTGCCTTCGACTCTCAGGACGACGAGATCGATTTCCTGGGGCTGCGTGATGGGCCAAACCGATACGACGATGCGATCAATGGAAACGAAGACCGAAGCTGGGAACACAGAGATGTGCAAGCTGATGAATTCAGAGATGGCGTCTCCGGCCAGTACGAAGACGACCGCTATCTCGCACTCACGCAAGTCGATCGCGACCGCGAGCTAACGGTCTACGACGAACTTCGCTACACCGAGAGCGAGTTAGACGCCATCGAAAACGAACCCGGCGTGAATCGGATTCAATCCAACGGCGAGTTTGACCTCTACTACGTCCCTGGTGCAACCGAGGAGGTCTAACTGCGAGATACTCCACCCACGAGCGCTCGAGGCCGTACGGAGTGGCCCCGTCCATACCAGTAGTTGGCTCACTGGTAACAGCGCCATAACAAGGTGTGTGTCACCTGATGTATCTGCTACCACTAATGACGCGGGATTGCGACCGACGAATTCGATCTTCTTCGCTCCGAGTGTCGGCTCACCTGGAACTGGCGACGCTGACTCCACACACGGTGTGTTCCGGTGTGTCTATTGCGGTGGCGCAAACGATGATCTCGAGCCAGTGCGTCCGTCGTCTCGCGTGTGAACGACCCACGTCTTCCCCTGTACACTGATGTCTACGACAGATACGATCGTTGACGGATTCAAGGCGAACCTTATCAGCAAAGTCGTCGAAGTGGTCGTCAACGGCCTTCTCATCTTACTGCTGACTCGCGTATTCCTGACGAACGAAGAGTACGGCCTGTTCTCGCTTGCGATTGCGATCTTTTCGATTTCCGTCTTCTTTAGCCAGATGGGGCTGGCCAAATCGGCTGCCCGCTACGTCACGGAGTATCGCGAGCGCGATCCCTCGATGATTCCGGTCATCGTTCGCCGATCACTGCTGTGTAATCTCGCTACGATTGCGATCGTCTCGACAGTGGTCGTCGTGTTCCGTGAACCAATTATCGCGCAGTTTGGCGAACCCGAACTGCTGTCGCTGTTTTCGATCGGCGTCCTCTTCATCGTTGGGCAGACGCTTCGGTCGTACGTCTACTTCCTCTGTCAGGGCTTCAATCGGGTCGCCTGGAGTTCGATTCTCTCGATCGTCTCGAATCTCGGCATATTCGTGTTCACAGTCGTCCTGCTCTCACTCGGCTTTGGCATTCCCGGCGCGGTACTTGGCTACGCCGCTGGCTATGCACTGGGCGCAACGGTCGGCTTGTTCGTCCTCTATCGGTGGGTCTCACAGATGCCCGCAGAGATAACCGCCACAGAATCCGACTCCCCTGACGATTCAGACGCGACAGTAACAGACAGCGAAGAGAAGGGACTCACTCGCCGAATTCTCGAGTACAGTTTGCCCCTGTCCGTGACTGGTGCGTCTGCGATCATGTTCAAGCGCGTCGATATCGTCCTCGTCGGGGCGTTTCTCACCCCTATCGCGGTCGCATACTACACCCTGGCAAAGCAGCTGACGGAGTTTGTCATCGCACCGGCTAGCTCGCTCGGATTCGCTGTTGCGCCGACGTTTGGCGAATCAAAATCGAGCAACGACATCGAACGGGCCTCGAGCATCTACAGAACGGCACTCGAGTACAACCTTTTGCTGTACATTCCAGCGGCGGCAGGGATGATTCTTGTTGCCGATCCCGCGATCCGACTTGTCTTCGGCGCGGACTATCTCGGTGCGATCCCGCTCGTCCAGATCCTGGCGATTTTCGTCGTCTTGGAGTCGATTAACAAGATCACGAACGATGCGCTCGATTACCTTGGGCGCGCCCGTCACCGTGCGATATCGAAGGGCGGGGCAGCGATCCTCAACGTCGGCCTCAATCTCGCGCTCTTGCCGATCATCGGCGTTGCCGGGGCTGCGATTTCGACCGTCGTCAGCTACGTACTCATGGTCATCGTCAACCTCTATCTGATCCACCTCGAGTTGTCGCTGTCGGGCCGGGCGCTTGCGGTTACGGTTGCAAAAACCTGCTCGATCGCGCTCGGGATGTCGCTTATCGTCGTCGCGTTTCTCCCCTACGTCTCCGGACTCATCACGTTGTTCGCAGCGATCGGCATCGGCGTTGCGGTATGGCTTGCCCTGGCAGTCGGGAGCGGCTTGCTCGACATTCGGTGGGCGATGTCTCAACTAAGTTAAGCCGAGCGTGTGGTGGTACTGGCCACCGCGCACCCACTTTTCTGCGTTTGCTGTACGTACCTCCCCCTTCAAGCAAGGCCGAAACAGCGTCAACAGGCGTGCTCTGGCAGGAATCAGGAATATGGAACGACAGCCATTACTGACTTCCACTCGAGCAATAGTCTCTGGCGATTCTGATGATCAGTGTTTAAAGAGTAATCAGATGAAGAGAGTATTACTTCGACAGAACAGTCTTCGATTGGGATGTAATGAGCGAGAACACGGATCCACGACCTGATAACGACTCGCTGCTCGGCCGCCGCTCGTACCTGAAAGTCGCAGCCGGCGCGGCCGCACTCGGTATCGCCAGTACCGGCGCAGCAGCAGACGAAGACTACGACGTCGTCGAAGTGTCTGCCGGAGACACGTACAGTGTGAATCTCGGCGATGGCGATACGCTCGAGAACACGCTAATCGACATCACCGCTCGAAATGCGCAGTACCAGATCAACGCCTCGGGGTCTGACTGGGAGATTCGCAACGTTGGTGTTCACGGAGAGTGGGACGGCCACCAAAAAGCAGAACCACTGATTGCGAGCGTCTCGAGTGGCGGCGTCGGTCGAATCGAAAATCTCTATCTCGGTGACGGAACGCCTGATGACACCTACCCCGGCGCGACCGGAATCTACGTTGCAAACAGCCACGCGGGCGTCCTCGAGATCGACCGCGTAAACATCCAGGGCTATCCGGATAATGCGATTTATGGCAGCTCGCCCGGCGACTTGCCCCACCACACGAGCGGAGAGGGGGGCGGCGGCGAGGTTCATATTACGAACTCCTACGCGGCAGACTGCCGTGCCGGCGGATTCCGAATTGGCTCGCCAGGCTCGTACGCCGAAAACTGTGTTGCAGTCGGCTGTGACCGCAACTTCTGGGGCTTCTACCACGAGACGGAAGCGATTGACTGTGACTTCTCGGATGCCCGTTTCGGCGACATCGGAACCGGTGATGGCCACTGGGGCCACAACGCGACCGTGACGGTGACGAACACCCGATACGACACGACCGTCAACCACTCCGGCCAGATCAGCGGCAGTTCCGCAGGCTCGCCAGAGCGAACTGAGCCAGACGAGGTCGACGGCGTCCCACTCAGCGCCGAAGACGCCGCTTCGGGTTCCTCGAGTTCATCGCCGGACGAGGGTGACGAGAGTGAGGACGACGAAGACGAGATTGAAGGTCATGTCCTCGCGTTCGTGACTGACCCTGACGCCAGAAACGCCCGCTACGAGTTCACTGCTGAGGGTGCTGTCGAGTTCTATGAGGCTTCCTACGAGAGCCCGTCCGGCGGACACATCGAGGGCGGCACCTACGAGGGTGAAGACTTCATCGATGACGACGGAGACGCCGTTCACGCCGGTGGGGTCACCGGCGGTGGTCACGGTGACGCGTTCATCGTCGACGGCGCAGTCACGGACATCGACCTCGAGGAATCCGACCTGCTGTGGGTCGAACTCGATGGCGAAGAGAAGTCTATCGACGAGATTATCGAGGAAACTGGCGGTGAGGACGAAGACGACCAGGAGACCGATACGGAGGGAAATTTACTCGCCTTCGTGACTGAACCGGACGCCGAAAACGCTGGCTACGAGTTCACGACAGAGGGTGCCGTCGAATTCACCGAAGCGCCCTACGAGAGTCCGTCCGGCGGACGCATCGAGGGCGGCACCTACAGCGGCGAAGACTTCATCGACGAAGATGGCGACACTGTCCACGCCGGTGGGATCACCGGCGGCGGCCACGGCGACGCCTTCCTGGTCGATGGCGCAGTCACAGATATCGACCTCGAGCAGCCCGACGTGATGTGGATTGAACTCGACGGCGAGGAGATGAGCGTCGAGGAGATCATCGAAGAAACTGGTGGTGCCGACGAAGACGACGAGGAGACCGATACGGAGGGAAATCTGCTCTCGTTCGTGACTGAACCGGACGCCAGAAACGCCGGCTACGAGTTCACGGCAGAGGGTGCCGTCGAATTCACCGAAGCACCCTACGAGAGCCCCTCCGGCGGCTCAATCGAGGGCGGCACGTACACGGGCCAAGACTTCATCGACGAAGACGGCGACACTGTCCACGCCGGCGGAATCACCGGCGGCGGCCACGGTGACGCCTTCCTGGTCGAGGGCTCGGTCACGGACATCACTCTCGAGCAACCCGACGTGATGTGGGTCGAACTCGGCGGCGAAGAGATGAGTGTCGATGAGATCATCGAGGAAACTGGTGGCGACGACGAGGACGAAGACGGTGATGACGGCGAGCAGCCCTCAAAAGCCATCGTCATCGACAGCACCGAAACCGGTGCGGAAGCGTCCTACACGTTCGAAGTCTCGGGAACGGTCGAGAAGGCGACCCACCGAGACGCCTCCATCGATGACAGCGACATCATCGACGGCAACAGAGTCGAGGGCTCCGTCGACGACTCACGCGACGCCTACTGGTTCAGCGGCGACATTACGGACTTCTGGCTGAACGGCGACGCCTACGTCGACATCGAGTACAACGCCCGCTAAGACAGGGGCGTTGCGTGTGGACTCCCGTCTCAGCCGGGAGCGTGCGAACTGGTCGCGCGCTGTCGGCCGGGTCAGGACTCCGATTGACACACGACTCCGAAGGTTCGCTCTTTTTTGCGATATTTCGTTTCAACGGTGTTCTCGAGGAGTGGCGACACGCTCCCAGACGACTCGGGTGCGGAAAGTCAATCCTACTTGAACGTCCCGGAGACGCGCTGATACGCTGACTTCGCGAGCGTCATCTCGAGGCCGGACGATTCGACGACGTAGTAGGGGCGCAACTCGCCGTTGAACTTGCCTTTGTACTCACAGAGGCGTTCGGTGTTGGCCCCGACGAGGTCGTAGCCGGAGACGGACTCGAGGGCGGGATCGGTGACGATATCCTCTAAGATCGTGCGGTGAATGAGGTTGTTGACGCTGACGTTCCCGTAGGAGGCGACGACGCCGCCCTGCCAGTAGTATGCCAGATCGTTCGAGAACAGCGAGAGGATGCCGCTTTTGTACTCGCCGTCGGGTGTGCGGGCGACGTAGACACGCCAGCGGTCGTCGTCCAGACTCGAGAGCAGGTCGCGAACGAACTGGCGAGACATTGGCGCGGTGTCGTCGTACTCTTCGTACTGGGCGACGACATCGTCGTAGATCCGCAGGGCGCTGTCGATGCCTTCGGTTTCGATTGTCAGATCGACCTCGTCAACGCGGCGCATCTCGTTTCGCAGGCTCTTGCTGAACCCACTCATCGCATCCTCGATATCCTGGGCGTCCTCGAGGTCGACGACGTAGGTGAACTTCGGCTCCATCGAGGCGTCGTTCCAGCTGTACGGTCGCGGGTCCTCGTAGCCGACGGGGCAGGTCATCCGGAACAGCGTCGAGCGCTTGTCGGTCTCGAGGTCGGCCATCACCGCGTCGGCGAGTTCGCTGTTGATGCGCTCCCACTTGCGCTGTTTCGGGCTGTTGGGGTTGATAACCGGGCCGAGTCGTGGCACGCCAAGGGAGAGCGGTGGCGAAAACACTGTGCGGCCGACCGATTTCTGGTCGACGAATACGGGTAGCAGGCCGACGACCTGCTGGCCTTTGGACGCGCCGTAGAGTCGCATCTCCGCGTCAGTGTGTGCATCGAGCACAGCGAGTGCGTCCGGGTCGTGAAACACCTCGATACCGGATCGTGGCAGCGCATCGCCCCACTCCTCGAGCGTCAGTCGTTCGATATCCATACACGACGGTGTGACGAGTAATTGTTTTGTTATCTCGGTGCTACCTGATCGTAACGAGTGCTGAACGGTCTCGAGTGCATGAAACTGACTGCGTGTGGCATCCGACAGCAGTTGCTCGAGGCCACGCCAAAAAACCAAAAACGGTCGTGGTCGCGTCAGTCTCGAGTGCTCGAGACGGCTGTGTTCTTGTTTCCAAGCGTCGTGAGAATGTTTCGCCAGTCCGTCTCGGCCTCGTCCATCGAAACTGACTCACGAACGTCGGGTGCGGCCTCGGCGAGCGGGCCTCGATACTCGTCGTCAAGACAGCGTTCCATCGCCGCTGCGAGCGCCCGTGGGTGTCGACTGTCGACGACAACACCGTTTTCGCCGTCTGTGACCGCGTCAGTTACCGAGCCGATATCGGGGACGACAGCGGGCAGACCTGACGCCATCGCCTCGAGCATCGCAAGCGGCAGGGCATCCCGACGTGAGGTCAACACGAACGTATCCGACTGGCGGTAGTACGACAGCGGTTCATCAACCCAGCCCGCGAAGTCGATCCGATCCTCGAGGCCGTGGGCGGCGACCGCATCGATGACCTCGGTTCGGAGCGTGCCGTTGCCGACCATGACTGCCTGAAAGTCGGTGTCGCGGGCCTCGAGTTCGGCAAGCGCCTCGACGAACAGGACGGGATCTTTCTCGGGGCCGAAGCGGCCAACCCAGACGAAGTCGTACGCGGTGTCGATGTCGGCCGGGATCGGGTGGTAGGTGTCGGTATCGATGGCGTTCGTCAAGATGTGGATGCGATCCCGCTCGAGACCATACTCGAGGAGGCGCTCGGCGTGGTCGGAGCCGGGAACGGAGACGGCATCGAACTGTCTGAACGCCCAGCGCGGCCCCGCGCCGTACCACTGCTCGGCGTGGTGATCGAGGTCGATCCCGATGATCCCGAGAAACGCCTGATAGCCGTAGAGCTTCTTCAACGCGAGCGCGTAGAGGCCGTACGGCACCAGCGAAATCGAGGCGACGGTGTCGTACTCGTTGCGATAGCCCTCGAGCAGAGCGACAACAAAGAGCATGAGCACCCGCAGGATTCGTGGCCCGAAGTCGGGCACCTGCACGTAGTTTGCGTTCTCGATCTCGCCGACGTGGTCCGGGTCGAGGCAAACGAGCGTCATCTCCTCGGCGATGTCTGCAAGCGGCCCGTAGTGGAGAGCGTTCTTGTGCCCGAGTCCGGTCAGTACCAGCACTCGAGCGCCCGCTGCATCGGTGTCGCCCATCGGCTCGACTGGCGCTCGCCAGCGCGCTCGCGCGTCTGTCTCGGCGCTGGCGTCGGTGGTTGCGCGTTCGGTGTCGGCGGTTGTCTCGCTCATGCGTTTGGCTGTGGCGTTGACTCGAGTTGTTCGACTTCGATTTCGGAGTCGAGTGCTGTCTCCTGTACGCCGTCGGTTTGGCAGGCCAGCAGGAACTCCGACATGGCATAGGACATCCAGCCCTGACACCACCGCATCAGCGTGACGCGTTTCGTGTGATGGCGATACTGCCGATAGTAGAACTCGCCTTCCGTGCCATCGACCTGCAGATTCGCGAGCACCCAGCGCAGGATTCGGTCGGCGAACTCGAGGTCACCCTCCCGGGTAAAGACCAGTATTCCTTGCGTACTCGCGTGAATGTCACGCGGGTAGGCGTTGGATTCGTCGAAGTTCGGCGCGCCGTCGAGTTCGAATAGCTCCTCGCGGTAGAACTCGAGTGCAGACTCGAGGGTGTCGTCGTAGCGGTCGGCGTCAACCACGTCACGATAGCGCTGGAAGACCTCGATGATGAAGCCGTTGTGATGGCTGTCCATCGACAGATGTGAGGCGTCGGCGGGGATGCGATATGGCCAGCCGCCGATGTCTGTCTGGTTGGCCGCGATGTGGTCCAGAATATTTGTCGCACGCTCGATCAGATCCTCCTCGCCGAAATGTTCGTAGAGGTCGATCAGCATTCCCGCGCCGAGGGCCGCGGAGTTGAGTGTATAGGAGTCGTCGGGATGGTTCAGATGGTAGTCGATTTTCGCGCCGTCCTCGACTTCTCGGTAGTCCAGATCCTCGATGAGGAACTCAACCGCGCTACGAGCGGTCTCGGCGTACTCGTCGCCGAGTCCGTGTTCCGTCGCCTGCAAGAGCGATTTGACGGCGTAGGCTGTCGAGACAATATCCGGGTCGCTCGGAACGCCCTTTGTGTGGAAGTGTTGGATCTCGTGTCGATGGCCGCCACAGAAGCCGCTGTAGCCCTCGAGGCTCTCGTCGACGAGCCACTGGGCAAGGTGGTCGGCTTCAGCTCGTGGATCGAACCGCCGCCTCGAGCCCTCATCGGCGCTCGTGTAGGTGTCGAAGTTCAGATTTGCCATCGTAAACAGCGCTGTTCCCTTGTAATTTCGGCGGTGTTCGACGCGCAACAGTGGGCGGATATTGACCGGACTGCGTTTGACGAGTTCCTGGACGACCAGATTCACGAAGCGATTTTCGATTGGGGCAGCCTGTAACAGCTTGCTACTCATCCCGTCACCGTAATCCGGTCCGGCATAGTCACGGCGACGAGCGTACGCGAGCGTCGAATCCAGAACTGAGAGATAGTGATCGACGGCTCGAGGACGGCCATCCGTCTCGGCCTGTGTGGTGGGGTCGGAACGTCCGAGTCCTTGTGACTGCATCAGTGGGTGATCCACCGGAGAACCCATTATTATACGCCTGCTACCGTTCGAATCGCGCCGACAGGGGATGACTGCCGGTTGTTTGTGTGGCCAAAACTGGCGGTACGAGCCAGATAACAAACCTTCGGCATCCAGACAGACAGTCTACGGTGCCTTTCAGCATGAAGTACCTGTTTTTCACTAACACCCCGGCGCACGTTCATCTGTACAAACACGCCGTCGAACGGCTGCGTGACCGTGGCCACGACGTACTCGTCCTCGCGCGGGAATACACCTGCACGACGGATTTGCTCGAGTGGTACGATCTTCCACACACGGTCTATGGCTCCTGTGACACCTCCAAAGGGTCGCTGATGAGTCAACTGCCGGCCCATTACGTCCGCGCAATTGCGAGCGCGCGACGATTCGACCCGGATCTCATCTTCGGGATGGGCGCGTATGCAGCCCACACCGGCGCAGTAACGCGAACTCCGACTGTCTTGCTTATCGACTCCGAGCCGGCGTCGTTCGATCACACGATCTCGACGCCGTTTGCCCGCACAATTCTGACGCCGAATACGTTCCGGAAGGATCTGGGCGAGGATCACCACGTCTTCCCCGGCCTCAAAGAGTGTGCGTACCTTCACCCCGAAGTGTACGAGTCGAACCCCTCGGTCCGCGACCGACTCGGCCTCGAGACCGACGAGTCCTACGCAATCCTCCGGCTCAACGCCTTTGGCTCCCAGCACGACGTGGGCAAACAGGGGATCACGAGCGAGGATCAGCAACGGATTATTGGGCGACTCGACGAGGACGCAACGGTGCTCGTCTCCGACGAAGGTGGTGACGCTGACCTCGAGGGGCTGCCAGCCCGGCCGTTTGATCTCCACCCGGCGCTGCTCCACGACGTACTCGCCGAGGCAGACCTACTGGTCGCAGACACGCAGACGATGGTCACCGAGGCTGCACTGCTCGGGACGCCTGCGATCCGCTCGAACTCGTTCGTCGGCGAAGACGACATGGGCAACTTCGTCGAACTCGAGAATCAGGGCCTGATCCACAACGTGGCCTCGGCGGATGAGATCATCGAACAGGCGACGACGTTGCTCGAGGCCGACGATACGGCAGAGACCTGGCGTCGTCGGCGTAACGCCTTCCTCGCGGACAAGGTCAACCTGACGGACGTGATCGTTGATGTTGCAACCGAGCAGGGCTATGTCGACGGACTCGAGTCACTCTCACAGTTCAGTCAAGTGGCCGCGCACGAACCGGCACAATCGGTCGGTGTTGGCGGCGACTGATACGGATTGCTGTACCGATGTACCGGCGGTGAGTCGACCTGTGTGAGACGAGTCTCGGTGGGCGAGTGCAGCGAGTCCACCGTTGCACCCGCAACGCGGGCAGCGGGTGCGCCAGAAATGACGTACAGTAAACCGTATGTGTTCTGCGCGGTGTCTGTTTCGCGCTGCCTTGCGACCCGCCGGGAGTACCACTATAGTGTTCTTCGATGTTGACTCGGTGGCCCTATGGCAGATTCCCCCAGCGACCCGGTCTACTACGTCATCAGTGACCTCCACATGGGCGGTGACGAACAGCTGGGAACCGTCGACTTTCTCGAGGAGTTGCTCGCCTTTCTCGAGCGCCTCGAAATGACTGACGAGAACGCCGAGTTGGTAATCAACGGCGATGCGTTCGGCCTGTGGGAAGTGACTGAACACACTGGCATTGCTAAACTCGAGGCGCTGATCGAGCGCTATCCCGAGCTATTCGAGCAGTTGCGTGCGACCGGTGCGGAAATACCGATTACGCTCTTGCCGGGCAATCACGACAGTGAACTTGCTGCCCACGATGAGTACGTCGACCTGCTCGCGAAGTACAACATCACACTCGTGCAGGCTACGTCGATGACTCGTCCGATCGGCGAGCGAACCATTCACTTCGAACACGGCCACCAGCAGGACGAGAACAATCGCTTCGAAGACTTTGGCAATCCCTACGAGACGCCGCTTGGATACTATTACAATACGCTCGTGACGAGTCGTGCTGGGCGCCTCTCAGAGCGTGGGCGATACAACTGGCTCAAAGACGTGCAAGCGGTGACACCGACTGAGCGCGTCCCGCGCTGGTTGCTCTCGAAGTACTTTTATCGGGAGATGAATCCACTCTTGCGATACAGTCTGGTGCCGTTTCTCCTGTTGTTTAACCTTAGTGTGATTCTGGCGGTGCTTGCCGTACTCGACGTCGCCGGAGTGTGGACACTGCCAGTCGAAACAGCAGATGCCGTCCTGGCGCAACTGGGACTTGTCGGCGAAGCCGTCCACTTCCTGCTCGTTGCCACCGTGGCCGTCGTTTCCTCCCTGCTCGTCGTCAGTATCCCTGCGTATCTCATCCTTCGCGATTTCGGCCACACGGTCGACCGTTTCGGTGTCCTCGAGGGCGATCTCACCGTCGACCCTGACACGCCATACATCGAGGCGGCTCGAGCGGTGTTTTCCGAACACCCGGAGACAGCGGTGTTCTGTTACGGTCATACCCACCGGCCGACGACGAACAGGGTTGACGATCGCGTACTCGTTAACACCGGCACGTGGCTCAAGCGATTACATCGACGCAACGTGGTCACTGGCGTGCTCCCGCCAGTCTACTACCCGTCCTATCAGCTGTGTGTCGTCCGCATCGCGACGGCCGACGACGCAATCGTCGTCAAGTACGAAGAGATTGCAAAATCCGATCCAAGCGCCGAGGAGTTAACGCGCACCGAACGACTGCTCACGCTCGGGCGCGCCCCGACCCCGACGCTTCCTGACCGATCGGTCGTCCCCCTCGAGCACTCGGAGTCGTCACTCGAGTACGCCGACGAAACACACTCTCCAAGCAAATAAGTAGAAAATACGGGAGTCGTTACTGGCTCAACCGCGTGCGGGCGGCGAGTGCAACACAGAGTACCGCAAGGGCGCTCAGTGCGCTGCCGACCGCGAAGCCAGGCATCGAGGATGCACCATCGTCATCAGCGCCGCTCGAGTCCGTCCCGTCCGCCGAATCATCGTCAGTCAACTGTTCTTGTTGCTCGCCGATCATGAGCCCCTCGAGCGACGAGATGTCTGCGCTGTAGCGATACTCCGAGCCAGTCTGGTCGGTGACCGACGTTGGCACCTGTTCCCACTCGTCGCCATCGGCTTCGTACAGTGCAACCTCATCCGGCGAGAGCTGGTGTTCCTCGAGCGTATCCGCATCGACGCTGAACGAGACCGTCGCGCTCGAGTCCTCGAGTGAGTCACTGGTGACTGAAAGCGAGGAGAACGTCTCGATATCGCTCGGGGTGTCGGGGAGGCCATCAGCGTCGTTTGCGAACGTTACGGAGCCGTTGCCGTCGACGTCGGTCATCGTGATGTCGTCGAACGTGGCGACCGAATCGGTGCCGGAGAGTGGCTGGAGTGCGATCTCGTCGGACGCGTCCGCGCCGTCGATGGTGGCGGTGAGTTCGTCTGTGTCGCCGTCACCCGGCTGGTCGTAGCTAACCGATGGGCCATCACACGATCCAGTTCGGATCGTCACTGGCTCGTCGAGGTCGAGGTCGGTCCGGTCTGGGTCATCACTATCGCCCGAGAGGACCTCCCAGTCGTCGATCGTTCCGTTCTCGTGGAAGTCCGGGTCGTAAATGTCTTCAACATCGTAGAGTGCCGCGTCCTCGTTGAACGCTGGGTGAATCGTCATGGCGAAGTCATCGTTGAGTCCACCCTGAATCGCGCCGCCGTCGGTTCGCGCCTCGCTCCAGATCCAGTCAGCACCGAGCCAGCCATCCTCGTCGTACCACTCAACCATGTTCTCCTCACTATCGTAGAGGTCGTCCTGGACGACCCACTCTGCCTCGGCAGGCGCACCCGTAATCTCGAAGGTTGCAACGCCACCCGTCGTGTCGCCATCAACCTGGTCGTGGATCATGACGAGGCTCATTCCATCAGTGCCTTCGTGGAGGAACAGCACGCTCGTATTGTCCTCTTGTAGGTGTTCAGTGCCATAGGAACTGTACATCCGATCAACATCCTCCGGATGCGTCTCGTGGTTCCGGTAGTCATAGAACGCCTCGACAGTGCCACTCGAGGTCAGTGCCTCGATCGGGTAGCACTCGCCGTCCTGTTCGACGACATGCTCGTCGTTTGCCGACGGTTGGGTGCTCGAGGCTGCAACTGGCTGGGCCACTGCCGCGATCCCGCCAAAGGCAACGAGCGCGACCAGTGCAACCGCGATCACTTTCTCGTTCATGGTTCACCTCGGACCGCTGAGACACCAGTTGGTGGCGCCTCCTCAAGGAGGCGGTTCTGCTCGGCGTGCTGACTCGACTGTGGTCGCTCGTGTGTCGAATGCTCGAGTTCATGCTCACGTTCGCGCGTGCGCTCGCGTTCGCTCTCGAGTTCCAGCGCCGTACAGAACTCGCCGGGCGAGCCAACCCACGCACCTAACTCGAGTGCGCGTTCGACGACCCACCGATACAGCGCCCGGTGACCGGGATACTCCTGTTCGTTGAAAAAGCGCGGATGCCAGAGCACGGTCATCACGCCGCCGTGGTTCATCGCCTCGAGCAGCAGTCGCTCGCAGGTCCGCTGAGCAGCGTCGAACGTCGTCGCGGGATCCGGCAGCGCCTGATCCATCACTGTCAGTGGGAAGACGACGAACTCATCGCCAAACGGCCGCACCGGGTGATAGCCCTCATGAAAGCCACACTCAGTGCTCGAGCCTAAACTCGCGTCGTACTCGAGGCCGATTGCGCGGTGATGGTGCCACGTCTCGGGGTTCTCGAGTCGCAGATGGTGTTGGCGTCCGCCACGAATCGGTTTCTCGAGGACGGACTCGAGGAGGGTTTTCTCTTCACGGAGTCGCTCGCGGTCGGTTGCCGTGTGATACGAGCCGTGAAGGCCAACCTCCCAGCCGCCCTCGTCGAGCGTCTGGATTACGTCGATAATCTCGGGCGCGGTCACGTCGTACCGGCCGAGGTGTTGCACCCAATTTGCTGGCGAGAGCCACTCTCGAGGCGAGCGGTCTGCGAGGAGGTGCTGTTCGTTCAGGAAGTAAAACGCCGACCGAACACCCAGCTCGGCCTCGAGTTCCATGATTTCCTCGAACTGCCAGTAGGGATTCGAGCGATCGAGTGCCGACCGGAGGTGATAGGCGGGACGGTCCTGTGTCGCGTAGTACAACGACCGGATGCCCTTATACGGCCGGTCGACATCGTGGGTCAGACAGAGGGCGAACTCCGCATCGCCGGGAAGTGTCTGGACACGAGCTGGCTCGAGCAGTTCAGTCGCGGCGGTCGTCGGCGAGACCGGAACGTTCGAGTTAGTCGACTCGGCTGCGCTGGCGCTCAAGTCGGTCGTATCAGGCATGATTCCACCCACCGGCGAGTGCCGGTCGTTCGTGTCGATGAATTCCGAGGGGGTGCCCGCGTGGAAGCCGCTGCTGTGAGGAGGGGGACCATTGCAGCAACTCACGAGGGGCGTGCGTCGAAAATCGATCACACCGGTTCGTATCGCTCATTACAGCTAGACTCTCATCGGAAACAGGAGGATAGTAAATGACGACATTATCCAGTGAATGGATGTCCATACCGGCAACAGGTTTGGCTGGGATCTGACGACGATATGCGAGTCACCGAGTCCGGTCGTCGCGGGTTGTCCGACCTGAAAGAAGACCACGGAGTCTGTGTCCGACCCAGTACAACGGTTCACGGAGAACCGGCGCGCCATCATACAGCCAGAGCAGGCCGACGAAGCCCGCTAATCCGAGCTGTATCCACATGTACGTCGAGAGATCGCCCGCGAGCAGGTCCTGCTGATATCGGGTGAACAGCAGCCAGAACTGGTCGGTAAAGCCCTGCCCGTGGTCGTGTTCGGTTACCGTCTCGAGCGGCCAGAGCATCAGTTCCGGATGGGCCTGTCCCTCCCGAACGTAGCCATCGAGGACGTCCGAGGGAAGATGGAGCAGATATCCCAACCCGAATGCGACGCCAGCCGACCCCCGTCCCGCCCAGTGGGCGAGCACGCCAACCGCAATCGAGAGCGGAACGGCGAAAAAGATCGAGTGCCCAAGCGCATAGCCCGTCTGAAAGACGCCGTACTCCCACGCCAGCGGCTTATCGATTATATCTGGTAAGACGGACGCAAACACCGCTGCAAACGCCTCGAGTCCGGTCGGCGAGCGCCGAAACACGAGGTGACAGAACAGTGAATACGCGAGATAGCCAACAATTGCGTGTTCCCACGGCCACATCATCGATACTCAGCGACTTTGTGGGGTTAGTTATGGCCTGGATACCGGTCGTACTCGTTCATCTGGGCTGTGCTCTCACTCACCAGTATATCCAACGTTGTCCATCACGTACGGACAAAATACTCCCTCGAGAAGGACTGTTCCTCGAGTGAGTTGTGCGAACACCACTCACTCTTCCGATACTGAGTGTTTTCTGGGTCAGAAAAACCGGACTGCTTTTGATACTCATACCAGAACGATCAGCTACCAGTGAGTGAGGAGCCTGATCTTTCGACGGTGCTCGCCATTCTCGACGACGAGTACGCGCGGGACATCCTCACACATACGAGCGTCGAACCCATGTCTGCCAGTACCTTGAGTGAGCGGTGTGACGCATCCCTCCCGACGATCTATCGCCGACTCGACCGCCTCGAGGAGTGTCGCCTCGTGACCGAAGAAACCGAACTCGCCTCGGACGGAAACCACTATAGCGTCTACAGCGCGAATCTGGATCGGCTAGAGCTCTCGCTCGAGGATGGGGCGTTCGATCTCGAGTTGAGCTACGAGGATGATGGCGACGTTGCGGACAAGTTCACTCGCATGTGGGAGGGGATGCGATGAGCAACGGCCGCATCTGGGTCGCTGATGCCACGCTCTTCGAGCTCTTGACCATCGCGAGTCTCTTTCTCGTCGCGCTGATCGGCACGATCATCGCGTACCAAGCCTACCGCGGCTACCGGCGCAATGATGCCTCGTCCATGCTGTATCTCGCCGTTGGCTTGCTCCTGTTGACACTGTGTCCGTTCCTCGTCAACGTCGTCACCACCAGTTTCACGACGGTTGATCAGATCGTGACAGTCTTCCTCGAGAACGTGAGCCGGCTGCTCGGGCTGCTCGCGATTATGTACTCGTTGTACGGACGTCACTGAGGCTGGTTAGTTTTGGTAGCGCTATGGGTGCTGTCTGGCAGAGCGGTGCGACTTGCTCGCAGGAGAAATGCGACATCGAAACCACCAATCGTGAGGGCCGAAGCGAGTGAACGAGCAGACAGTCGACCGTTCCCGGCACACGAGTGGGGCAGTGTGTCCCGAGTGCGGTCGACGGAATCGTGGTGGCGAGCCACGAGGGGAAGTGATCAAACGACCAGACACGATATGTGGGGCAGCTCGTGTCGTGTGGAGAGCAGTCGTCGTTCGATCGATGATCGGGCAGTGTCGAGACGTGCGCAGTCGGGCATCACACGCCTCTATCACTCCCTTTCGGTGCGACCATAATAGAGCTACAAGGGCGTTTTCTGAGTCGGAAAACGCGTGGAACAGACCGACCGTCCGACCGCAGGGTATTGGTCAGCCCGCGTTTATCCTCTCTTATGCAGTATCTCGCCGGCACCGATTCCGTCCACACAACCGCTGCACTCTGTGACTACCTCGAGGGCCGTGCCACAAGCGACGACGCCGTCACAGTCGTTGCCACCGTCGACGAGACAACCGCCCCCCAAGATGCTCGAGAAGCCCTGACTGTCGCCCCAGTCCGCCTCGCAGGCGTTGGAAGCGTCGAAACTGCTGTCCACGAAGGTAGTCCCGAGTCGGTATTGCCAGCAGTTGCCGACGAAATCGGTGCTGACGAACTCCTCGTCGGCGCTTACAGCGGGAATCCGGCTGCAACCGCCACCGTCGGGTCGACGACGACGGCACTGCTCGAGCAAACGACCCGCCCAGTTGTTGTTGTCCCAATTCCGGAACTATAGCGCGGTCACAGTCGCAGCCCTACTCGACGATCAACACCGGCGTGGTTGCGTCCGCCGAGACCTGCTCCGAGACACTCGTTCGCAGGAATCGCTCGAGACCGCGATTGCGCCCCATCACGATCAGATCGATTCCGTGTTGCTGTGCGTAATCGAGAATTGCTTCGTGGCGCAGTCCGTGGCGAACCATCGTCTCGACGTCGGTGACGCCAGCCTCGGCCGCCTGTCCGGCGACGTAATCAACGGCTTCGCTGCCGGCGTCCTCGAGATCGCTGAACTCCATTCCCGGCGCAATCGCACTCGAGTGGATGATATACAACGCGTGCAAGGTTGCCCCGTGGACACCTGCGAGGTCAATTGCCTCCTCGATTGCGCGCTCGGTGTTCGCACGGCCGTCAGTCGGGATGAGGATATCGTCGTACATAGCTTACGTCAGCTGTCAACACTGAAAATTCGGTCGACAGTTAGTCGGTATTGGGAAACGGCTCCTCAAGGTCGATAGCTGCGTGTCTCTCACGAACAGCCTCGATGTAGGCCTCGAGAGTCGGATTTACAGCCGAAACGTCACCTGTGCCAGGAACCGAGGGGCCTGGGTCACGAAAGCCCTCGACACCGGTCACAATCGGCCCGTAGGCGAATTCGACGTCGCTGAACGCTGATGATGCAGTGACGGTTCGATCGCCGTCAACGCTGCCAACCGGTTCCGTGATCGTCCCGACGAGTCCCGACTCGTCCCACCAGCATACCGCGAGCAACACGTCCTCGAGATTGCCCGAAATGCGTACCGTTTCTGGTCCTTCGAACGCAATCGTGACGCCATCTGTCTCCGTCTTCTGGCGCGTCGAATCCGTTTCGGCTCGGTTCTGGCCGCCGTCGGTTCGCAACTGGCACACTCGTCGATCCGCCGTCGTCTCTCGTCGACCGAACGTGGACATAGATGCGTGTTTGCCAACTCTGCGTATCAATCATTTTTCAGCATTTGATGAGAGTCACCGTGACGAGAAACTGTCTATCCAGTCCGTTCATTTCGGTCTCACGGCACCCGAATATTCAACTACGCGTCCTGTGACACTCGAGGTATGAGCGAAGCGGATGCGATTGCGCGCGTTGCAGAACCAGCGACCGTTGCCTCTCTTGTCTCCGACCTCCGTGACCTCGGTGTTGGAGCCGGCGATACCGTGTTTGTCCACTCGTCACTGAGCGCCCTCGGCTGGGTCTGTGGCGACGCACCTGCTGTCATCGAGGCGCTCCAGACCGTACTCACTGACGCTGGCACGCTCGTCATGCCAACTCACTCGTCTCAGTACACCAATCCAGCCGACTGGGGAGCACCTCCCGCCCCCGACGACTGGATCGAGACCATCCGCGAGGAACGGCCAGCCTACCGCCCCGAGACCACACCGACTCGAGGCATGGGCGCGATTCCCGAATGCTTCCGAAACTATCCCGGTGTTATCCGCAGTGCCCACCCGACCGTTTCCGTTGCGGCGTGGGGTGCAGACGCCGACGCCATCACCGGCGACCACGCCCTCGATTACGGCCTCGGCGAATCCTCGCCACTTGCGCGACTGTACGACCACGACGCCAGCGTCCTGATGCTTGGCACCGGCCACGAAACCAATACGTCGCTGCACCTCGCCGAACACCGTGCAGCAATCTCACTCGAGACGACGACCAATCGCGTCCCGATCATCAGAGACGGCGAGCGCGTCATGGTCGAGTACACACTCCTTGACGGTCACACAGACGACTTTGCCGACCTCGGCGCGGCGTTCGAACGCTGCGTCGGAGTCACCGAGGGACCGGTGGGTGCTGCAAATGCAACACTCGCATCACAGCGGGCGCTCGTCGATTTCGCCGTCGACTGGCTCGAGGAACATCGCGAATCTTCCGAACAGTAAGCACTGAAACGCCGATTTCGTGGCGTACTGGCGATCAATAGCCTTCCACTCGAGAGCAGATAGGGTAGTACAAGAAACGTTCAGACGCTGCAGGTATCTATCAGGATAGGAACACGCTGTTGGGAAACGTAAGCGGAGAACATCGTGATCCACGAACTGCGAAGTGAGTGGTAGGCGTGGTGGGTCGCGCCACGGAGAATCGACGATTTCCTCGGGTTTATCGATAATACGTTGCTGCTCGTCCGGATTGAGCGCATTGAGGTCGTCCTGTGCGCTCGATGCGAGTTCCCACGCCCACCCGTCGTCACTCATTCGTGTCGCCAGTACCGAATCGTTCGCGCGCTTCTTCGGCGCTCATCGTCCGTTCTTCACGAACGTCCTCCTCCGCTTGGAGGAGTGCAACGAGCTCATCGCGGTCGAACGTGGGGTGTTCGACGGCATCGCGTAAGGTATACCGAATAAATTCGCTCCGGCTGTTAAATCCTCGTCCTTGCCACGTGTCTTCGATCTCGTTGAGAAACGACCGTGTGACTTTAAAGTTTACCGTGACGATCTCGTCGTCGCCGTTGTTTGTGGCCGTTTCGGACATACATTTGTATTACCTGCGTGTTACTGTAGGTGTTTCGGCGTCCGAACGCTGAAGCTATTGGCGAGGAGAAACAGTAGTAAATCCGTGAAACCAGTATCGTTTGCTACCGATTCTCGCGCTGCTCGACCTTGTTCAGATAGATAATATCCAATGTGCGAACAGATAAAAACTGATGACTGTACCATTGGTTCCCTGTTGGTGGTAAGATTCTTTGTCTATGGCATCATAGTCATATCTATGTCAGCAAAAACGGACGGGCAGGGGAGGCTGTACATCCCCAAAGACGTACGAGAAAAATACGGTGAAAAGTACCATATCGTCACGTACGAGGATAGAATCGAACTTGTTCCGGTTGCGGACGACCCGCTCGCTGCGGTCCGCGAAGCGGCAGGCGAGTTACGTGACGCGTCCATCGACGATATTCGGGTGGACATCGAAGCAGAAGCGAAAGCCGAGGCCCGCGAGAACGGGGACGATAGATGACGGTCTACGTCGAAACTGACTTTTTACTTGCACTTGCCAAAGACTCGGACTGGTTGCAGCAATCAGCAGAAGAAGCACTCGACGAGTACGACGTAGAAACGTCAGCATTCTCCTATCTCGAACTCCTTCTCGCCCGAGAACGGTACGAGTTTGATTACGTCCCACTCGTGGCAAATTTGCTCGAACTCGTTCCTGTCCGAGACGAGGAAGAACGACAAATCGTTCTGAAGGCCGTCAACTACTACGACGAGGGAATGACGGCGTTCGATGCGTTCCACGCCGCGACTGCAGAAACACGTACGCTAAACGTGCTCTCATCGGAGAAAGATTACGAGGACATCGAGGTGGAACGAGTCCCGTTAGAACCGGCTGATGAATGACATAGGCCTATGCCGAGTGTTACCTATCCTCACGCTGCTCTACTTTGTTCAAGTAGATGAAATCCATGGTACGAGTCACAGAAAATATCTACCGTGGGTAATAGTGGGCAATACTTATTCAGCCGTAGGGCCAAGTCGGTAACATGACGAAAGTAGATGCTCGGGACCTACGAACTAACGAGACCGATGACCGAGGTCGAATCTATCTCGGAACGGAGTACGCGAACAAGCGTGTGACCGTCGCCGTCGTCAAGGTGGAATCTGGCCATCCCGACGAAGATGAACTGGCTGCCGCGTACCGCGAAGCTTCGGAGAGTGCGGAAGAGTTTGCGGAAGAGTGGAATGAAGCGTCGGACGAGGCGTGGGACGGACTGAATAAATGAGCGAGGACTCGGAAATTCGTCGCGGCAACGTGGTTATCGTTCGACTCGATCCCGCTGAAGGACACGAAATGAAGAAAACTCGTCCTGCGGTAGTCGTCCAGAACGACGTTGGGAATAAAAATGCTAGTACGACTATCGTTGCACCTGCAACGAGGACATATCGAGGCTATCCGTTCGAGGTCCTCGTCGAAGCAGCGGACTCGCCGCTCGAGAAAGATTCCTCGATTCGCCTCGATCAAGTTCGTGTCGTTTCCATCGAAAAACGGATTCGCTCGGTGCTTGGAAGCCTCGACACAGAGTCGATGGAGGCAGTGGACGAAGCGTTAACATTGAGCCTCGGACTGGACTGACGTGTCCACTGTGATCAGTATAGGCGAACCTCTTTTCGCCTCGGGTGCGCTTCGCGCACCGCTCGACGAAAACCCGTTCATGCCAAAAAGCCGGTCTCGCTTCGCTCGACCGGCGAATCGCGCTCACTACCGGGTCCTTCGGACCGCTCGTTCGCGCGAATGCGCGTGTTCGATTCGCACGTGTAGTGTCCGCTGGTTCTGGTGATCGGTCTACTGCTCAATTCGTTCAACACGAACCAACTGAACAGCAACCGGACGATTTCTAATCGCTTATTGGGCGTTACACGCGCTTAGAAACTCGATTAGTGCTATCTACTATCCCTTTGCTCAACCTTGTTCAACTCGATCAACAGCCGGAAGATCGCCTTCACCAGATTCGCATCCACATCAAACTGCTCTGCGTTGTTCCCTGCTCGAGCCATGACCTGCTCTTCTTGTTTCTCGTCGGTGGTCGGAAGGTCTCGCTCGTCTTTGACCTGTGCAATAGTATCTGCGACGTAGGTTCGCTGGGCGATCAGTTCGACGATTTCGCGGTCGATAGTCTGGATCTCCTCGCGGAGTTCGTCGAGGCTCATCTCGTCGGGGGTTCGCTGCTCTGTGCCGCCGTCTGTGGCTGTGTCGTCTCGAGTCATTGTATATGTGTGCCGTCCGTTCGCGTTTGCAGTAATCGTGTCGTTCCGTCGCGGGCGGCCCACTTCTCTTGGACCGCCTCGAGTGTCTCGCGGTCGCCGACGGCGACGTAGCTCGGGCCGGTTCCAGAGAGGGAGACGCCGTCGACATTGGGGAGGGCTTCGACCATCGGGGCGGCCGAGAACTCGAGGGCGCCACAGAACGCGAAGCCGTTGACGGTCATGGCCTCGCCGTAGCGGCCATCGAGTGCGAGTTCTTCGACGAGTCGGGCCATCGGCGCGATTCGTTCGCAGGCTGCGGCGTCGGTGTCGGCGCTGTAGGCGCGCTCCGGTGGGGTGTAGACGAGTGCGTCCCACTGGACCGCTTCACGGGCGAGCAGTTCGTCGCCCAAATTGTTCGTGACGGTGACGCCGCCGAGCATGCTGGCGCTTGCGTCGTCGAACGCGCCGGTGACGGTGACGCCGGCATCGCGAGCGGCGCGAACGCCAAGTCGGCAGGCGTCGATCCGGTCGATGGCGTCGCCAATCTCGAGGGCGTCAAGCGTGGCCAGAACCGTCGCGTTGGCTGCGGCGCTCGAGCTTTTTAGGCCGGAGGCCATCGGAACCTCGCTTTCGGTTTGGATACGGGCACCGACTGTGTCGGCGTTCAATCCGGCGCGGTCTGCGTACTCCTCGATCGTGAATTCAGCACAGCGCTCGACGAGTGTCGTATCGGCGTCGGGCTGGCCATCGACCTCGCCGACGTACTCGCCGTCGTCGGTGAGTTCGACGGTGGCGGTCGTCTCGAGGTCGATTGCGAACGCGGAGCCGACTCCGGTCGCGAGTGCGTTAAGAACCGTCCCGGCGGCGGGTGCAACGGCGCGGCCGTCCATGGTGACACACTCACACAGCGTGTATTTACGGCTGGCGATTGCGATTCGGTCGCCCCCTTCCGGTCAAACACACGGCTTTTCCCGATACCAGTCGAAGACGGGATAATGAGCGCACGCAACAACGTTGCGCCGAGTACGATCGGCGTCGACTTCGTCGAGGGTGGGATCGTCGTCGAGTATCTCGACGGCCGGGATGTGTTCTACCACGGGCCACCACAACCCGTCGAACGGGCGATTACAACGCCGCCTGGCAAGGACGTCCATGTTCTCGTCACCGATCCCGACGGCATCGAAGGCGTCATGACGTACGTCAACGACCGCGACACCCACGACAACATCCTCGAGACGACCGGCGTCGGCCGCGTGATGCTCGAGGCGAACGACGAGGAGGTGCTGTTTCCGGGCGTCAGCGTTACGACGGAGGCGTACTCGATTCGCGTCGAGGCGGATCTCTCACTCGTCGACGGCCGTGTCTTTGTCTTTGCGGAGGACGAGATGAGCGAACACGCCTACGAACTGGTCGCTGCGGATGAGTCGGCTACTGAGGAGGATGAAGCGGATGGCGAGGAGGGCGTCTAAACATGCCGCTGCAGAAACCCTGGCGCGACCTCGAGCGGGCGACCGTCTCGAGTGCGCCTGATCGGCCTGGCGTCTACGAACTCGGGACTGCCGATGGAACCGTCCAGTCGGTCGGAGACGGGATTCTCCGCGATGAACTCAAGACGGCGCTGGCCTACGGCGACGGCGACCAGGTTCGCTGGGAGGAGACACACACCCGCGAGCAGGCTCAAGACCTCGCGGCTGAACACCGCGAGCGACTCGAGTAGGGACTGTGATGCTGGCGTCGCGTGCTCACTGAATGTAGGACGGATCGGTGCCGTCACAGTGTTTTTCGTGTTCGGTTGCATCCGACTGCTCGTCGAAGAGCAAGCCACAGGTCTCACACTCGAACCACGTGGCGTCGTCGCGCTCGGTCTGGACCACCATGCCAGACGATGAGACAGCGATAACCAAATGCGTTTCACCGGCACAGTCCGAGGTTCGGTGACGATTTGCTGTGCTAACCGGTCAGTTGCCGAGATAGAATTGTTGGGAAATTCTCAAGACGGGGGCCACGAAAGACGTGCGTATGAGTGGGTCGGATTCGGACGGCGTTTCGCTGTCAGTACGAGCCGCGGAGAAACGAGATGCTGGCCGCGGCGTGGCACGCATTCCCGAACTCGCGCGCCGGCAACTCGGCGTGTTGAGCGGCGACACGGTCGTTATCGAGGGTGATGCAGAAACCGTCGCGAAGATGTGGCCGGCCGATCCGTCGGTCCCCGAAAACGTCGTCCAGATCGACGGCGATACGCGCGCAAACGCCGGCGTTCACGTCGGTGACACCGTTACCGTCCGGACGAAAGACAAATCCTCGATTCAGGAAGCCGACCGCGTCACACTGCGAGCGCCGCCTGCCGTCTCGAGCGACCAGCGCCGCCTCGCCGAGCGCGAAGCGACGAAGAAACTCCGCAATCGCCCCGTCCGCTCGGGCGAGCAAATCCGCGTCGAAGGACTCGGCCAGGAACCGTTCAAAGTCATCGATACCGATCCCAACGGCGACGTTCGCATCTCGAGTACGACCACGATCCGGATCGTCGACGCGAGCGGGTCCCCAACAGCGAGTTCGAACACAGCGAACGCCTCGAGCGGCACAAACAAGTCTGCCTCGGGCGGATCGGGAGCGTCCACGAGTGACGCCGCAGCCGACGCTGATATCGAGAGTGAGACAGCCGGGTCGGGCGTTACCTACGAGGATATCGGTGGGTTAGACGAGGAACTCGAACTCGTCCGGGAGATGATCGAACTGCCGCTGTCGGAGCCGGAACTGTTCCAGCGGCTGAGTGTCGATCCGCCATCGGGTGTCTTGCTGTATGGCCCGCCAGGAACCGGGAAAACGCTGATCGCCCGCGCGGTCGCGAACGAAGTCGATGCGAACTTCGAGACGGTCTCCGGTCCGGAGATCATGTCGAAGTACAAAGGCGAGAGCGAAGAACGCCTGCGGGAGGTGTTCGAGGAAGCCGAAGCGGACGCGCCAACGATCATCTTCTTCGATGAAATCGACTCCATCGCAGGCCAGCGCGACGACGACGGGGACGCCGAAAACCGCATCGTCGGCCAGTTACTGACGCTGATGGACGGCCTCGACGCCCGTGGCGAAGTGATCGTCATCGGCGCGACCAACCGCGTCGACTCGATTGACCCCGCCCTGCGTCGTGGCGGCCGCTTCGACCGCGAGATTCAGATCGGCGTCCCCGACGAACAGGGTCGCAAGGAGATTCTCGAGGTTCACACCCGTGGGATGCCCCTCGGGGACGACGTCAGTGTAGAGGCAATCGCTCGGCGCACACACGGCTTCGTCGGCGCGGATCTCGACGGCGTCGCAAGTGAGGCCGCGATGGCAGCCATCCGTAGCCGCCCGACCGAAACCGACGAGCGCGACGAATGGAATCGAAATCCCACAGTCCAAAAGCGACACTTCGACGAGGCACTCGCCTCAATCGAACCATCGGCGATGCGCGAGTACGTTGCCGAGTCGCCAAACACGGACTTTTCAGACGTTGGTGGCCTCGAGGAGGCCAAACAGACCCTTCGCGAGTCCGTCGAATGGCCGTTGACCTACGATCAACTGTTCGAGAAAACGAACACAGATCCGCCATCGGGCGTCTTGCTGTATGGCCCGCCAGGCACAGGAAAAACGTTGATGGCGCGCGCGTTAGCGGGTGAAACAGATGTGAACTTCGTCCGCGTCGACGGTCCCGAAATCATCGACCGCTACGTTGGCGAGAGCGAAAAGGCCATCCGCGAGGTGTTCGAACGCGCCCGGCAGTCCGCGCCGTCGATTGTCTTCTTCGACGAAATCGACGCCATCACCGCCGCTCGAGGCGATAGCCATGAGGTCACCGAGCGCGTCGTCTCTCAACTCCTGACCGAACTGGACGGCATGCGCGAGAATCCGAATCTCGTCGTCCTCGCGGCGACCAACCGCAAGGACTTCATCGACCCTGCCTTGCTCCGACCCGGACGACTCGATACGCACGTCCTCGTCGGCGAACCGACCGCCGAAGCCCGCGAGAAGATTCTCGAGGTTCACACCCGCGGCAAACCACTTAGCGACGATGTCGACATCACGGACCTCGCAGCCGATCTCGAGGGCTACACCGGTGCGGATCTCGAGGCGCTGGTTCGGGACGCCTCGATGAAAGCCATTCGAGAAGTCGCGGACGAATGCGAGCCAGATGAGGCGAACGAGAAGGCTGATGAGGTGGTTATCGAGCGACGACACCTCGAGGCTGCTCGAGAGGACGTAGACGTATAGGGGCGTCTATATCAGTCGAAAACAAACCGACGGAAACGCCTATGCCGGCACTTCCTCCGGCTCTCGGTCCCAGTGACGGTGCTGGGCAATGGCATCGCGGAACGCTTCGGCGAACTCCTCGAGATCGTCGTTGCGACAGGTGACGACACCGGTATCCGAGACGAGGTCGCCGTCGTCGGCGATGTCGGTGTCTGGCAGGTCGACTGCCTCGAGAAGCTTCGTCCCCTCACCGACTGCCGCGATTGGCTTGTAGTGTTTGAACGCCTCCGCAACGAAGTGTTTCGGCGAGCCCTGCTGGCGCATGGCGTCGACGCTCTCGCTGCCGCCAGGGATGAGGACTGCGTCGAACGAGACCGAGGCCGCCGCGACGTGGTGTTTGTCCGGTTCGACGGTCTCGCCGTTGGCTCCCGACTTCTCGCCGAGGACTTTCGAGATGATCTTGACTCGAGCGCCCTCCTCTTCTAAGGCCGAGCGAAGCTCCGAGACGTGGTCGTCATCGAAGCCATCGTCGATCAGCATCGCAATTTTGCGGGTTTCGATAGTGTCCGGCGTCCGATTTTCCATGCTGAGCGAGGGATCTTCTCGGTCGTGGTCTGGCATCTCGTCGCCGGGTGACTCGGGCGGTTCGACGCCGATTCCGTCCGCAACGCGTTTCGCAAACTCGTGGTCAACGTTGTTGAACAGGTCGTAGACCATCCGCTCGCGGATCTCCATGCGGTCGACCTTCCCGAGTTCGAAGTGGGCAGCGTCGACGATGATCTGCTTTTCGGGCTCGGACATGCTGTTCCAGAACAGCCGTGCCTGTGTGAAGTGGTCCCCGAAGCTGTCGCTGCGGTTTCTGATTTTCTTGCCGTCTATCTTCTCGGCGAAGTGCTCGTAGCCGCCTTCTTCCTCGGGAACCTCCTGTGGGTCGTCGTCGCCGATGGAATTGGGTTTGTAGGAGGCTTTTCCCTCGTTGATCTCCTGGCGCATGAAGCCGGCGCGCTGGTTGTTGTGCCGTTCGGCGATGGGCCGGTTGATCGGAATTTCGTCCCAGTTGGCACTGCCGAAGCGGTTGAGCTGGGTATCCTGATAGGAGAAGAGTCGTCCCTGAAGGAGCGGGTCGTTCGAGAAGTCGATCCCCGGAACCACGTTTCCGGGGTGGAACGCGACCTGCTCGACTTCGGCGAAAAAGTTGTCCGGTGTCTCGTTCAGCACCATCTTGCCAATCGGCCGGACCGGGACTTCGGTCTCGGGGACAATCTTCGTCGGATCGAGGACATCGAAGTCGAACTCCTCGGCTTGCTCCTCGTCGAAGATCTGCACGCCGAGTTCCCACTCGGGGTCGTACCCCTCCTCGATGACGTCGTAGAGACCTTTTCGGTTGAAATCCGAGTCCTTGCCCCAGAGCTTCGTCGTTTCGTCCCAGACGAGCTGGTGGGTGCCGAGTTTGGGCGTCCAGTGGAATTTGACGAATACAGCGTCGCCGTCGTCGTTGACCAGTCGGAAGGTATGGACGCCGAAGCCCTGCATCATCCGGTACGCGCGGGGAAGTGCCCGTCCCGAAAGGACCCACATAATCATATGCGTGATCTCGGGCTTGAGCGAGGCAAAATCCCAGAACGTGTCGTGGGCCGCCGAGGCCTGCGGAATCGCATCGTCGGGTTCGGGTTTAATCGCGTGAACCAGATCGGGGAACTCCATCGCATCTTGGATGAAAAAGGGCGGCATATTGTTCCCGACGAGGTCCCAGTTGCCCTCCTCCGTGTAGAACTTCGTCGCAAAGCCTCGAACATCTCGAACAGTGTCCGAGGAGCCTCGAGAGCCCACAACGGTCGAAAACCGAGTGAACACCGGTGTCTTCTGGTCTGAATTCGTGAGGACTTTGGCCTTCGTTATCTCCTCGAGATCGTCGTACTCGTCACCCAAATCCGGGTCCTCGTATGGCTGGAAGTAACCGTGTGCACCCGTTCCGCGGGCGTGGACGACCCGCTCCGGGATCGACTCGTGGTCGAACTGAGTCATCTTCTCCCGGAAGTGGAAGTCCTCCATGATCGTCGGCCCGCGCTCGCCCGCCTTCAGGGAGTTGTCCGTATCGCTGATCTTCACGCCGTGATCAGAGGTGAGGTCCTCTCCCTCCGGGTTTTCGCGTACGTCCTCGAGTTGGTCCTGCTTGCTCGCCTCGTCGACTCCGTCAGTATCATCGCTCGTGCCGGGCTGGCTCGAGCCGCCGTCTGTTGCGGCCTCTGGGTTGGAGTCTGTCGTCGATTCCTCATGGCGCGTGTCGTCGGTTGGAGTCTCGTCTGACATGGCTCGGTGTAGTCGGTGACGTGGCGGTCGTCCCTGACCGCCAGAACCCACGGACAAGCGTGGTGGCGGGTATCAAGTTGGCACCGACCAGCGCCATAAACGATGGCTGTTACGTTGCAGGCCGTACCGGGGCTTCTACGGGATCAGCAGAGTAGAGACCCCACAGTTAGTAGCCACCATAGCCATCGAAACAGCGCCCGCAGCGATTGATCGCGCGCTCGTCCGCCGATTCCGACTCGAGGTCGGCCTCCTCGAGTGGGTGGACCTCGCGATGGGTGACGTGTCTGAGCGCACCGCAGTCAGCCACCTGGTCGCCGGTGTCGTGACGCGCCCGGTGAACGGTGTTCGTCGATTCATTGAGAATGAGTCGCATACCCGATGGACGTACGAAGGTGTCATAGGACCCCACCGTGAGAGTGCCGTACGGCTCCTACTGACGGTTCGGATCGATTTGACATGCAGCTGTCGTCCAGGTGCAGATGTGGTACTGACTGGCCGCACCAGTCTCTGTTAGAGGACCACTCTGCTCAGCGACCCAAGCACTGCCAGTCCGACTGCGCTTGCACCTGTCGCGTAGACAACTGGCGTCATCTCGAGGACAACGCGTGTCGTCTCCCCAAGCGTGAGCGCGAACGCGCCAAGCGCGAGGAGTCCAAAGGCAACGCCACCCAGTATGGCTCGCGTCCGCGTCGGTGACACCAGCCCGACCGCTGCGCCCCCGGCGACGAGTCCAAGCCAGTGGACCCACGCAAGTACGAGTCCGATACTGACGCAGAGACAAAGCGCACCTGCGTGGACGCCGGACTCCGTTCTGGCGCGCTCAAGGAGCGCCAGTGCCTGCGACGCTAGCGGTGAGCGGTGGTGCTGTTCCTGTCGGCTGTCGTGCGTGGCAGTACTGGATCTGTCTGGCGTGTCAGTCACGTCGTCGGTATCGCTCCCTGCGACATCATCGTCCGATGGCGACGCGTGTGGCTCGGTCATTGATCGCCCCCAGCTGCGGCGTCGGTTGCAACGAACGTCGCATCGGCCTCGCCATCGGTTCGTCCGGTTCTTGTCATCGACTTTTGGTCGCCGTCGAGCCACAACTGGAGTTGATCGTCGTAGTGTGGGGAGAAGTAATCACCCGAGTTCCCGCCGGGAAGAATCGCCGTTGCGTCACCGCCGGGTTCAACGATCATCCGCCAACTCGCTCCGACGCCGCTTTCGACCCGATAGTTCTTGACCGTCGCGACGGAGCCATCCGCTGGGCGCTCTTCGTAGTCCAGAAACGGCGCTTCGACGCTGAACGGATGCTCGAGCGTCCGAGTCGAGTTCCAGTCGCCGTAGGTGTCCCACCCCTCGGCATCGATCTCCTCGAGTGCGTCTCGCAGTGCTGCCACCATTGTATCCGCACGCGTGCGCTCGTCGAACCATCGGCTCTCGGACTCGAGACCTGCGAGCACCCAGTCGTTCGGATAGTACGACTCGTCAAGTTCGTGGTCGGCAAACGCCGGCTCGAAAACGGCCTCGCGGTAGTGGGCCAGCCAGCGGGCAAACACCAGCGCAGGTGACGAGTCGCGGGCCATTCGCGCATCCCACGCCTCGAGTGTGGCGGCCGCGTCGGCCACGCGATCGTCGATTGTCTCGTCTTCGGCGACTGCCTCGAGTAACGCGGGACGGAACTGCTCGACTCGGCCATCGACGATATCGTTCTGCAGGTCGCGATGGAAATCGAAATCAGTCGGCTCGCCCGACTCGAGGCGGTCGCTGAGTCGCTCTGCGATGCGGGCACCGCGATATGGCGTTGCGTAGTCGACACCGATGTAGTGGTCAGGATCGTCGACGACGCGCTGGTTCGCCGTTGCGAGGACGTCTGCGTCGATCGCGTGTGGCTTCTCCTCGAACGGGACAAACCCTTCCCACGAGGACTCACCGAAGGGCGTAAACCCGTCCCACTCGCCCTCGCCCGCAGAGCCGTCGAAGACCTGATTGCCAGCGACTGGGTCGCCATCGATGCGACGAATCGGCAGTTTGCCAGTCGCATAGTACAGCGTCCGGCCGTCAGCGTCCGCATAAACCAGATTCTGCGTCGGCAGGTCGAACTTCCGGGTTGCATCGAGTACGTCCTCAAGGCCGTCGCTGCGTTCGAACTCGTAGATCGCTTCCGTCGTTCGGGTTGCAGTGTGGCCTGTCCAGGCGACGCCGACCGTCTGGCCCTCGCGCTCGAGGACGGGGCCGTGGACGGTCTTTTTGAGGTGGATCGTTTGGTTCTCACCGCCGGAAACGACGAGTTCGCGGGTTTCAGTGTCGAACTCACGCCACTCGCCGTCGTAGTAGTACTCGTCGGCGTCAGTCGCCGTCTCGAGGTCGTCGCTCGCGTTGTCCGTCTCAGTTGTGTCGGACGAGTCGGACGCCGATTCGCGTAGATCGTACTCATAGCAGTCGAGGACGTCCGCCCCGACGTTGGTAAAGGACCAGACGCCAGTCTCGTTCGCTCCTGCAATGACGAACGGGACGCCGGGAAACGTCGCGCCGCGAACGGAGACGCGTGGCGTCTCGACGTGTTGTTCGTACCACAGCGGCGGCGTCATCAAGGAAAGATGCGGGTCGTAGGCGACAATTGGGACCCCGCTTTCGGTGTGTTCGCCTCCCACCACCCAGCTATTCGAGCCGACACCCGGCGGTGACTCGAAGCCTGAAACCCAACTCGCCAGTTCGTGGCCAACACTGTGCTCACCCGTCGCTTGCCCTTCGGTACTCCCGAGCGAACGCACATGCTCTGTCTCGCCAAGGTGAGTGAATTCAGTCTCCTCGAGTCGGTCCCCCTCGATGTCGTCGTGCAGAATGGGGACCTCGTGATCCAGAGACTCGGGATACAACTCCTCGAGGATGTCTGCACCCAGTCGCTCCGCGATCACCTCGCGGCGAAGTTCGCTGAAGTTCCCCGTCAGGTCCCACGAGATTTGTTTTTCCATCAACAGCGTATCGACAGGCGTCCACTCGCGGGGTTCGTACCCCAGTAACTCGAACTCGAGTGGGAGCTGTTCGCCGTCGATGGCGGCGTTGACGCCGGCGGCGTAGGCCTCGATGAGTGGCCCGGCGGGCGTCTCACGAACGAGGTCCCAGGTTGCTTCAGCGGCACTGGCGAAGTCCATCATCGTGTAAAATCGGTCGTCGGAGACCGTTGCCTCGCCAGCGAGTTCGGAGACCTGCCCGCGCATAACGCGCCGTTGGATATCGAGTTGGAACAGGCGGTCAAACGCCTGCACGTAGCCGACGGCAAACGACGCGGCCTCGTCCGTCTCAGCCGCAATCGTCGGGACGCCGTACTCGTCATAGTGGACAGTGGCGGGTCCGTGCGGACTCTCGACCTGCGATGAGAGGTCCCGATCGGCTGCGTCCCAGGCCCGACCCGAAAGCGGCGCAACGGTCTCGAGGAGGTCACTCACGGAGTGCAGTGACAGCCCACCAACGCCTGCAGCAAGCGCTCCCGCGAGTAGGCCACGCCGTGTCGTCTCGTTCATCACAATCGCTAGCAGAGACCAGTATCTCGGCCCCCATAACTGTCAGGTTGCCCACCCCACATTCGTCAGTGACGAACTCGAGGCACTATCACTGTGATAGCTGGTTCGAAGCCGAACTGCTATACGGCGCTGTCACGTACTCCGGGGTAAGACCCGCTGATGGCATCTACACCCACCCAGACCGAGACGCGAGATGGTGACCACGAGTCAACCGCCTGCCCCGTCATCGAATCGCTCGAGCAGATCGGTTCCCAGTGGCGACTGGCAGTCCTTCACGAACTGCTCGAGGGCGAACAGCGCTTTAACGAACTCAAGCGCTCGACTGACGCGAACGCACGCACGCTCTCGCGCGTGCTCGATGACCTCGGTGAAATGGGCTTTGTCGAACGCCGACTCGAGGAAGAGTCCCCGATTGCGACCTACTACAGCCTGACAGACAAAGGGCGATCGCTCGAGCCAGTGTTCGACGAAATCGAGTGCTGGGCAGGGACGTGGCTCGACGAAGAAACGTTCGAGGCCTGAGCGGCACCGATTCCCAGCGCAATTGCACTCTGTTTTGCGGGAAACCGTCATCGACTTCGCCTAGCCCATCTGATTCACGAGTGATGACGACGGCCTATCTCACACTCGATGACGCGCCTTCGGCGACGCTCCCAGAGCTAGTGGCTCGTCTCGAGGACCGCGATGTCCCTGCACTGTTCTTCTGTGAGGGTCGCCGACTGGCTGAGTATCCGGACCACGCACAGATGGCGCTCGAGGCTGGCTTTCACCTCGGTAATCACGCCTACTCCCACAAACACGCCTCGGAGCTGTCGGTCGAGACGTTCGACGCAGAACTCGAGCGAACTGAATCGCTTCTCGAAGAGGTCTACGACGCCGCAAACGTTTGCCGCCCGGCGAAGCTATTCCGCTTCCCGTTCGGCGACAAAGGCGACGAGCACGCCACAGCGTTTCAGGACCGACTCGCGGCGGACGGCTTCGTCTCACCTGATCCCGACCTGATCGAGTACGAGTGGTACCGCACGGACCACGGCGAGGATCGAGACTGGTTCTGGACGGTCGACGTTGCGGACTGGACCGTCGACTCGCCTGCAGAACTGGATGAAAAGATCGCAGCGCGTTCTGATCGACTCGAGTCCGAGTCGGCCGATATCGTTCTGTTTCATGACGCGGGGAACACACCCGATCTGACCGCACACTTCGTTGACCGACTCCTCGAGCGCGGCCTCGAGTTCGAGGACCCACTGTCGCTTGTGGCGTGAGAATCTGGGAATCGGTTAGGACAGCAGCGGATTCAGTCGTTCACATCGAGTTCGACCAACTCGAGTGAGCGATCGAGATGACAGATTTCGTGTGGCGGGTCGCCCAGAATTTGCTGAATGCGGTACTCCTCGTCGAAGTCGGTACCCGCAGGTTCACAGAACTCGTGGCTTGGGCATTCGACGTACGGGCAGGACCCCTGCAGACTCGCCTTGCTGCCAGCGTAGGCACCCTGTGCGGGGACGTTCGCACGAATAGAGACGGGTTCGACCTCGACAGCACGGACGCCTTCGTCGTGCATTGCACACTCCAGCGTCTGGGCGTTTTCCCGAACAGCCGTGACGCGATAGGTCGTCTCAGGTGAGAGATTCAGACATTGGCTTCGGTAGGGACAGCCGGCACAGCCGTCGGCTTCCCCCTGATAGACGAACTCGGTGCCCGACTCGGCCAGTCGGGTGCCGACGAGCGTCACAGTTGACATGATCACTCGTACTCGCTACGCAGGGTTAAGCCTCACGTCCCGTGAGTTCATCGAGGCGCTCGAAGTATTCCTCGCGAGGGACCTGATACAGCCCGCGATAATCGATCTCGCCATTATCGAACGCCTGTGCCAACTCGAGTGCACACTCGAGTGCACACTCTCGCGTCGGGAATCGATTGGTCTCGTTCAGCGAGACATCGGGCTCGAGATAGAAAGTGACGTACCAGTCGGCGGTGCCGTCGGTGCTGGTCGGATTCTGGCCGGGGCGTCGGGTCCGTTTGCCGTGTGTGAGATACAGTGTCGGGAGACAGGCAGCCGGGAACGCATCACCGTTGAAGACGTCCGGCCGGTATGCGAGAACAAGCCGACCGTCGTCGCCATCCGACCAGACGGTCCAGGTATCGGGAAGCGCCTCGAGCGTGGGCATACCCTCCGTTAGACTCGAGTTGGCTAAATTCCCGCGATCTGCGGGCGATCCCAGCGAGAGCGAAAACGAGACGTGACCATCCCGTTCTCACAAACTGCGACGATACTCGAGCTATATGCCCAGTGACGTGTGGTATCTAGTGACGTTCGCGATTGCGTGACTATTCGCGCGTGAACTGACGGTGCCATCGCAGGGCTGTCATTTAACCCATATCCGGCCAACCATGAGGCGCGATACCACATGACTGTGTTCAGTACTGGCAACATATGCATGGAAAATACTCCTGGCAAATACCTTTTGTGGCAAACATTAAGTAGCTGGATTACTCACTCATTAAATACTATCGGTATCCGATTACCGGGCCGATCCACTCTGCGTCCGTCCCCGGCGCACGTTGTGACTGACCATCGACAGGGTCGTCTCGCAACGTCGAGTGGTGATCGCTCACACATGACATGCAAATGCGCTGGCGCCCGCCGTGGGTCACACCCTGTGCGAGCGACGCACGGACACAACGACGACCGCGACCACACGGTGCCCAGATCGATTCACCCCCACTCGAGACCAGTGGTCACGGCTGACGGATTCGTCGACGGCGCACGTGCTGTCCTACAATGGCCCCGCGCGATCACAGACACGACTAACACGAACACAAGCACCCAGCGGGGGACCCGAACCCACCCAGTGATACAATGACCGGTGACATCGAAACACTCGAGCAGCTTAGTACGGCGTACAAAGAATCGATGCCCGCAGACCTGCGGGAAACCAAGTCCTTCGACTGGTACTTAGAGGCGTGCTACGAGGACCCGAAAATCGCCCGCAACGCCCACCAGCGCGTCGCGGACATGTTCGACCACTACGGGACGACCTACGACGAAACTGAAGGCATGGTCGAGTACCTGCTGGCGAGCGAGGATCCGCTTAACGACGGCGAGAACACCTTCTATGGAAAGGTTATCCACCAGTCGATCCACGAGTTTGTCAACAAAGTCAAATCCGGTGCACGCCGTCTCGGACCCGAACGGCGGATCAAGCTCTTGCTTGGTCCCGTTGGCTCCGGGAAGTCCCACTTCGACAAACAGGTTCGCCAGTACTTCGAGGATTACACACTTCGCGACGAAGGGCGGATGTACACGTTCGAGTGGACGAACCTCTGTGACGTCATCAAAGATCAGGACCCCGCTGATGACACCGTCCGCTCGCCAATGAATCAGGACCCCCTGGTCTTGCTCCCGCGAGAACAGCGCCAGTCGGTGATCGACGACCTGAACGAGCGCCTAGACGCCCCCTACACCATCCAGAACGAGCAGGCACTCGACCCCGAAAGCGAGTTCTACATGGACCGGTTGCTCGCGTACTACGATGACGACCTCCAACAGGTCCTCGAGAATCACGTTGAGATCGTCCGCTTTATCGCCGACGAGAACAAGCGCCAGGGCCTCGAGACGTTCGAGCCGAAAGACAAGAAGAACCAGGACGAGACCGAACTCACCGGCGACGTCAACTACTCGAAAATCGCCGTCTACGGCGAGTCTGACCCGCGTGCGTTTGACTACTCGGGGGCGTTCTGTAACGCGAACCGCGGCATCTTCTCCGGCGAGGAACTGCTAAAACTCCAGCGAGAGTTCCTCTATGACTTCCTGCACGCCACGCAGGAACAGACGATCAAGCCGAAGAACAACCCGCGAATCGACATCGACCAGGTGATCGTCGGCCGGACGAACATGCCCGAGTACAAGGACAAAAAGGGCGACGAGAAGATGGAAGCGTTCAACGATAGGACGAAACGGATCGACTTCCCTTACGTCCTTTCCTACGAGGATGAGGCCGAAATCTACTGGAAGATGCTCACCAACGCCGACGTGCCCGACATCAACGTCGAGCCCCACACCCTCGAGATGGCCGGACTGTTCGGCGTCCTCACCCGAATCGAGGAACCCGACGCAGAAACCGTCGATCTGCTCTCGAAGGCAAAGGCGTACAACGGCGAAATCGACGAAGGCGACGACGTCGACGTGAAGAAACTCCGCGAGGAAGCGGAAGGCAAAGCCGAGATCGGCGAGGGGATGGTCGGCGTCTCGCCACGGTTCATCGGCGACGAAATCGCCGAGGCGATTATGGACTCGAAACACCGCTCTCGAGGCTTCCTCTCGCCGCTAACGGTGTTTAACTTCTTTGAGGAGAACTTAGAGCATCACGGCTCGATTCCGGAGGACAACTTCGAGAAGTACTACCGCTACCTCGAGGTCGTCCGCGAGGAGTACAAAGAGCGCGCCATCGAGGACGTGCGCCACGCACTCGCCTACGATCTGGACGAAATCCAGCGCCAGGGCGAGAAGTACATGGACCACGTGATGGCCTACATCGACGACGACACCATCGAAGACGAATTGACTGGGCGCGAGCAAGAACCCGACGAGACGTTCCTCCGGTCGGTCGAGGAGAAACTCGACATTCCAGAAGACCGCAAGGAGGACTTCCGCCAGGAAGTGAGCAACTGGGTTTCCCGCCGGGCCCGCGAGGGCGAGGCGTTCAACCCGCAGGACAACGAGCGCCTGCGCCGTGCACTCGAGCGCAAACTCTGGGAGGACAAGAAACACAACATCAACTTCTCGGCGCTGGTGTCGGCAAACGAGTTCGACGACGACGAGCGCTCTGCCTGGATCGACGCGCTGATCGAACAGGGCTACTCCGAAGGCGGCGCAAGGGAGGTGCTCGAGTTTGCTGGCGCAGAGGTCGCCAAAGCGGAGATCGACGACTAATATGAGTGTGACCTAATATGACTGGCGACGACTACGTCACTGAGGCCGACCGCGAACTCGAGGCGACCTACGAGGAGCCGATGAGCCTTGCGGCGTACGTCGACCGGCTCTTCGAGAACCCGACGATAGCCTCCCACGCCTCGAAGTACTTGCTCGAGGCAATCGAAGCCGCTGGCACGCGCACGGTCGTCGAAGAAGGCGAAGAGAACGAACGCTACCGCTTCTTCGACGATCCGCACAACGACGGCGAGCACGCAATCTTGGGCAACACCGAGGTGTTGAACGGGTTCGTCGATGACCTTCGATCAATCGCCGCGGGCCGGGCGAAAGACGAGAAGATCATCTGGTTCGAAGGGCCAACGGCGACGGGCAAATCCGAACTCAAGCGCTGTCTGGTCAACGGCCTGCGCGAGTACTCCAAAACGCCCGAAGGCCGCCGATACACGGTCGAGTGGAACGTCACGACCGCCGAGGCCGACGACCGCGGCCTGAGCTATGGCAGCGATCCGACCGCGGGTGACGACCGAAACTGGTACGAAAGCCCGGTTCAGGCCCACCCGCTGTCGGTATTCCCCGAAGATGTCCGCGCGCAACTGCTCGCAGATCTCAACGAGGAACTCGAGGACCACGTTCCAGTCCAGGTCGATTCCGAACTCGATCCGTTCTCACGGGAGGCATACGACTATCTCGAGGAACAGTACCGCCGAAACGGCGAGGAGGAACTGTTCTCGGCGATTGCCGACGAGAGCCACCTGCGCGTGAAAAATTACGTCGTCGATGTTGGCCAGGGCGTCGGCGTCCTCCACAGCGAGGACGACGGCCAGCCCAAGGAGCGACTCGTCGGCTCGTGGATGCACGGGATGCTTCAGGAGTTAGATTCACGCGGGCGCAAGAACCCGCAGGCGTTCAGTTACGACGGCGTGCTCTCGCAGGGCAACGGTGTCCTCACCATCGTTGAGGACGCAGCCCAGCACGCCGATCTCCTGCAGAAGCTGCTGAACGTCCCCGACGAGCAGTCCGTGAAGTTGGACAAGGGAATCGGGATGGACGTCGACACGCAGATGCTGATCATCTCGAATCCCGACCTCGAGGCCCAACTCAACCAGCACGCCGACCGGAACGGGATGGACCCGCTCAAGGCACTCAAGCGCCGCCTCGATAAGCACCAGTTTGGCTACCTGACGAACCTGAGCCTCGAGTCCGAACTCATTCGCCGCGAACTGACGAACGAGACGGCCGTCTGGGAGGCCGATACGTACGACGAACTCGAGGAGCGCATCCGTTCGCCGGTGACGGTGACGCTCAAGGATCAGGCGGGTGAGACGCGAACGGAGGAGTTCGCACCGCACGCACTCGAGGCGGCGGCGCTGTATGCGGTCGTCACGCGACTGGACGAGGAGAATCTGCCGAACGGCCTCGATCTGGTAGATAAGGCGTTGATCTACGATCAGGGCTACCTACAGGAAGGCGATACGCGTCGGGAGAAAGACGAGTTCGACTTCAATGACGACGGTGCAGACGGCGACCACGGTATTCCGGTGACCTACACTCGCGATACGCTCGCAGAACTCCTGCAGACGGACCGGGATCGTCACCACGCCGAGTTAGCCGTCGACGATGTCGTCATGCCGCGTGACGTACTGAACACGATGGCAGAGGGGCTGAGCGATGCACCAGTGTTTTCGACCGGCGAGCGCTCGGAGTTCGAAAATCGCGTCGTGCCGGTGAAAAACTACATCTACGACCGCCAGGAGTCGGATGTAATCGAGGCGATCATGCACGACAAACGCGTCGACGAAGAGACCGTCGGCGAGTACGTCGAACACGTCTACGCGTGGGAGACCGACGAACCGCTGTACAATGACCGCGGCGAGGAGGTCGACCCCGATCCGCTGAAGATGAAACTCTTCGAGGTCGAACATCTCGGGCGGTTCTCCGAGGAAGAGTACGAGGGGAACCTCCCTCGCGAGAGCGTCCGAAACTTCCGCCGCGAGAAGGTGATCACCTCCTTGAATCGCCACGCCTGGGAACACCGCGACGAAGACTTCGCCGTCGGCAACGTCGATCTGACTGCGATTCCAGTCATCAAGAGCGTCCTCGAGAGCCACGACTGGGACGACGTTCGGCGGACCTTCGAGGACTTCGACCCGCGCCAGTGGGATGACCCACCGAGCGGGACGGAGACGGAGACGGTCAAGGAGAACACAATCCAGAACATGGTCGCGGAGTTCGACTACTCGGCGGCCTCGGCCGAACTGACCAGCAGACACGTTATGGGACAGGTGAGCTACCGATGGGACTGAGAGATGACCTCGAGCGATTCCGTGAAGTGGGCGAACAGCGCCGTGAGGATCTGGCAGAGTTCATCCAGTACGGCGAACTCGGCGGGAGCGGCCCCGGCCAAATCAACGTGCCGGTCAAAATCGTCTCGCTCCCCGAGTTCGCGTACGATCAGCGCGATCAGGGCGGCGTCGGCCAGGGCGACGGTGGCACACCCCAGCCCGGCCAGCCGGTTGGCCAACCACAGCCACAGCCAGGCGATGGCGACGAAGACGGCGAACCCGGCGAGGAAGGCGGCGAGCACGAGTACTACGAGATGGACCCCGAGGAGTTCGCCGAGGAGTTAGACGAAGAACTCGGCTTAGACCTCGAGCCAAAGGGCAAGAAGGTCATCGAAGAGAAAGAAGGCCCCTTCACCGATATGACGCGGACGGGCCCCGACAGCACGCTCGACTTCGAGCGGATGTTCAAGGAGGGACTCAAGCGAAAGCTCGCGATGGATTTCGACGAGGACTTCCTGCGCGAACTGTGCAAAGTCGAGGGCATTTCCCCGCGTGAGGTCTTCGAGTGGGCTCGAGGCGAGAATCTGCCGGTGTCGATGGCCTGGGTCGAAGAGGCCTACCACGAGGTAGCCGACGAGCGCGGGACTTGGGAGTCCATCGAGGCGGTCGAACAGAACGTCGAACGCGAGTCCGTTCAGGAACAGATTCGCCGCGAAGGGATCAAACAGATCCCGTTCCGCCGCGAGGACGAACGCTACCGCCACCCCGAGATCATCGAGGAAAAAGAGAAGAACGTCGTCGTCGTCAACATCCGCGACGTCTCCGGGTCGATGCGCGAAAAGAAGCGTGAACTCGTCGAGCGGACGTTCACCCCGCTCGATTGGTACCTGCAGGGCAAGTACGACAACGCCGAGTTCATCTACATCGCCCACGATGCAGATGCCTGGCAGGTCGAACGCGACGACTTCTTCGGCATCCGCTCAGGCGGCGGGACAAAAATCTCGAGTGCGTACGAACTGGCTGCCGAGTTGTTAGAGGAGTACCCCTGGAGCGACTGGAACCGCTACGTGTTCGCGGCAGGTGACTCGGAGAACTCGAGTAACGACACCGAACAGCGCGTGATTCCGATGATGGAGGAGATTCCGGCGAACCTCCACGCTTACGTAGAGACCCAGCCAAGCGGGAACGCGATCAACGCGACCCACGCCGAGGAACTCGAGCGCCATTTCGGCATCGACGACGACGATGTCGCGGTGGCGTACGTCAACAACGAGGCAGACGTGACGGACGCAATCTACCGGATTCTCTCGACGGAGAGTGATGACAATGAGTAAACGCAACTCGAATGCGGACCGATTCCGCAAACAGGCAATCGCCAGCGACTTAGAGGAGCCGGTTTCGGAGGCTCGCAATCTCGCACAGAAACTCGGCTTAGAGCCGTATCCGGTCAAGTACTGGATCATCGACTACGACGAGATGAACGAACTCATCGCCTACGGCGGCTTCCAGACTCGCTACCCACACTGGCGATGGGGGATGCAGTACGACAAACAGCGCAAGCAAGGCCAGTACGGCGGCGGGAAAGCGTTCGAAATCGTCAACAATGACAACCCAGCCCATGCCTTCTTACAGGAGTCGAACACCCTGGCCGACCAGAAGGCCGTCATCACACACGTCGAGGCCCACTCTGACTTCTTCGCGAAAAACGAGTGGTTCGGCCTCTTTACGGGTGGGCAAGCCGACGAGGAACAGGTCAACGCCGCCGCCATGCTCGAGCGCCACGCTCGCGCTATCGACGGCTACATGTCCGACCCGGAGATCGACCGTGCCGAGGTCGAAAAATGGATCGACCACTGCCTGAGTCTCGAGGACAACATCGACCAGCATCGAGTTTTCCAGCGCCGGCTGGCGGTCGACGGCACAGCCGAGGAGCTAGACGACGACCTCGCGGCCAAACTGGACGAACTCGATCTCTCCGACGAGATCAAAGGCGAGGTGTTCGACGACGAGTGGCTCGAGCAACTCGAGGGCGAGGAGGAAGGCGTCACCTTCCCAGACGTTCCGGAAAAGGACCTGCTGTCGTTCGTTCGCGAGCACGGCAAGCAGTACGACGACGAGCGCGAGCGTGCCGTCGAGATGACGGAGTGGCAACGCGACGTCCTCGATATGATGCGCGCGGAGGCGTACTACTTCGCGGCCCAGAAGATGACGAAGGTGATGAACGAGGGCTGGGCAGCCTACTGGGAGTCGACGATGATGACCGATGAGGGCTTCGCCGGCGACGACGAGTTCATGAACTACGCCGATCACATGGCGAAAGTCCTCGCCTCCGGCGGCCTGAATCCGTACAGCCTCGGCATGGAGCTCTGGGAGTATGTCGAAAACACCACCAACCGCCGGGAAGTCCTCGAGCGACTGCTTCGCGTCGAGGGCATCTCCTGGCGCAACCTCACAGATGTCGTCGACTTCGATGACGTACTCGCTGCGCTTGAGCCACCGACTGCACTCGAGTCGATTTCGTCTGACACGCTCGCAGACCTCACGTCCCTTCCCGAGGAGTGGGTTGACCACGAGGCACTCGAGCGCGCTCGCGCGAGCGAGATCGATGTCGATCAGTACCCCTGGAAGGTTCTAACTCAGGAGGGACTCGCGCGGCGACACTACTCGCTGGTACAGCGCCAGAATCGTGGCTTCCTCTCGCGGGTCAGTCAGAACGAACTCGAGCGAATCGGGCGCTATCTGTTCGACGACGCCCGCTACGGCAGCGTCGAGGACGCACTCGAGGATGTCGACTTTGGGGCGGGTTGGGATCGGATGTACGACGTCCGGGAGAGCCACAACGACGTAACCTTCCTCGATGAGTTCCTGACTGAGGAGTTCATCACCGAGAACAACTACTTCACCTACGAGCACTCGAAGGCGACAGGGCAGTTCCACGTCGCAAGCGATGCCGCCGAAGACGTCAAAAAGAAGCTGCTCTTGCAGTTTACCAACTTCGGGAAGCCGACGATTGCGGTCTATGATGGTAACTACAACAACGCCAACGAACTCCTGTTGGGCCATCAGTACAACGGCGTTATGCTCGATCTCGGGCAGGCTCGAGAGACGATCAAGCGCATCTTCGAACTCTGGGGGCGTCCGGTCAATCTCCTCACGATTGTCACCGAAGTCGACGAACACGACATCGAGGTTGCAAAGCGACGCAATCGCGAACCCGAAGCGAGAGAGCAAGGAAAGTTGCTGCGCTACGACGGACGGGAGGTCCGTATCGAAGATGTGCCGTGGGAAGAGGTCGAACATCTCGAGGCAGACGACGTCGACTACGACACGAAACCCGACGACTGGCTCGCGTAGGCAGACTTTCCGTTCGGCCACCGTGAATTAAACTGACGGAAGACTTTTACGGTAGATCACACATGGAGCGGATAGCATGGATGGGGATGGGTATGGGGGCAGCGACGACGACCAAGTCGAGCGCGATTCGGCGCCGTTCGAGTTGCCCGCGATTCTTGCACAACTCGATGATCACACACCGGAGACACAACACGCAGCCGTTCGAACGATTCGAAGACACGTCGATACATACCCCGAACGCTGTATACCGACCGTTCCGAAACTGCGGACGCTTCTCGACCGACCGTCGCTCGAGTTCCACGACGAGATTGCGTACTGTCTCGCCGAACTCGCAGACGAATCACCACCTGACGTTGCGCCGTCGGCTGACCAGATCCTCGCGTTCGTCACGAATCAGCCGTCACATCCGGCGACAGCAGACCTCTGTCGCTGTCTCGCCTCTATTGCCGATGACCGCCCTGGTGCGCTCGTCGAACAGATTGAACTGCTCACGGCTGCCATTGCCGATCGCCCGGTCATAGACGGGTGGGGCATCCAGATAGTGAGCCACCTATCAACGGCGTATCCGACCGAACTCGAGCCTGCCGTTCCGGTCCTGGTTGACGCACTCGAGCCAGATCCTACGGAACACGGCGTCGAAGTGTTTGCTGCGCTCGGGCGAATCGCCCGTACCGGCACGACGCTGCAGACGGACGAGTTCGTCGCCGCCGCCGCCTCACTGGCCACTCATGAGAACGACTCGCTACGAACCAACGCCATCGGCTGCCTTGCAGACGTAGCGCGCCACCACCCCGCAACGGTCGAAGGCGTCTGTCCCGACCTCACGCCCGCCCTCGAGAGCGAGTATCCACAAACCCGAGCGAACGCTGCGACGACGATTGCACGCGTCGCTGCCGGTGTTGATGCCGACACTGCGACCTCACCGATCAGCGACCAACTCGTTTCCTTGCTCGAGGATGAGCACACGTCAGTCCGGTTGAACGCCTGTCTCGCGGTTGGATACGGCCGTATTGAAGCCGCGCGGGAGCAACTCGGTGCACTCGAGCACCGCGACCCAGACCGGGGCGTCCGAGAGCGAGCCGCCTGGGCGCGTGCACAACTTCCGACGGCGAATCAAGCGACGGACGACGGGAGTCACTCGAGACAGTCGCCACCGTAACGTAGTCTGTCCTGGCTCACGTTGATCCGAGTATGGCGTTTTCTGTCGAAACAGATGCCCGACTCACGAGCGTCGATATCACCGACCAGCTTGCAGCGGCCATTCCCAATGATCTCTCAACTGGGATCGCGACTGCGTTCGTCGAGCACACGACGGCTGGACTCATCGTTCAGGAAAACGAATCACGCCTTAGAGGCGATCTCGAGGGCTTTTTTGATGACCTCGTTCCGGACGACGGCCACGCTCATGACCAGTTAGATGGCAACGCCGATTCACACCTGCGCGCGGCGCTTGTCGGCCCGGACGTCACGATTCCCGTTCGCGACGGTGATCTCGCGCTCGGAACCTGGCAGTCTGTGTTCGTCCTCGAGTGTGATGGCCCACGGACGCGGACGGTGTCGGTGACGACGGTTGGTAAGTGAACTGCTAGGAAGACAACCTGTCTCAGAGAAAATATTTATTGGTTGAACTCACAGGCGAGTGTATGGGCACGCCTCAAGCCAGTGTGTCGTCTCACTCAGGGGGGCGATCACGACCGATTGGGATCTCACTCATCTGCGTACTCGGCGTCCTCATTTCGATACTGCTCGTTCTCATATCGTTCCGCGTGCTTCGCATGGGCGACACTGAGACTGTGTTGCTGTACCTGTTTGTTGCACTGCTGTATCTGGTCGTTGCCTACGGACTGTGGACTGGCCAACTGTGGGCATGGGTCGTGACACTGTTCATTTTCGGCATTGACGCTGTCTTCGATATCGCTCAGGACGAGATTGGTGGGCTGCTCATCAGCGTGATATTCATTATCTATCTCTATCACGCTCGAGCGTACTACCTATCGCCCGAGCCAGATGCCGGAACTGGTTCATCCCCCAAGTAGCGCTACCTTACACGCGAAGCGGCCGATCCGCCGACACGCAATCGACACCGCGCAACTCGAGTATCTTCGCCAGGAGCCAGCGCTCGAGTGACCACGCGTGAACCTCGAGATCGACGGCTTTCGCCCGCGGGACGAGCTGTGTGGTGAGACACCGCGCGTAGTTCGCGCCGATCACGTCGCAGTCGAGTTCGATGGCGGTCGTGACCGGTGTTTCGAGGCGACGGCTGACGAGCAGTCCAGATGGCTGATCCGGCTCGAGTTCGCGGATCGTCCGCAGTTCCGACAGGAGAAACGAGGTCGTGACGATTCGGTTGTCAACATCCGCGGCAGCGATCGTCTCGAGGACATCTGCTGCGATTCCCTCGGCTTTCATCTCGAGGTTGACCTCAATGTCCGGCGGCAACGCGGCGAGCATCTCCTCGAGCGTCGGAATTTGTTCGTCCGACTCGAGGATTGTGTGTGTTTTGAGTTCCGTGAGGCTGAGGTCGGCGACGGTGCCGTTCGTGCCGGTGACGCGGTCGATTGTGTCGTCGTGGATAACGACGAGTTCGCCCGAGCCACAGCGTCGGACGTCGAACTCGACGGCATCGGCGTGGTCGGCGGCCGACTGTACGGCGGCAATCGTATTCTCCGGCGCCGTCGCAGCGAATCCACGATGGGCGATCAGTCGCATTCGCCGATACTAATGGGCTGGGAGCCAATATACTCCCGGTTCATGGCCGGTGGTCATTCGACTGGACCGGACGCCAACCAGTGCAGGCGCGCTCGCCCCCGTAATTAATCTCCCTGGATGTGGCAGGAGAGTCTATGTCACCACAGCGTTCGATTACGGTCGACTTCGAGGACACTGTTGCCATCATTACGGGTGCAAGCGGTGCACTCGGCAGCGCCGCCGTGGATCAATTTCGCGAGGCCGGCGCGACAGTCTGTGCCGTCGATGTCGTCGCTCCCGATGACGAAGACAGCCACCTCGAGCCAGCCGATGGCGTCCAGTTCTACGAAACAGACCTGACCGACGAGAGCGCGGTTGAATCCCTCATTGAGTCGGTTCTCGACGACCACGGACGAATCGATCACCTGCTGAACATCGCCGGCACCTGGCGCGGCGGTGACCACATCGAAGAGACCGACCTCGAGTCGTTCGAGTTTCTGGTCGACATCAATCTGAAGACGGCATTTCTCACCTCCAAACACGCGCTCCCAGCATTACAGGAGACCGACGGAGCAATTGTCAGCGTCAGTGCACGCTCGTCGCTCGAGGGTGGTGAGGGCGACGGCCCCTACCGGATCACGAAAGCCGGTATCCGACTGTTGATGGAGACGATTGCCGAGGAGAATCAGGGAACGGTTCGAGCGAACTCAGTAATGCCGAGCGTGATCGACACACCGATGAACCGCGAGATGATGCCGGATTCGGATCACGAGTCGTGGGTCGAACCCGCCGAAATCGCTGCGGTAATGGCGTTTCTCTGTAGCGACGCCGCGGCGGTTACAAGCGGGGCAGCGGTTCCAGTCTACGGTGAGGCGTGAGTTCGGGCCGAGAGTGGACTGTCCTTACCGTTCAACCGTTTTCGACCGAATTTCGTCGCCATCCCGCCACTGATAGTACCAGTACTCGCTCCCGGCAATCTCCGTGACGCTCACACTCGCTCGCTCAGGCACGCCCGGCGGAACCGTCTCGGGACCCACAGCCACCTGTTCGCTCGAGTCCGCTGTCGGTTCCGCCTCTCCGTCTTCGTCCTGGCGGTCGAGCCAGCCCTCGAGTTGCGTTGCATGTGTCGCGACTGCCCGAAGTTGGGCTGGCTCCTCGACTGCGAGTTCTACAAGTAACTCGCGAAGTGGTTCCTCGAGCGTTGGCGGCGGCGCTGGTCGATCGGTATCCGTCATCGTCCGATACGTTCGGTCCAGAAAGGAAACGTTTCACGGACTACATCGACACCGTCCGTGACCTGTAACTGACAGTAAACAACGAGACTGGCAGACGCGTGAGCCGTGGAGAGTGATCAGTGACGAGAGACGCGGTGTCTCGATTAGAACGTCTCGAGGTACCGATCGAGTTCCCAGTCGGAGACGTCGATGAGGTACTCTTCGAACTCCTGGCTCTTGGCTTCGACGAACTTCGGTGCGACGTGTTCACCGAGGGCGTCGTAGATGACCTCGTCTTCCTCAAGTGCGTCGACGGCTTCGCCCAGGTTCGATGGGAGCGTTTCGATGCCGTACTCGTCGCGTTTTTCTTCGTCGAAGTCGTAGATGTTCTCGCGGATTGGGTCGGGACAGTCGAGGTCGTTCTCGATTCCCTCGAGACCGGCGTGGATGAGCGCGGCGAGCGCGAGGTATGGGTTACACGATGGGTCTGGGAAGCGCGCTTCGATGCGGCTTGCGGCTGGGACACGGGCGGCCGGTTTGCGGATCAGTGCCGAGCGGTTGCGGTCGGACCAGGCAACGTAGACGGGTGCTTCGTAGCCGGGCACGAGGCGCTTGTAGCTGTTGACAGTTGGGTCTGCAACGGCGGTGATTGCCGGGGCGTGTTCCAGAATACCGGCGAGGAACGAGTGAGCCTCTTCGCTCAGGTTGAACTCGTCGTCCTCGTCGTGGAAGGCGTTTTCGCCGTCCTCGGTAAACAGCGAGAGGTGGGTGTGCATCCCCGAGCCGTTGATTTTTGGGATTGGCTTCGGCATGAACGTCGCGTGAAGGTCGTGCTGGGCGGCGATTGCACGGACGACCGTTCGGAAAGTGGCGACGTTGTCTGCCGTCGAAAGCGCGTCATCGTACTCGAAGTTGATCTCGTGTTGGCCTTCTGCAACTTCGTGGTGACTGGCTTCGATCTCGAAGCCCATCTCCTCTAAGCCGTAGATAATGTCGCGGCGAACGTCGCTGGCGAGGTCTTTCGGGGCGACGTCGAAGTAGCCGCCAGCGTCGTTCGTTTTCGTCGTTGCGCGGCCGTCCTCGTCCTCTTCGAACAGGAAGAATTCGGGCTCTGGTGCGGCGTTGACCGTGTACCCGAGCTCCTCAGCACGTTCGATCGCGTTTTTGAGAACGCGTCGTGGATCGCCCTCAAACGGTTCACCACTCGAGGTGTCGTAGACGTCACAGATCATTCGACCGGCAGCGCTGTCCTCGTCGTTGCGCCATGGCAAGACGGCGAAGGTCTCTGGGTCAGGAACGAGGCGCATGTCCGACTCCTGAATGCGGACAAAGCCCTCGATCGACGAGCCATCGAAGTAAATGCCTTCGGTAAACGCCTTCTCGGCCTGACGGGCCGGGACGGCGACATTCTTGACCGTTCCCAGAATGTCCGTAAACTGCAGTCGGAGGAAGTCAACGTCTTCCGCCTCGATTTCGTCCAGTACGTCCTGTTCCGCAGTGGTCAGGTTGTCACCTGTCATCTTCTACTCGAGTAAGGAAATGGATCCTACTATTAAAGCTCTACTGTTGTGGGCGAATATACGCATTCTGCGAGAAAATAGCCCATTCGGTCAATAAGTGATGTGCAGCAATAACAAATAGAGACAAATGGAGACTGTGCTGCGGACCAAACTGAACAATGTCAGCAATGGTCGCCGAAATGGTGTGTACATTCGTCTGAATCTGTACAATCACTCGGGGAATGCCAGGCAAAATATGCGCGAATCAGGGCGTAACATGCAGTCACGCTGTCGCTCACAAACACCAATATTGGGCGTGTGCGCCTGCTACCCCGTTGCAGAACTGTGATGTGGCCGGCGGCTGTCGGAGCGATCACTACGCTGTGGACGCGTGGTAATCGTAGTCTGACACTGCGGACAGACGGTGGCAACTGTGCCATCACTGGACCGGCGAATCCACCCCTCAGTAGCCGGACTCGAGTAGTGACACTCCCAGCAGAATAACGTCGATTTTTGGCGCGAGCGCGCCTCGTGGGTCGTCTGTCGAGTCATTAACAGCCGTAGGCACTCGAGACGTATCAGTCCATTTCTGGATGATCATCGATGGCAGTCCCGACTGCGTTGCGTTCGCGATTGCCAAAACCGGTATGCGAACGCCCCTAGATCGTATATATCCTGCGCGTTCGGTCACTTTCTGTGTCCAACAACGGCGTCAACGGTATCCACTCGTAGACCATATCACACACATGGACGAATTGACGAAACCTGTCCATCTCGAGGACAACGATGCGGTCACACAGTTCATTGAGTCCCACGACGTTGCACTGGTCGAGTGCTATACCAGCGGGTGTACGCTGTGTCAGGCGATGGAACCCGTCCTCGGCAATGTTGCTCGAGAAACCGGGATTCCGATTGGACTCGTCAACCCGAGGGACGATCTAGCGCTGCTCGAGCGCTTTGACGTTCGGTCGGTTCCAGCCCTGTTTCTCTTTCGGGACGGCACTCAGATCGCACACGTGACTGATGGCTTCATGGGCGGCGACGAGGTCGTCTCCTTTCTCGAGACGCACGTTCAAGATGCCGTTTCGGGGTCGGAGTAGTCTTATTCCTCTGGAGTCAATTCGCTCGCATCGACCTCTCCCGCGAGATACTGCTCGCCGAGGTCGGTCAGATCGTACATGCCGGTCATCGGCCGGGTCAACAGTCCGTACTTGGTGAGTTCACGGCATCGGTAGGCGGCGTCGGGGCCGCGACAAATGCCCTCGGATTCGATATGACTTGGCTCAAAAATATCGTCTTCGGCCAGCAACTCGAGAATGTGGTCGTCTTCGGGTTCCATCCACTCTGCCTGGTCGGTCATGGCCGTGTGTACGGGCGTCTCGTTCAAAAATTCGTCTCTCCGTCGTTGTCTCGAGTCTGATCACGTTCCAGCGTCGGTCACTCCTCGAGTAAGCCGAGGTCAGTCGCAACGAGATTGGCGAGTTGGTCGGCGATTTCCGGGTCGACCTGAGCCACGTCCTCACCGTCATGGAGCTGGGTGTTGTGTCGGTCGACTGCGTCGGCCAACTCCGAAAGCGGGATCCGAGATGTCGTTTCGCACGTCGAACACACCACAGGAACGCGAGGCTCCGAATCGGCCGCGTCGTCGTCGGTCATACTCGATACTCCGAGTGCAACTGCCAAAACAGGAGTGGTTCATCACGGCCGACTGTGTCGTCAGCGTGCGAGGCTTGGAAAGACGCTGGTCACTCGCGCGTGCCAGCGTGAATAGCGCGGACACAGACCAGTGCAAGCACGACAACGACTGCGCCAAGCAGGCCGAAGCCGGGCATGCTCTCCCCCTCGTCGACATCATCGCTATCGCCCTCAGACCCGTCGTCACTCGAGGACGGATCGGTGTCGGTGCTATCAGTCTCGTTGTCAGCGTCTGTTTCGGTGTCAGCGTCAGTCTCGGTATCGTCGGATTGGCCAGCGTCGCTCGAGTTCGTGGCGTCTTCGTCGTCGGTGTCTGGTGTATCGTCGGGAGCGATATCCGCATCGCCGTCGAGTTGGAGGACGGCAACGGCCTGTCCGTGTGACCCGTCAGGGTAGTAGGTCCAGCCGCCACCGGCTTCCTCGTACGGTTCGGCGTCCTCGATTGGATCAACGTCTGTATCCCAGGAGTCGTGTGCCTGCTGGATGTAGCCGACGACCTCGATATCATCTGCGTGCTCGCCAGTGACGTCGACAGGGCCGTATTCGACGGTGCCACCATCTTCTGGGAGCCCGTGGATTTCCATGCAGTGAGAGTCCATGTAACCATCGCCCTGTGCGAGGTCCGGACTAGTACCGAACTGGTCAGCATCGAGTGGGCGCTGGTAGTGCTCGGTAAGCGGGTATTCCACGGTGAACGGATCGGTGTGAGAGTGCCAGTCGAGTTCATCACCGGTTGGCATCGTCACCGTTGTTCCGGGGACGCTCTCCCCGACGACGGGTTCGCCGCGCTCATTGACGAGCGTCACACAGAGCTTTCCAGAGCCATCACCGAGATACGGCGAGCGATACTCATCGCGCGGGTTGACGTAACTCACCCAACTGCCATCCGACGCTTCGGCCTCGAAGTACGCATCGCCGGGCTCAGGAACGGGTTCGATATGTGCCTCTTCGGAGACGTTCTGCTGAGTCTCCTGTACTGCCCCAACACCGCCGGCGAAACCGACCGCAACGAGCGCGCCACAGACGACGAGCGCACCGGCTATACCCAGTATCCAGCCGCGGTCATGCAGAGGAGTCATACCTGCGCCTCTGCTTGTATGCGTGCGTTCAACTCCACAGTACTGATGAGTGCCGAAAGGGACTGGTGACCCGCTTGCAGAGCCACCATTGGGGACCAACCAATCAATGAGTGTGACTGTCCTGTCTTGATAGGTGTCATCTCCCCGAGGTACCGGCGATATGCAAATAGCTATGGACCGCATACCACTCGGAAACCGACCCCTTCTATTTCGTTCCCTTACGCAGCGTGCCGTAGGAGACACTTAACCGGGTAGTTCAGCACTCGAGTCGAGCCTAGTACGGCAGATATCGTCCTCGAGAGACATTGCTGTAGCTGGCCAGTCACACGTACACTCGCAAGCGGGAATGAGATGAACTGCGACAAGATCAGCGTGTCCCGAGCAATTGCTCTTCGATAAATCGTTCACCACATGCGGTGAGTTCGTAGTGCACCCGGCCATGTCTGACCGACCGGGCAAGCAACTCGAACTCGAGGAGTGATCTGAACGCACCCTCGTTACCGGTGCGTCGAAGCGACAGAGCGTCACGAATCTCGCCCGCAGATGATGGGCCGTATTCGAAGAGATAGCGCAGAATGTTCTCGCGAATCGTCCGTGTTATCGCAATCGTCGGATTCCAGACGTCTTGATTATTGAGTGACATACACACCGATTGAGACGGCACTGTCGTAAGTCAATTCCAAGCAGAGTGAAAGTGAAAGTAAAGCGGTGGTGTGGCCACGCACGCACACAGGCGCAAGCACACAACAACGTTATGCGGTGGTCGTCCCTACTGGCGGTCGATGACCGACGGGGATGTCGCAGCCTTTACCCACCTCGGTTCGACAGTTCGTGGAGCCCTCTCCGAACGCGGCTTTTCGACGCCGACGGCCCCACAGCGGGTGGCAATTCCACCACTTGCCGCAGGCAACCACACGCTCGTGATCGCGCCGACCGGCAGTGGGAAAACCGAGACGGCGATGTTACCCGTCTTCGATCACCTCGTAGCGACAGATGAGACAACCGACGACGCCGAGGCGGGCGAGCGGAGCGCAGCGACGCGATCCCCGTCGGCGGTCTCCTCCGACGTTGGCCCACCCGAGGGGTTCGGTGCCCTGTACATCACACCGCTGCGGGCGCTCAACCGCGACATGCGCGAACGCCTCGAGTGGTGGGGCGAGTACTTAGATCTCGAGGTCGACGTTCGCCACGGTGATACCACGGATTACCAGCGCAGTAAGCAGGCCACGGACCCACCAGACGTGCTTGTGACGACGCCAGAGACACTGCAGGCGATGTTGACGGGAGAGCGCCTGCGCAAGGGGCTGGCCGACATCTCTCACGTCGTGATCGACGAAGTCCACGAACTCGCCGCCTCAAAACGCGGCGCGCAGTTGGCCATCGGTCTCGAGCGACTGCACGATCTGGCGGGTGAGTTCCAGCGCATCGGTCTCTCGGCGACGGTCGGTGACCCCGGTGAGGTCGGTCAATTCCTCTCGGGTGGCCGGCCCTGCGAAGTGCGAGAAATCGACGTCGGGAGTAACGTCGACGTGACCGTCCACAAGCCAGAGATCACCGACGAGGACGAGACACTCGCCGGGAAACTGATGACCGAACCCGACACCGCGAGTCACGTTCGCGTGATTCGTGATCTCGTCGACAAGCACGAATCAACGCTGATCTTCGTGAACACCCGCCAGACAGCCGAGGCACTCGGCTCGAGGTTTACCGAACTCGAGTTACCGATCGGTGTTCATCACGGTTCGCTCTCGAAAGAGGCCCGAATAGACGTCGAGGATCGTTTTAAGGCCGGTCAACTGGACGGGTTACTCTGTACCTCCTCGATGGAACTGGGCATCGACGTTGGCCGCGTCGATCACGTGATCCAGTACAAGAGTCCACGACAGGTCACGCGCTTGCTCCAGCGGATCGGACGCGCCGGCCACAGCCGCGACGAGGTCTCGAGCGGGACGATCGTCACGACCAGACCGGACGACACCTTCGAGGCGCTGGCGATTGCTCGCCGCGCCCGCGCAGGCGAGGTCGAACCCGCGGCGATTCACGAGGGGAGTCTGGACGTAGTCGCAAACCAGATCCCCGGCATCGTCAAGAGCCGCGGCTCGAGACACATACAGGACGCCTACGCCACGATCACTCGCGCGTATCCGTTTCGCGACCTCACCGAGGAGACGTTCCGCGAGGTCGTCTCCGAACTGAGTCGCAACCGGATTCTGTGGCACGACGAGGGCGAAAATCGCATCGAGACCTCCGGTGGCACCTGGCAGTACGTCTACGCGAATCTCTCGATGATTCCCGACGAGGAGACCTACGACGTCCACGACATCGCCTCGGGCGGCCAGATCGGGACCTTAGACGAGCGATTCGTCGTCAACTTCGCCCAGCCCGGCGAGGTGTTCATCCAGCGCGGCGAGATGTGGCGGATTGCGGAAATCGACGACGAGGAGGGACGCGTAAAGGTCAGCCCTATCGAAGACCCAGCAGGCGAGGTGCCATCCTGGATCGGCCAGGAGATTCCCGTTCCCGCCGCTGTCGCAGGTGAGGTCGGCGAAATCCGTGCTGTTGCAGAACCGCAGTTTGAGGCGGGCGCGGATGCAGCCAGCGTTGGACGCGAATTCGCCGGTCGCTATCCGGCCGACGAGTATACACTGACCGAGGCTTGCGAACAACTCGAGCGCCAGATCGACGGCGAGTCCCCGATGCCGACGGCCGACCGGATCGTCCTCGAGCGCCGGGGCCGAACGGTCGTCATCAACGCCTGTCTCGGCCACATGGCCAACGAGACGCTTGGGCGAACGCTCTCCGCACTGCTTGGCCAGCGGGCAGGGTCTTCAGTCGGACTCGAGACCGACCCTTACCGAATCGAACTCGAGGTGCCAAGTTCGATTGCAACCAGCGACATACTCGAGGTGCTCGAAGAGACCGATCCTGATCACGTCGAGGCGATTGTCAAACTCGGCCTCAAGAACTCGGATGCGCTCGCGTTTCGGCTCGCACAGGTCTCGGCGAAGTTCGGCGCGCTCAAACGCTGGCAAAGTTCTGGATCGGGCCGAATCTCGAACGAACGCCTGCTTGCCGCTCTCGAGGACACGCCGATGTACGCGGAATCCGTTCGTGAGGTGTTCCATGAGGATCTGGATATCGACCGTGCGAGTGCGGTGCTCGAGGGCATTCAGTCCGACGAGATCGACCTCGTGACTCACCGCGGTCGCACACCAGTCGGCCAGGGCGGGCGCTCCTCGGGCGGGAAGGAACTGCTCGCACCCGAAAACGCGGACTCGAGCGTAATTCAGACGGTTCGCGAGCGATTGCAAGACGACCGTGTTATCTTGTTGTGTACGCACTGCCAGGAGTGGAAGGTAAAAACGAAAGTCAAGCGGGTGGCCGATCAGCCAGAGTGCCCCGAGTGTGGATCGACGCGGATCGCCTCGTTGAATCCATGGGCTGAGGAGGTCGTCCAGGCGGTTCGCGCTGCCAAAAAGGACGACGAGCAAGCGGCGATGACCGAGCGTGCGTATCGGGGAGCGAGTCTGGTCCAGAGCCACGGCAAGCAAGCTGTCATCGCGATGGCTGCCCGCGGAGTCGGCCCGCACAATGCCGCCCAGATCATCAACAAGCTTCGGGAGAACGAAGATGAGTTCTACCGAGATATTCTCTCGAAAGAGCGCGAATACGCCCGAACACAATCATTTTGGGATTGATATACGAATCAGTATAGTCCGGATACCGTGACTGAGTACGCCGTTCACACAGTAAGCGCATATGGTTGAGGAGTGAGATGTTTACCAGTACGTCGCAGTCCTTATCCGACGCAGTGGCCAAGGCCATGCAATGGACCCTGATTCGTCGTCCACGCCGTCGACCCATGGGGCGAATTTGAATTCAGATCTGAACGCGTCCCTGCTTTCGGCGGCGGGTATCGCCCGCTTTCGGACGACGACCGACGGAGCGATCATCGACGCGAACGACGCATTCACAGCGCTGGTTGGCATCGATCACAGCGATCTGCTCGAGACCCCATTCTCGAGGCTTGTTGTCGAAGACGAGGCACTCATAGCGCTCACGAGGGCCGAGGGGAATCCAGCCTCGACGACGCTTTCAGTCCGAGCCGCTGCAGGCACACCGGTCGCCTGTGACGTTCATGTCGTCGTTGCAGACGACAACGGCAAAACAGTGATAGACGGCATTATCGAGCAACCATCGGACACATCAACGGCAGCGACATCCGCATCCGATCTCGCATACGGTAAAACGTTCGAGGCGCTGGCGGATGCGCTTCCAGATGGCATTATCGTTCTCGATACCGACAGCAATATTCAGTACGCAAATCCTGCTGTCGAACGAATTCTTGGCTTCTCACCCGACGAACTGGTCGGCTCGAGCAAGGTCACGATCATCCCACCTCGGTTACAACAGCCCCATCTGGACGCCCTCGAGCGGTACCTCCAAACAGGCGAGCGAAATCTTGATTGGACGTATGTTGAACTTCCCGGCCAACACGAGGCAGGCCACGAAGTGCCACTGGGCGTGTCCCTAAATGACTTTACGTACGAAGGGAATCGATACTTCGTCGGTCTCTTTCGCGATATTTCACCCCGGAAAGACGCCGAACGGGCGCTGCGTGAGAAAGTAACTCAACTCGAGGCCGTCAACTACCTCGGCCAGCAGGCGCTCGAAAGCACCGACGCAGATGACTTACTCGAGAGTGCGATCCAGATAGTTGGGACAGCACTCGGTATCGACTGCTGTCTCGTGTTCGAAGTGGAGCCAACGACGCCAGCCGAGGATGACTCCGCGTTGACTGTCCGTGCGGACGTTGGCTGTGATCCTGCACTGCTCGAGAACGAAATGACGACGGGCATTTCTCGCACTGAACCTGCACTGTTGGCGGAGCGGACGCTTCAGTCGGACGACCCAGTCGTTGTCGAATCCTTCGAAGCCGACGACAGAGCTGCGTACTCATCGGTGCTCGCCGACAGCAACATCGAAAGCGCCATGGGTGTCACGATTGGGCCGAACGACAACCCATGGGGCGTACTGGCTCTGTACGACGAGCGTGAACGCGAGTTTGCAACTCATGACATCGAGTTCGTCGTAAGCGCTGCAACAGTGCTTGCGACTGGCATCGAACGCCAACAGTACGAGCGTCGTCTCAACGAACTCGTCGACGAACTCGAGGCTTCGAACGAGCGCTTAGAACAGTTCGCCTACGCTGCCAGCCACGACCTCCAGGAACCGCTGCGGATGGTCACGAGCTACCTCCAACTGATCGAAAACCGGTACGCGACGGCGCTCGACGAAGAGGCCGAGGAGTTCATCGGCTACGCGGTCGATGGGGCCGAGCGGATGCGAGCGATGATCGATGGCTTGCTCGAGTACTCCCGAATCGATACCCAGGGAGCGTCGTTCGAGTCCGTCGACCTCGACACCGTCTTCGACGACGTCATGATGGATCTCCAAATGAAAATCGAAGACTCGAGCGCCGAGATTACGGCTGAGTCATTGCCGACTGTCTACGGCGATGCCAGTCAGTTGCGACAGTTGTTCCAAAACCTGCTGTCGAATGCCATCGAATACAGCGGCGAGGGTCCACCGGAAATAGCCGTCTCTGCCACTCGAGACGGACAGTCGTGGACGGTTTCGGTTGTCGACAACGGTATCGGTATCGATCCAGCGGAAACGGATCGCGTGTTTCAGGTCTTTCAGCGACTGCACAGTCGCGAGGAGTACGACGGCACAGGCATCGGGCTTGCACTCTGTCGACGGATCGTCGAGCGCCACGACGGGCGCATCTGGATCGAGTCAGCGCCCGGTGATGGGACCACCGTCTCGTTTACCCTTCCAGCCGCCACAGCGATTGACGAAGACGTATAGGCGTTCCGGCCGTGGTGCCAAATCATTTATCGTATCCTGATTCCGTTATCTGTCTATGTCATCGTACACCGTTCTCCTCGTCGAAGACAGTGACTTCCTCACCACCCACGTCAGTGATACGTTACAGACAGTACACGGGTTCGACGTCGAAACTGTCGCCACCGCACCGGAGGCTCGATCCGCCCTCGAGGAAACGGGCTACGACTGTCTGATCTCGAGTTACGAACTGCTCGAAGAAAGCGGCCTCGACCTTGCGGCCTCGATCAACGGCGACGCAACACCCGGCATGCCAGATATTCCATTTATTCTCTTTACCGGCAATCCCCTCGAGCCACTCGTCGAAGACGCACTCGAGGCGGGAGTAACGGCGTTCGTGAGTAAGAGCAATCACGCAACGGGAGAGATGAACGTCTTTGCGAACCGGATTCGACTGGCAATCGAAGCACACAGGTAGCCCAGCCTGGCAGTTGGTCGCCCATAGCCGTCCGTAACGGCCATACGAGTCGCGCGCGTGGGGACAGCTATGAACATCGCTCCGGGGGGCTGGAAGTACGCCCTGCTCCCACTGGTGGCCGCCCCGTTCGCGCTCGTCATCAGCGCGACGGCGGCCGTGCTCTCGCTCGCAGTCGGCCTCGGTGTCCTCGCGTTCTTTCGAGATCCAGACCGCAGAGCGCCGCCAACCGGTGTCGTCTCACCAGCCGACGGAAAAGTCTCCGTCTTACGCAAAGAGGGTGACCGCGTCCGCCTCGGCGTCTTCATGAACGTCTGGCACGTCCACGTCATCCGCGCGCCCTTTGGCGGTCACGTCACCGATGTCGAGCACGTCTCTGGTGCCCACAAACCCGCCTTTTCCAAAGAGTCGGACCGAAACGAACGCGTCCACGTCTCCCTCGAGATCGACTCCGACCAGCTTCCCACAACTGACGAACCCAGCAACGCCACCGTCACCCTCATCGCCGGTGCGTTCGCTCGCCGAATCTTTCCCTACACCGAACCCGGCGACGACCTCGAGCGCGGCGACCGACTGGGCCACATTGCCTTTGGAAGCCGCGTCGACCTGCTCTTTCCACCGACGGTCGACATCGATGACATTGCCGTTGCGCCCGGTGAGTCGGTGACTGCGGGCGAAACCGTCGTCCTCGAGTCCGACGGCGAGTTCGATTCGTTCGTCTTCGATACCGACCTCGAGTCGGCTGCCGACGAGGAATCAGACGATCTCGACAATCCCGGTTCATCGGCAAACTCGTCGTAACGAACTGTCAACAGCCGGAACGTGAACACACTCCGTTACTGTTCAGGAGTCACGTTCTCGCCGAACTGCGCCCGAACTTTCTCCACTTTCGGTGCGGCGTGCATCGTACAGCACGCAATCCGAACTTTTTCCACCTCGGGTTCGCTCGCTGGACTCGCTCACCCTCGTGCAAAAACTTCGATGAAAAAGTCCGCTCGCTCCGGGTCGTCGCTCGCGGCTGTTGGACAACTCACTCAGACAGCGAACACACGCAGTTACGTACTCGTCGGCGCGTTCTCGCCGAACTGCGCCCGAACTTTCTCCACTTTCGGCGCAGCATGCATCGTACAGCACGCAATCCGAACTTTTTCCACCTCGGGTTCGCTCGCTGGACTCGCTCACCCTCGTGCAAAAACTTCGATGAAAAAGCCCGCTCGCTCCGAATCGTCGCTCGCGGTGTTGGACGTCTCACTCAAACAGCAAACGCATGCAGTTACGTACTCGTTGGCGCGTTCTCGCTGAACTGCTCGCGCACTTTCTCGACTTTCGGAGCCGCGTGCATCGTACAATACGCATCGTTTGGATTCTTTTCGAAGTAGTCCTGATGATACGCTTCCGCCTCGTAGAACCGCTCGAGTGGCTCGATTTCCGTCACAATCCCCTCGTACAGTCCATCGTTCTCGAGGGCGTCGACGAACTGGGTTGCGGTCTCGAGTTGGTCGCGGTCGTGGGTGTAAATCGCCGAGCGATACTGCGAGCCAACGTCGGGTCCCTCGCGGTCTTTCGTCGTTGGGTCGTGAATCGTAAAGAAGACCTCGAGCAGGTCTGGATAGGTGATCTCGGCTGGGTCGTACTCAATCTGGACAACCTCAGCGTGGCCGGTCGACTCTGCACAGACTGCTTCGTAGGTCGGGTTTTCGACGTGACCGCCAGCGTAGCCGGACGTAACCGTGTTGACTCCCTCGAGTTCCTTGAACGCGGCTTCGACACACCAGAAACAGCCGCCGCCGAACGTTGCGTGTTCCATACCCGCCCTAGGGGGTGAGCGAGGAAAGGGATGACGGATGACTCTCTTAGATCAGATCGAGCGTCCGCAGTGTTCGCTCGAGTTGGACCTCTTCCCGGTCGCTCATGCGCTGGAGCGGCCGACGCATTGGACCGGGGTCGAACTCGACCTCGGGATGCAAGTCGAGTGCGGACTTCACGCCGCCGAGGTAGGGGCCGCGGTCGACTGCCTTCCAGATATCGAAGACGGTGCTCTGGAGTTCTCGAGCGTGTGCCTCCTCGCCCTCGACATAGGACTCATAGAGGTCAACGGTAAGTTCCGGGAAGATGTTCGAGACGGCGCTGACGAGACCCGTACAGCCAATCTCGAGTTCGGCGAACAACAGCGAGTCGAGGCCAGCAAGGTACGTCAGGTCCGGGTTCTGGTCGATAGCCTGACCGAGCCACGCCACATCGCCACTCGAGTCTTTGACACCGACGATGCCGTCGATCGCGGCGATCCGGTCGAGCGTCTCTAACTCGAGTTTGTTGCCCATCCGCGCTGGGAAGTGATAGATGTAGACCGGGATGTCAACCGCGTCGGTGACTTCCTCGTAGTGTTCGACGATGGCCGCGCTATCGATTGGGTAGTAGTAGGGAATACCGACGACGACGGCATCTGCACCGCTTGCCTCCGCATCGAGAGCATACGAGACGGTGTTTCGGGTGCTTGGGGCGCTGACACCGGCGATCACCGGCACTTCGTCGCCCACTTCGTCGACGACGGCTCCGATAACCGCTGCGCGCTCGTCAGGCTTGAGCATCGGGAACTCGCCGTTCGTTCCGAGCGGGAACACCCCGTGGACGCCCCGGTCAACGACGAATCGGGCGTGAGCCGCCGTTGCCTCGAGGTCGAGTTCTTCGTCAGCGGTGTAGGCAGTTATCGTCGGCGGGAGTACGCCGCGGATCGATACGTCATGAGTCGGTCCTGTTGTCGGCATCTGTCGACAACGTCGCGAAAACGTCGTATTAATCTGTCGCTATGTGACTGTCAAAATTAACTCGTATTCTCGTTACGCGTTCCAGACTAACAGCGCGCCGTCGTCGAGTCGCTCGAGTGTCTCGAGTTCGAGCGTCGGAAAGTCAGCGACAAATCCGTCGCCGTCGGCCAGCGTCGGTGCCTCTCGGCCGCCGATGATCTTCGGACCGACGAACACGCGGAGTTCGTCGACCAGCCCGTTTTCGAACAGCGAGAAGATGAGTTCGCCGCCGCCTTCGACCATGATCCGCTCGAGGCCGGCAGCCTGAAGCGCGGCGAACGCGCGCAGGAGATCAACGCGGTCGTCGCCCGCAGTCACGAGTTCTGCACGATCAGCGAGGTCCATCCGTCGTCCAACGGGTGCAGCCTCGCTCACGCAGACGTACGTCTCGGCGTCGTCGTTGACGATTTCGGCGTCAGCCGGCGTTCGTGCCTTCGAGTCGATAACGACGCGGGCGGGATTTTCGGGGTCACCACGCTCGACTCGTCGCTCTCGCAACGTCTCGTCTTTGACGGTCAGCCGTGGATCGTCGGCGAGCACAGTCCCAACGCCGACGACGACGGCATCGCTGTCGGCCCGCAAACGGTCGACGCGCTCGAAATCCGACTCACCGCTGATCGCGATCTGTTCGCGGCGTCTCGAGGAGAGCTTTCCGTCCGCGCTCATGGCGGCGTTGACGACGACGTGCATACGTCTGCTGTGTCGGCTGGCACAATGAACGCACCGCCCGGCGTCGATGCAAGCGAGTGAGCAAGAACGCCGCGGTTGCGACAACCGGGCGAGCAACACCTTAGGCAATGGCGACGAGAGCCTGTGGCATGCGACGCCGTGCCCTCCTCGCAACGCTCGGCAGTACGATGCTCGCTGGCTGTACCGTCTCCGGGCCAGCAGTCTGCGCTCGCCCATCGTTCAGTGCCGACCGCCTCGAGTTCGAGAGCCGCTCGTTTTCCACCGTCGGCGGCTGGTGGTCCCAGCCCGGCGCGATACTGGCGACTGAACCGGCCCACCTCGAGCGGTTTGAGCCACCGGAACGCATCATCGAGGAACGGGGACTTGATCCGGATCGACCTGCGGACGAACAGGCGTTTCTCGAGGAGACGGATTTCGACGAGTCGATCATCGTTGGCCTCGTGGTTGGCTCGTCTGGCCAGTCGACCGAAGCGGCGGTCACGCACACCGTTGCCGCGGAGGCAGCGGTTCAGTGCTACGTCTGTATCCGGCGTCAAGGTCTGACCGACGATCTGGCTCCACAGGCCCGACTCGTTCGCATCGACCGTGCGAGCGGGTGGACGCCCGAGGAGGTTCACGTGACGCTGACCGATGGCCGCGATTCGACGGAGACAACGACCAGCAATGGCACGCGCTCGGCCATTGCTGGCGATCACGAAGCGTAAGTGAACCACGCAGACACAATCCACTTCCAGATTGCTGACGGACTCGAGAGCGTCGGTTGTTCGCGGTCGGATGACATCCCGGCCGTTGCAGGCACGAACACTTCTGTCAGCAGACTCGAGGCACGCATATGTGCCCGACGTTCACTGACGACGATATCGGAAAGCGTGTCGAAAGTGCCGACGGCGACACAATCGGCGTCGTCGCAGAAATTGAGCACGAGACTGCATTCGTCGACCCCGAACCGGGGATGATCAACACGATCGCGGCCGTGTTCGACTGGGACGGCAGCGCCGACGACACCATCCCGGTCGCCGGGGACGCCGTCGCGAATAACACGGCAGACACGATCCAACTCGAGGCGGCAGCACCAGCCGAGGCAGTCACCTCGCGGGCAGACCCAGGCGACGATCTCGACCACGACGATCGGTCAACGGCGGATCGAGACGACGACGAGTACACTCCCGGCGAGCCAGTCGGATCGACGGTGACCGATCCCGAGATCGACGCTGGCCAGTCCGACCGTGGGGTCGGAACGGACTCCGTCGACGAGCCGATTTCAGACGCGGCTGCGCGGGACGACGACACCGAGCGCCGAGACGACGCTGACCGCCACACTGCTGCCGATCCGGAACCGACGCAGGAGGTCGACCCGATGGGTGAAATCGACGAGTCGAACACGACCGATCCCGAGCGGCAGGACCCGCTCGAGAAGACGACCGACGAGCGCGCTCCAGGTGGCGACACCGGCGAGCGAGAGACAGGGACAGACTCACGCACCGACCTCGAGGTCGATCCAACGGAACTGATGGACGACGCGGCTGATGATGAGAGCCGCTCAGATGGGGATGCCGACCAGCGCACGGGACACGAACCCGAGACGGATACGTCGGCCGAGGGGGCCGATGACGAGCGTCGCGCAGACGAGGAGACCGACCAGCGCACAGTACACGAGCCAGAGACGGACACAGCAGCCGACGGTGACATCGACGAATAGGCTCATGGCACTCGAGAGGGCCAGAAAAGACCGCTCACTGCGCTGTCGCGCTGGTCCGGCGCTCGCGCTCAATCGTCGTAATGTAGATACCTGCGAGGACGACGAGTCCGCCAACCACCGTAACGGCGTCCGGAATCTCCTCAAGCAAGACCAGTGCGAGAATCGTCGCACCAACGGGTTCACCGAGCCAGGCGACGCTGACGACAACTGACTCGAGATGTTTCAAGACCCAGTTGATAACCGTGTGCCCGAAGACGCCGGGGCCGATCGCCATGGCGAGAAAGAGCAGCCACTCGTGGGCTGGATAGGCGACGTAGTCGTGGCCTTGCACACCGACGAGGACGAATAAGGTCGCCGCACACGCCGTGTAGACAACCGTCACGTACGGAACCAGTGAGACGCGCTGGCGGATAGACCGGCCGGCGAGGACGTACCCGGCGACGGTAATCGCACCAAGCAGCGCCAGCGCGTTCCCATAGAAGGTTGCATCCGCCAGCGGTGCCTGTCCGGCATCGCCAAAAGACATCGCGCCAGCGCCGACGATGGCGACAACGATTCCAAACACAGCCGTGCGGGAGACGCGCTCGTTGAGGACCAGCGCGGCACCGAGTGCGACAAACAGCGGCTGTGTCTGGACAAGCGTCACACTCGCGGCCACGCTCGTGTAGTTGAGGCTCTCGAACCAGGCCGCAAAGTGGATGGCCAGTGCAACCCCGGCAATGGCTGCGAATCCGAAATCTCGCCTCGAGAGTTGTCCGAACGCATCGCGGTAGCGAAAGAAGGCAATGGGTGCGATAAGTGCGATGGTGAAGACGACGCGGTACAGCGCCGCAACTGAACTCGGCGCATGACTCCAGCGGACCAAAATCGCGCTCGTACTTGCAGCCAGTACCGCAAACACGAGCGCCGCGTATGGCGTCGTCTCGAGATCAGTCCGACTCACGTTCGTTCAACGCGGCGTCGCCTGCAAACGTGTTCCGAAAACCGCCCTCACTCGAGTACAGCCTTTGTTTGTTGGTGGCGGTTGCGAAACATGGCCTCAAAGCCGAGCATGGAGAACGGTGCAGTGACTCCATCGAGTGGCCCCAGCAGTTCGTATTCGACGTGGTCCCGAAGGATCGTCTCGTCGCCATCAGCATAGAAGACGTGCGTGTGAATCCACGTCTTGAACGGTCCGTCGGCCATCGTATCGCGGAAGTACGCTGTCCCGTTGGTTCGTTCGCGGACGCGAATTACCGAGGTCCAGTGTTGGCGCAGGCCAACCCCGAAGGGCTGCAACGAAAGCGAAATCGTCGACCCTGCCTCGAGGACGGCAGGATCTGGCTCGCCATCAGGGCCGACGACAGACTCAACGCGCAAGCCGAGCCAATCGGGTGTCAGCGTCTCGAGACCGGAGACGTTCGAGTGAAACTCCCAGACATCTTCGAGTGGAGCGCGCACTCGAGTCTGGCGTTCGTATACCGCCATAGCAGTCGGTACGTACTCTGGAGTGAAAACTCTCCCCTCGACTGCCACCAGCGTACGCCCAGCACGCAGACTTTCAGTCTGAACGACGGGGGCCTCGACCGGCGTGGTGAGAGTCACGGGTAGCTCTGATAGCACTCAATCTCGGCTCACTCCTCGAGCGACACGAGTGCTGTTCCGGCGAGCACCACGACCAACCCACCCGCTGCGAGCAGGCCAAAACCGGGAACGTACGAGTCCGTCACGTCGTGGAGCACGCCGATGAGCACCGGACCGAAGAAGCCACCAATTTCACCGACGGCAAAAATGAAGCCGACTGCCGTCCCGGTCAACCGCGCGCCAATTCCCTCGAGTGCCGGCGGAATCGCTCGCACGAGCGGCGAGATACCACCAGTTCCGAGTCCGGTGATGACGATGCCGGCGACGAGTACTGCACCGGTTCCGCCGAGGATGACACCCGTCATCCCGACGGCGACGAACGCGCCACAGCCAACCAAGACAGCGCGACGAATCGCAAACCGGTCTGCCAGTTCGGGAACCAAGAGCACGCCGACGACGTACGCCCCAATAAACAGACTCGTCGCTTGTCCGGCGAGTGCCGCTGAGAGCCCACGCGACTCGAGTACTGTCGGGAGCCAGCCCTGCAGACCGTGATTGAGCAGCAGATACATCGTTCCGATGATGACGACGAGCTGGAGTTCGCGGTGCCCAAGTACGACTCGGAGGTCCGTAAGAATCGACTCGAGTGAGAACGAGGCGCTCTCGGCAGTTCCGTCATCGATCCCGGTACGTACGGCAAGAGCGAGCCAGCAGACGCCGTAACACAGCGCAACGACGCCACTCCAGAAGAACAGTTCGCGCCAGCCACCAAGTACCGGACCGAGGACTGGTCTGCCAATCGCGAACACAAACCCTGAACCGGCCGACGCGCCGACGAGATAGATCGCAGACGGGCGGCCAGTTTGCTCCGGCGGGAAGAGGACGGAGACGAGTTTCGGCAGGCCGAACGTAATCGTCGTCGCGCCAACGCCGATCAGGAGCGTACAGGCAAGCAGTGTGAGGAAATCAGGCGCAATGCTGCGGCCGAGTTGCCCGACAGCGTAGACCACGACACCAAGCCCAATGATCCGGCCGGGACCGATTCGGTCGACGGCAAGCCCCGAAATAAGCGCCAGCGGAATGTACGTAAGCGGCACTGCACCAGCGAGCATCCCTGCCTGGGTGCTCGTCAGCCCAACATCCGAGATAATCGTCGGGAGATACGCTGGCAACGAGAACCAGACGAACATCAAACACGTATAGCTGGCTGTTGCCGCAATAACGAGCGCGTAGGCACGCCGCGTCGTCCCTGTTTCAGCCCCGCTCATCTGGTCTGCACACCGTCACATCTAATCGTATAGTCACCGGGTCCCATGAGATACCAAGTGTCAGTGCTTTCCGCGCTCGAGTACTTGGTCTAGGTGGCCTCGGATCGCTTTGCGATCGATGTCTCCACGCGGTGAAACTCCGCACGAGGTCCGGGGCCACAAGCGTTCACACGCATCGACACGACCGTCAGTGGGCAGTTCCCCGCTCGATACTCACACTCGCGATCAGTGCAACGTGAGTTGTTACTTCAGTCGCTCTTGCAAAAACGAGGGATGGGCAGCCGTAACGCCGTCAATCTCGAGAAGCGTTTCAGAGATAAACTCACCGAGTGAATCGCCGTCTGCCGCTCGAACTTCGGCCATCAGCATATGGTCACCGCTGGAACTGTAGAGCGATTCAAGCTCTTCGAGTCCTTTCAGCGTCTTGGTCGCCTCAACGTAGCGTTCGCTTGCGACATCGAGCCCGACGAGTGCGATGGTCTGACTCGAGAGCTTCTTCGGATCGATCTCGGCCGAGTAGCCGACGATAACGCCCTCATCCTCGAGTTGGTTGATGTATTTCCGGACCGTCGGCTTTGATACCCCTGCCCGATCGGCGATTTCCGAGTAGGAAGCTTGGGCATCCTCTTCTAAGACCTCGAGGATGCGATCTTCCGTTGCCTGCGTGCTCATACAGTACTGTTTTGCTCCGACGGGAAAATATCTTTTGTATACGAAAAGGTTGGGTCACCGATCCGTATGCACCAGCCAACCGTCGGACTTATTCACTCGCTGGCCGGAGTCTGCGTACGGAATGGTCGATCCGAACTACATCAGCGGTGCCGTCTGGGTGCTGTGTGGACTCTTGATTCTGTATCTCGGGACGTACAAGATCGGCCTGCAGGGACGTGCGGATCTGCACGCAAACTACGATGACGATGTCGATCCCGCCTTCGTCTCGCGCTGGGTTGGCGGGACAACCTTTCTGATGGGTGCATTGGTCGTCGGCTACGGTATCCGGGAGATGCTGTATGGCTTCCATCCGTACGCACTGGCCATGCTCATCGTCACCTTACTCATCCTGAGTTACATCACGAAACTGTTCGCACGCGGCGTTGGCTATCGCGATACCCACTCCTGATCGTCTCGAGTCATCGACTCTCTTACTTCTGAGTGATACGGCCCTTGGGACGGCCGTCTCGAGGGTTGGGTGTCCAAAAATTGAAACCGTTTCTCGAGTCCCGTGTGGGACGCTCGCGGATTACTTGTGTCGGTCGAGCAGGTCGTAGCTGCGTTCCCACTCGGCGTCGTCGTCGAAGTAGCGCTCTGCGAGCGGCTCGTCAGGCATTTCGCCGACAGCCTGTTTCTCCTGCTGGTAGGATGGTCGGTCGTCGTCGACGTAGTACCGGCCGGTCAGGACGGTGCCCTCGTTGAGCACGTCCTCAGTTTCGCGCATGATCTCAGCGGCTTCGGCGCGGTCGTTGACATCGTGGTCGTAGTCGTCGGACTCCTGAATGTCGATGTAGGGGACGTACTGTCGGGCGTCCTTGTTCCACGTTGGACACTGGGTGAGGAAATCAACGTGAGCGAAGCCGTCGTGTTCGATGGCTTCCTTGATGATCTCCTTGGCCTGGTTCGGGTTGACCGCAGCCGTGCGGGCGATGTAGCTCGCACCAGCGGTCAGCGATTGGGACAGTGGCCGAATCGGCGTCTTCGCGCTGCCGGATGGCTGGGTCTTCGATTTGTGACCCTTCGGGCTCGTTGGCGAGGTCTGGCCTTTCGTCAGGCCGAAGATCTCGTTGTTGAACACGATATAGGTCATATCGTGGTTCTCACGAGCCGTGTGGATGAAGTGGTTCCCACCGATGCCGTACCCGTCACCGTCACCGCCAGCGGCGATGACCTCGAGTTCAGGGTTTGCGAGTTTGGCGGCACGGGCCACGGGCAGCGAGCGGCCGTGGATCGTGTGGAAGCCGTACGTGTCGAGATAGCTGTTCAGTTTGCCCGAACAGCCGATCCCGGTCACGGTCAGGACCTCTTCTGGGTTCTTGCCGACTTCCGGGAGTGCCTGCTTGAGCGACTTCAGGACACCGAAGTCGCCACAGCCAGGACACCAGGTCGGCTGTGGTTCGACACCGGGAGTGAACTCATCCCGGTCGATCTCTCGCTCCTCACCGATTGCGTTGAATGCACTCATTGGTTAGTCACCTGCAGCGGGTTCGATTCGTACCTGTGCGTCTGGCTGCTGGTCCTCTTCGGCAACGTTGACCTCGTAGCCCTCGACGACTTCGCCGGGCTCGAATGGGTTGCCGTTGAATTTCAACAGACTGGTCATCTTGTCGCCGTACCGACCCAGTTCCTTCTGGATCAGTCCGCGGAACTGCCCGGTGGCGTTCATCTCGACGACCATTGCCTCGTCGACGCTCTCTAGGAACTCCGTGACTTCTGTCTCGGGGAACGGCATCATGTCGGAGACGCTGATCCCTTTCACCGAGTGCCCGTCGTCGTTCAGGCGGTCGATTGCCTCTTCGACGGCGCCCTGGGAGGAGCCCCAGGTGATGATGCCGTAGTCGGCTTCGTCTGGGCCAAAGTAGGTCTGGGTCGACTCGCGTTCCTCGTCGAGTTCCGTCCGGATCGCCTCGAGTTTCTCGAGTCGACGTTCCATCTGGGCGACGCGGTTGTCGGGGTCCTCGTTGATGTGACCGACTGGCGAGTGTTCGTTACCCGTCGCAAGGTAGCGCCCATCTTTCTGGCCGGGGATCGAACGCGGCGAGACGCCGTCTTCGGCGTCCTCGTAATTGAAGCGCTTGAACTTCCCGGAGTTGTCGTGGGCTGCCTCGCGAAGTTCGTCTTCGGTGAGCGTCGAGCCGAGGTCAGGCGAGACCTCGCGGTCGAAGAATTCGACATCGACGTTTTTGTTCTCACCGGAGAGCTTCTGGTCGTAGATGAGGATCGCTGGAATCTGGTAGTCCCAGGCGATCTCGAAGGCCAGTCGCGTCTGCTCGTAGGCTTCTTCGATGTTACCCGGCGCGAAGACGACGCGCTGGGAGTCTGCCTGACTCGTGTAGAGCACGAACTCGAGGTCGGACTGCTCGGGTTTGGTCGGCAGTCCGGTCGAGGGACCGGCGCGCATGGATTCGACCAGCACGAGCGGCGTCTCGGTCATCTCTGCGAGGCCGAGTGGCTCGCTCATCAGTGCGAATCCACCACCCGAGGAGCCGGACATCGCCTTGACACCGGCGTGGCTCGCACCGACTGCGAGTGCAGCGGCGGCGATTTCGTCTTCGACCTGCTCAGAGACTCCGCCCATGTCGGGGAAGTTCTGGCTGAGGATAGTAAAGACGTCCGTCCACGGCGTCATCGGATAGCCAGCGATGAATCGGCAGCCGGCGTCGATGGCACCGTAGGCGATTGCGTTCGAACCCGACAGCAGCGCCTGCTCGGCGTCGTGGTCGCCCGTTGGGGCGCGCAGGTCGTGTTCGAACTCGAAGTCCTCCTCGGTCATCTCGTAGGCGTCGTGCAGAATCTCGAGGTTTGCCTCGAGCACGTCGCCGCCCATTGCATCGGACATCAGGTCCTCGATGTGCTCGAGATCGAGATCGAGCAGGGCTGCGGTGACACCGACACCAGCGGTGTTTCGCATGACTTCGCGGCCGTGTTCCTTGGCGAGGCCGCGCAGATCGACCGGGTAGACGTGCCAGCCGTTCTCCTCGGCACGTTCCTCGAGGTTGAGGTCAGCAACGTCTTCGTCGCTGATGAGACCCGAGTCGTAAACGATGATACCGCCTTCGCGGAGTTCATCGAGGTTTTCTGAGAGTGGCTTGAGCTCTTCGTTCCCGTAGAAGGCATCTTCCTGCGGGTTCCGGGCGAACGAGTCGCCCAGTGAGAGCAAGAAGTTGTAGCCGTCTCCCCGTGACTGTACCTCCCGTTCTGCGGCACGGATCTCAACGTATGTGTGGCCACCACGGATCCGGGATGGATAGTGGCGGTGTGTAAACACGTTGAGCCCCGAGCGCATCAGCGCCTTCGCGAAATTCTGACTCGTCGAGTCGATCCCGTCTCCGGAACCGCCTGCGATTCGCCAGATGAGTTCGTCGTCGCTCATAGGTAAATCAGTGGCCAGTGGCCAACCGTAGCGGAATTTTGCCCTACCAAACCTAAAGCCTTTGCTATAGATTACCAAGGATCTTTCGTGAAGGATTGAGTGTGGCTTATAAAAGCCAGATGATTGATCATAGAACAACCGCGGAAATGAGTACTCTTCAATATTGGTCTTCGGCAACAGCGCCAGCAACACTGTCGAACACGTCAACAACGATATTTTTGCAATTGGCGTTTATACACCACATATGAGCCGACTCCTCAGAATGGCCGCACTCGAGCCCGGCGCCGCTCAGGGAACCCTCCTCGAGTGGCTCGTCAGTGAAGGCGAATCGGTCGCGGCTGCTGACACCATCGCAACCGCCGAGACGGCGGCCGAAACTGGCCCGGTGATCGCCCCGACAGACGGGGTGCTCCGAGAGCAATTCATTCCCGCGGGCGCGTCAGTGCCGCCGGGGACCCCGATCGGCATCATCGCAGGTCCAGACGAGGTGATCGACGACCGCGTAGCGAGCGCACAGGATTCGCTCGAGCAGAGTCATGCAGACACGAGACACTCCACAGCAATGCCCCACCGAACCGTGACAGCCTCGACCGACAGCGGTCTCTCCGGGCGACTCGAGGCAGGTCCCTTCGCATGGCGGTACGACGAACCCGCCGACTACGGCGGTACGGAAACCGGGCCGACACCGGTCGATGTCTTCCTCGGTGGGCTCGCAGCCTGCCTTTCACTGAGTGTGCGGTTTCAGGCCGAAAAACGAGACGTGGCTGTCGACGCGATTTCCGTGACAGCGGCTGCAACACCCGACCATGGCCCCGTTGAGTCGCTCGAGGCGACGATCCGACTCGAGACTGACGCAGACGACGACACTGTCGGACACCTCGTCGAAATCGCCGAACGCGGCTGTCACGTCTCGCAACTGCTTTCTGAGGAAGTCGCACCAACCGTCAGCTGGGAGCGGTACTAAACACGTCTTAATCAAGCGACGGCGGCTCGACGACCTCGAGATCAGTCTCGGCGACAAAGTCCTCAAGGAACGCTGCGCGCTTACCGATCTCTGCCGGTTCGTGGGAGTCCGTCCCGACCGTCACCGACACGTCGTACTCCTGTAATATTTCAAGGAAGGAGGGGTCAGGATGGACGATTGCCGCGTCGGTGAGCGCACGGCCAGCGTTGATTTCTGGGACCGTCCTCGAGTTAGCAAACGCCTCGGCGACGTGATGATACTGCTCAATCTTCGACCGGCCACGCAGCGGTGGCGTGCGCTCGAGGAGGTCGACGTGGGCTGCGACGTCGAACAGTTCCGACTCGACGAGTGCGACCAGATTGTCGAAGTATTGCGTGACAATCTCGTCACGTTCGTCAGCAGAAAGCGCAGTGAAGTTTGAGACATCCTGGACGTTCTGCTCGTCGACCTGATGGACACTCCCGAGCGTGTAGTCAAAGTTCGCCTCCTCGAGAAACGCACGGATCGCAGGTTCATCGTGCGGAACGTAATCCATCTCGACGGCATCGTAGATCTCGATCGAGGACTGCTCGCGGAGTTCATTAAGCGCCTGCCGGCGTCGCTCGTAGGTGAGATCCAGATTGAAGCCGAGGAGTTGTCGTTCCTGTTGTGGACTCTCACGTGAGGCGACGTTGCAGTGGTCGGCAAACCCGAGTCCCTCGAGACCAGCATCTGCGGCCGCTCGAGCCATCCGGAAAAGAAACTCGCCATCCGAGTAGTTCGAATGAGCGTGGAAACACTTCATACATCCCGAACCAGCGTCGAGATGTTAGGTGTTGTGCCAAGCGTTCCTTGGAGCCCGTATTCGAAGTCAGTCCGCAGACGGGGCATGCGCGACGACAACCGATGCTTCGTCGATGCGGACGAGTTGATCCGCTGCGCCGCGGTAGAACTGCGCGAGCGTCGCGGGCACGTCCTCATCGATGACGTTGACGACGGTATCTGTCGCCTCGAGCATGCCACCGTCGTTGTCGTAGGTCGTCTTTCGAGTGGCCTGTTCACCGAAGGCGTGGCACTCACCAGCGATGTTGCCGATAACGAGCAGCGGTCGCTCCCGCTGTCGGTCGATGCACTCGTTGACCGACCCGAGTGAGCGGTTCTCGACACCGAAGACGTTCTCACTCTCGCCAGTCCAGGCATCGAAGAGATCAATGACGAACAGTCGATCCGCCTCAAGCGCCGTCTCGAGCGTGTGATCAGTGTCACGCTCGCGGAACGCATCTCGAAGCGTCCGCCGCTCGAGCGAGGCCGTCGGTGAGAGTGAGACGTCGTATCCAGCCGCAATCGCCGCGGTTACAGTCGATGCAAGGACATCGTCGACTCGAGCGGTGGTTTCGGCTGTCGCGTCGACGACGCCTCGACCACCGCGCGGAAATCCGCCCGAAACGTCGTCGATGGCGTCAATTGCGGTCGGGACTGACGGTTCTGCAGCTAACTGGTCTCGGCGCGATTCAGTTGCCGCCTCGAGGGTGCGATCGACTTCCGCGATCATGTCAGTCTGCCTCGAACGGTCAGTTTCGATTTCGGTGAGTGCGCCGTCGATGCGGTCGGCCGCGTCGGCAGTCTCCTCGCAGCGGTTGGCGACACGCTCGCTCGCCGCTGCACCCTTCGTAGTTGCCGTTGAAACCTGCTCGATTCCCGATGCCACCTCCTCGATCGACGACGAGACCGTCTCGAGTTCTTGCTCGGCGTCTGCAGTCCGTTCGGTTCCGGTTTCGGCGGCGTCGGTGGCCGCCTCGAGACGTTCGGAAACCGTCGTCGTCGCCGACGTAATCTCATCGACCACTGTCTCAACCTCGTCGGTTCGCTTCTGGGATTCGTTGGCCAGCGATTTGATTTCGTCAGCAACGACGGCAAACCCGTTGCCGTCCGCACCCGCTTTAGCAGCCTGAATCGAAGCGTTCAGCGCAAGCAGATTTGTCTCCTCGGCGATCGTCGAGATCACGTCGAGAATCTCGTCGATTCGTTCGACGCTCTCGACCAGTTGGTCGACATCGTCCGCGACGGCAGTGATCAACTCCGTCACGTCCTCGAGTGCTGCGGTCGCATCGGCCGTCGCGTTTTGCCCATCAATAGCGGCTTCAGCCGCGTGGTCGCTCCGCGAAGCCATTTGGGAGGCGCTGGCAGCAACCTCTTCGATTGTCGCATTGAGTTCGGCAACGTCTTCGGAGACGTCAACCATCTCCGTCACCTGGGATGTCGCTGACTCGTTGATCGTCGATAATTTCTGGTCGACCATCTCCGACGTTTCATGGACGACGCCTAGTGCACCCTGTGCGGTCACGAGTCCATCGTCGTCGATACCAACGACCTCGTCGGCACCGTCGAGTCTCTCGGCGGTCGCTGCCGACCCGGTGTGTGACATATCAAACGTGATGAACGGATGCTATAAAAGAATTGATCGATATGAGACTTAAGACGTTCTATAGATAAAATACCTAAAACATAGTGGCCAATAACTGTATATGTGACCTCCGTTCGTAGCTGGAGAATACCATCTGAATTATCTCAGACGGATCATGTTACGACGATATCCAGCGACCGATTACAGTGCTTCGCTCACTCGTTCGCCGGGTTGCTCGGGTGGTAGTCCGTGTCGTACTTTCCGGGCTGGTCGTCGACACGGTCGGGGTTCATCCGGCCCGAGAGGAACATGAAGTCGACGAGCGTCAGCGCGAGCATCGCCTCGACGACGGGGACGCCACGCGGCGGCAGAACGGGGTCGTGGCGGCCAATGACTTTCTCCTCTTTCAACTCGCCCGTCTCCCAGTCTGCGGTCTGTTGGGTCTTCGGGATCGAGGTCGGCGCGTGCAGCGTGACTTCGCCGTAAATCGGCTCGCCGGAGCTGATACCGCCCTGAATGCCACCGTGGTCGTTCTCGACAGGCACTGGGTTTCCGTCATCGTCGAACTCCCAGTCATCATTGCGGTCTTTGCCCGTCCATTCCGCGGCATCGGTGCCGAGACCGAACTCGAATGCCGTCGTCGCCGGGACGGCCATCATCGCCTGCCCGAGGCGGGCTGACAGCGAATCGAATCGAGGCGCACCGAGGCCGACCGGCACACCCTGCGCTTCGAAGTAGATCGAACCGCCGATGGAGTCGCCTTCTTCCTGATACGCAGCGATTCGTTCTTGCATCTCCTCCGCCGTCTCGGGATGGGCACAGCGAACGTCGTTTTCCTCGGAGTGCTCGAGCATTTCCTCGAAGCTCACCTCGGGAGATTCAACGTCACCAATCTGGTTCACGTGGGCCTTGAGTTCGATGCCCTCCTGTGCGAGCAGTTTCTTCGCGATTGCGCCCGCTGCAACCCAGTTGACCGTCTCGCGCGCGGAGGAGCGCCCGCCGCCGCCCCAGTTGCGCGTCCCGAACTTCGCCGAGTAGGTGAAGTCGCCGTGAGAGGGGCGCGGCGCGGTGATGAAGGGCTCGTACTTGCCCGAGCGCGCGTCCTTGTTCTGGATGACCATCCCAATTGGCGTGCCCGTCGTGTAGCCGTCTTGGACGCCCGACTTGATCGAGACGGCGTCGGGTTCGCCGCGACTGGTCGTAATCATCGACTGGCCCGGTTTCCGGCGGTCCAGATCGTCCTGAATATCCTCCTCGGAGAGCTCGAGGCCGGCTGGTACCCCCGAAACGGTACAGCCCATTGCGTCCCCGTGGCTCTCGCCGAACGTGGTCACCTGAAAGAGACGACCGAACGAGTTGCCGTTCATTACTCACCCGTGGGTGGGCCTGGCATTTAGGTTTTGCAATCTTTCCCCTCCACACTGTTGTGGCTGCAGTCGGGTCGGAACGATTAGGTATCCTGAGTGAAAGCACTCGGTATGGACGACGACTGCCCGTTCTGTCGCATTCTCGAGGATGAGCGGGACGCTCGGGTTGTCTACGAGGATGCGCGAACGATTGCGTTTCTTGACGAAAATCCCGCCTGCCTCGGCCATACGCTCGTCGTGCCGACGGCGCACCGACCGGATCTGCTCGTCGCCGATGCCGAGACCACGACCGCCGTCTTCGAAACCGTCCAGCGCGTCTCGAGTGCGATGGAAACTGCCCTCGAGCCAGATGGCTTCAGCGTCTTTTACTCGACGGGGTCGATTGTCGGGCAGGTCGAACACGCACACGTTCACCTGTTGCCACGATACGAGGACGACGACATTTCGATCAGTCTTCACCGCACGACGCTCACTGAGGAGGTTGAAGCGGAACTCACAGACCGGATTCGCGCAGAACTGCCGTAGCCTGGGGCTTACGCCTCAGTCACGTCCGCGCCTAACTCCTCGAGCAGGCCGAAAAAGCCGGGGAACGAGACGTCAACGTGCTCCGTTCCCTGCACTGTCGTCTCGCCGTCGGCGACCAGTCCCGCGAGCGCGAGCGACATGATGATTCGGTGGTCGGCCCGTCCCTCGACGGTCGCCCCGGAGGGCGTCGACTCGCTCCCGTGGATCGTCAGCGAGTCCTGTTCCTCGGTTGTCTCGACGCCCATCTTCCCTAACTCCTCGGCCATCGCGCTCACGCGGTCAGTCTCCTTGTAGCGGACGTGCTCTGCGTTCGTAATGTGGGTATCTCCCTCTGCGACAGCGCCGAGCGTCGCAATCGTCGGCAGTAGATCCGGCGTATCCTCGACGGAGACTTCGATACCTGACAGCGCGTCCTTCGAAACGTCAATCGTTCCGTTTTCGCGATCCCAATCGACGTTCGCACCCATGCGGTCGACGATATCGACGATGGCAGTGTCACCCTGCGCGCTCGGCTGGGCTCCCTCGACGTGAATACCCTCCTCGCTGGCGATTGCGCCCGCGGCGAGCAGGTACGAAATCGACGAGAAGTCACCTGGAACTGCGTATTCGCCGTCCGCTGGCGCGTAGGACTGCCCGCCCGCGACGGTGAATCCTTGGTCGGTCTGCTCGGCATCAACACCATAGTCCGCGAGCAGTTCCGTCGTGATATCGACATAGGGCGCGGACTTGAGTTCGGTCTCGAGGTCGATCTCGATGCCCTCGTCGGTCACCGCGCCGGCCATCAGCAGCGAGGTGATGTACTGCGAGGAGACGTCACCAGGGATCGACACCTCATCGCCGGTGATTGGGCCGGTGATGACTAGCGGGGCCTGTCCGTTTCCGCGGGTACTCTCGGCCCAGCCGCCGAGGTCCTGAATGGCCTCGAGCAGCGGCCCCTGTGGCCGCGAGCGCAGTGACTCATCGCCCGTCAGCACGGACATGCCGTCGGCGAGTGCGGCTGTGCCGGCGACGAGTCGCATCGTCGTCCCGCTGTTGTCACAGTTGATCACGTCCGCTGGGACCTCGGGCCGCCCATCGAAGCCCTCGATCTCGAGGGTGCCATCGGACTGGCGCTCGACTGCTCCGCCGAACAGCTCGACGGCGCGGGCGGTCGCCCGTGTGTCGGCGCTCCAGAGGGCGTCTCGAACCGTTGCACCGTCTGCGTACCCAGCAGCGAGAATCGCTCGATGGGTGTAGCTCTTCGACGGCGGTGCGCGTGCCGTTCCTCGAACGCTCGAGGGTGTGATAGTGACGTTCATACTCCCCACGTGTCGGGGCCGCCCTATACCGATACCGATCCGAGCAAACGACTCGAGTGCATGCAGGCTCGAGTAACAGGATAGTATCTAAACTATACATTTCTCAGTTGGTATTTCTTTAAATATACAATTCCACCATCGAAACAGCAGCTCGAGGCACAATTCTAACGCCAAGTTTGAGTTCCCCAAGCGTTGTACGCAGGTTCTATTTCTCAGGCAAGTAACGAGAAGACCCTCGATATGAGAGTTGATTTTGCAGTTTTATTCCTCACGAACACCAGTTATTATGCCAATTCGCAGTTTAAACGTCTCCTTTTGGCTGTTTTAGACATAACTTGTCTCCTTCATCGGTCGAGAATAGAATGGATGCAGAATAGTTCTTTGTTAGAAATACTGACGGTGGAACTATAGTCAAACTCGAGAGTGTTTTAGATCACTCGTAGATGTGGAGTGAGCCAGTCTGGTTGTCTTCGATGTAGGACCAGTCGTAGTCGACGCCGAGGCCTGGCCCCATTGGCACCTGGACGTGACCGTCGCTGTCGATTGTATCGAGCATATCCGAGTAGTCGCCGTTGTAGACCGGTGGCTGCGTGTTCTGGCAGTCTGGATGGACGAGCGCGAGTTCGTAGTAATTCGTGTTCCGGGTCGCGGCGATACAGTGTCGCTGGGCTGGCCCCGGCGCGTGGAACTCCACATCAAGTCCGAACGATTCGGCCATCCGCGCCACTTTCATCGCTCCTGTGATCCCTGCGTCGTACTCCGGATCGGCGCGGACGAAGTCTGTTCCGCCGTTTGCGACGAAATCCGCGTGGGCCTCGAGCCCGCGCACGTGTTCGGTCTGGAGAATCGGCGTCTCGAGCATCTCTCGAAGCTTTCGGTGGCCGTGCTGGGAGATACCGCCGTCACGGTAGGGGTCTTCGTACCAGAGGAATGACTCTTCATCGAGCGCGCGGCCGACCTTGAGCGCGTCGGCGAACGTCTCGTACTCACAGGCCGGATCGTACATGAGGTCGACGCGGTCGCCAACACGCTCACCGACGGCGTGGATCGCCTCGATTTCGCGCTCGAGGTCGCGGCTGCTGTCACTACCTCCCCAGCCGTGGATTTTGTAGCCCGGGAAGCCGCGGTCAGCACACTCCTCACCGAAGTCGGCGAACGCCTCGGGCGAGTCGAGGCCGCCGTTTTCGTCGCCGTGGTAAGTCGACGCGTAGGCGGGGATCGACGTGCGATAGGTCCCGAGCAGTTCGTGAATCGGCGCGTCGTAGTACTTCCCCGCGAAGTCCCAGAGTGCGATGTCGATGGGGCCGATTCCCATCCGGTCGTACTTTCGCAGCGCCCGCTTGATCTCGCTCCAGTGTTTCTCGCGCTCGAGCGGGTTTTTCCCGACGAGGTAGTCCGCGAACATGTTGATCTGGGCCGCGCCGGGGGAGTTGCCGCCCACGTACTCACCGGTAATGCCCGTATCCGTGTGGATTTTAATCCCGAACAGCTTTCGCCACGTCGTTTCACCGGGTTCGTAGATCAGGTTAAAGCCGTGCTCGTCCGTCCCAAGATCCTCGAGCGGGTATCGAAACTCCCGGCTCTCGATTTTGGTGATCGTTGGCGCCATGCCTAACGACGGTCCACGGATCGGCTTAAAACTACGTGCGCCAGGACAGATCGGGCGATACAGGGGCGACCACCTCGAGGGTCCCCGGCGAACAACGATGAGCGAGAGGTACCAAGGGATTACTAGTCATTTAGATTAGGACTTCTCAAATATGTAGTTGTATATATGGATTCCCGCTCGTGAATGAATAATACCACTCATACCACACTAGTAGCGTTGGTAGAGCGCCTGATTGCATTATAGGAAGAAATACGCGAGTAATGAAAGTTGTCCTACTGAGTGATGGAGATACCAGATAGAGGCCAGCTACATAGTATATAGCGCGCTTAAAGAAGCAACACGATTCTATTAAACCTCTCTATGCAATTATTCCTGTATGGACCATTAGTAAATACTGAAATTGATATATGTGACTGCAGACGCAACCGAGCACAAAACCGAAGTGGTCGTGTTACTGGGAGTCGTGAACGACTGGTGTGCGGTCGCCTGGGGTGTCGTCGTCACGGCTGGCTTGGTCGTCGCGGTCGGGATCGGTGCGAATACCGTCACCATCACGGCCGTCAGCAGTTGCATCGTCAACCTCGAACTCCTCGAGCAGCTCTTGCAGTTCGACGGACTGCTCGGAGAGGTCACTCGCATTTCGAGACACCGTCGTAATTGCAGCAGTCTGGTCGGTGACCGCATCTGCGACAGTATCGGCTTCGCTGGCAGTCGCTTTGCTGAGTTCAGTCACGTCGTCGGCCATCGAGACGAGTTCCTGCGTCGCGTCGGCGATATCGTCGGTCGCGTCGTTGATTTCTTGGACGCCGTGGTCGGCTTCACGGACGCCAGATTCGATCTCCTCGAAGGCAGCCGCGGACTCCTCGACGGTTTCAGCACCTTCGATAACCCGCGAGCGCATTCCTTCCATCTCCGTGACGGTGGTGTCGGTCTGGTCTTGGACGGTCGCGATCAGTTCTTCGATTTCCTCCGCAGAGGTCTTCGTCTCCTCGGCGAGGCCTTTGACTTCCTGGGCGACCGTCGCGAAGCCGGCACCGCTGTTGTCGCCGTTTCCGCCGTTGCTCGCGTGAGCAGCCTCAATCGAGGCGTTCAGTGCCAGAATGTTCGTCTGATCCGCGATATCCGTAATCACGCCCGCGATTTCGTCGATTTCAGCCATCGCCGCCTCGAGGTCGCGCAGTTCGCTGAGTGCGCCATTGGCGCGGTGCTCGATCACTTCCATCTCTTCGACGACGTCCTCAGCGGCGTCCATCCCGTCACCGGCCTGCTTCGCAGCCTGCTGGGAGGTGCTTGCGAGCGTATCGGCCGTCGACGCGATTTCTTCGATTGTCGCAGACATCCCCTGGATTTCGGCGGCGATAGTCTGCATCCGGTCGTTTTGTTGTCCCGCAACCGTCGTGATCTCTTGGACCGAGCCCGCCACGTCGTCGCTGCTCGCCTCGAGATCGACACACTCGGTGCGAACGTCGTCGCTCGCGTCCGACACGTCGTCTGCGAACGTCGAAATCGAGGCAACTGTCTGCTCGATATCGTCGAGCATTGCGTTGAACGTCGTCGCGATGTCGGCCATCGCTTCGTTCTCCGTATCCGGCTCGAGACGGCGCGTCAGGTCGCCATCAGCACAGACCTGCATCACGTCACAGTACTGAGCCGCCGTTCGCTCGAGGTGGTCGTTCTGCTCCTGGGCGTTTCGCTGGGCCTGTTCAGCCTGTTGCTGGGCTTGTTCGGCTTCCTGTCGCGCTTCATCGGCTTCCTCGCGGGCGCGTTCGGCTTGCTTTCGTGTTTGCTCTGATTCCTCGAGTTGCGTGACGAGCGAGGCGCGCATCTCGTCGACAGTGCGGTAGAGATCGCCCAGTTCGTCTTCGCGTGCGGACTCGAGTGTCACGTCGTAGTTGCCGTCTTTGATCTGTTCGGCCTCCCGCGAGAGCGTTCGAATCGAGGTCGCGGTGTTACGGCCGATCACGACGCCGAGGACGCCGATCAGGCCGACTCCGATTGCGGTGAGCAGATAGCCGAACTGGTTGACGGTGTTGACGAATCCGAGGGCGTTCGCCTCGCTGGTGTGGACCAGGACCGTCCAGTCGTCGTCGGTCGTGTGGTAGCCCACGACGTAGTTTTCGGGGGCGAACTCGTACGGTTCGTCGTGAAGTGACTCACTTGGCTGGCCGTCGACGGTCATTGCGCCCGGCCCCTCGAGGTCGGCGATCTCTGCATACTCCTCGTAGCCATCATAGGATCGGAGAAAACTCGAGTTCATGTCTTCGTTATCGACGAATCCAAGTTGCGCATCGTCACTCACGATGCGGCCCTGCTCGTCGAGCATCGTTACGACGGTGTCACTTCTGGTCTGTGTTGTGTGATCTCCGACCCGATCTGAAAGTGAGACAGTAAAGATGAGGGCACGATCTGCGTCTTCGATGCCGATGTAGTACGAGACAACGGGGGAATCGTCATCGGCAATCCCGAGTTCGTCTGGCATCTCATACGGACCCGTTCGCTGGACCGTGTGGATCGAGAGGTCATCAAGTTCGTCTCCATCGGGGAAGTTGTTGTCCGACACTGACGCCGCGTTGCTGTCGACGCCAGCGATAACCTCTTCACTCGCGGTATCGACGAACAGAACGTTCATCCGCTCTTCGGGGAAGTCGTAGTAAATCTCCTGTAAATAGCTCTCGATAGCCTCATCATCATCTGAGTGGATGACAGGTGAGTTCGATGCCGTTACGAGGAAATTCTCGTTCTGTTCATCCCACTCGTCGAACGCCGCCGCCTCACGGACCGCCGTATCTTCTTGTTCTTCAAGTGCCGAGCCCTCGACGCTCTCAGTGATTTCTGCAGTCGCAATAAATCCAATCGCACCGATTGAGAGTCCCATCAGTAAGAGTACAATCCCGAATTTGAGCGCATATCGTTCCCGCACCACTGTGGGAACGAGTCCTCGAATCCGTTTGTCCATACTCGGATACACTTCCAGGGCATATTATCCTTTATGGCACATGTCCCACCTGACGGCCAATACGGTTAAACAGGACGTTCAGACGTTTACTCGAGTCCGTACTCGAGTACACCCACAATACAGTCAGAAAACAGATGGTTTAGACGCTACTTCTCAAGGAAGGTTCGGCGAGCCAGTTCTGCAGGATCGACAGCGGCTAGTTCGTACGGGCGCAGTGCCACCGTGAACGTCGTCGGCGCAGGCTCGACTCGGTACTCGGCGAGCGGTTTCACGGGTGTTCCGCCAACACCCGATACGGCCGCGTCGATGGAAAGTCGCGTGCCATCCCGTGGCTCGAGATCCGCCGGCGAGTCGGCTGTCGCCAGATTCTCGTAAATATCCGTTCGGAGGGTGAACGACTCGTCGCCGAAGACGAGCAGTCCCGACTGTGGCCCGGTGAGGCTCGCCCAGGAGACATCCGTCTTATTCCCGTTCGTCTGTGGCACACGATACGGGACGGTCTGGTCCGCAATCGACCCGCTGTAGCGCCCAATTTCGCCACTTGCCGAGCGGTCCGGATACGTCTCGTGTGGCCCACGGCCGACCCACTCGAGGTCGGTCACCGACGACGGCAGCTCGAAGTCGATTCCGAGCCGCGGCAGCCACGACTCGAGCGAGTCGCGGAGGAACGCCGTCGGCTCGATATCGGTCGTGAGGACGATGTCCCCGCTCGCGTGGACATCGTACGTGGTTGTGACCTCGAACAGCGTCTCGTCGTCCGGGTTCTGCACAGCCGTCTCGACCACGAGGTGGGCGTGGTCAGCTGCTGGCTGCTCGAGTGTCAGATCGGACACCTCATGGCGGGTGTCGTCCAGCCCCAGCGACTCCCACTCGGTCTGGTTTTCGTAGCCCCATTCAGTCGAACTCTGGATGCGACCCTCGTTTGGCACCGGCGCGCGGAACGCGTCAACCTGCGGACCGCCAGTTGCCACCGGGTGGCCGTCGACGGCGAGTTCGCTGAACTGGCCGCTGGCGGTGTCGAACGTGTACGTGAAGCCGTCGCCGCGGAACGTAATCTCGTCGTCGGTAGACTCCACCTCGAGGTCACCCTCGTCCTTGCCCGACCTAACAGCGGGCGCAGGGTCAGTGTCGACGGGCACCTCAAACTGTTCAAAACCGATTTCGTGGCCCGCTTCTGCCCAGTCCGTGTCGGCTGGTAGCCGGAGTCGAATGGTCGCGTAACACTGCTGGCCGGGCGCGACGTCCGGCGTTTCGAACGGGACAATTGCCCCGCTCGTGTGGCCAGCCGGCACGTCGAGTTCGAGCGTCCCCTCCTCGAGCACCTCGCCATCGACGGTGAGTTCCCAGACGGCCTCAAGCTCGCTGAGGTTCGTGAAATCGTGGCTGTTCGTGATCGTCACGACACCTGTTTCGGGGACGATTGGCTCGACGGCAAAGGGTTGGTGAGTCCACTTGACCTGCTCGAGGACGGGCTGTGGGGAGAGATCAGAGAAGACGATGCCATCGAGCAGGAATGCGTCGTCGCCGAACCAGAGGTCCGTTTCCTCGTCGGCGTCAGCGACGACATCTGCGTTCAGCGTTTGATTGGCCCACTCCCAGATGAAGCCCCCCTGCAGGCTGTCGATTCGGTCGACGAGGTCCCAGTAGGCCTCCTGATGGCCGAGGCTGTTACAGAACGCGTGGGCGTACTCGCCCATGATCATCGGCCGGTCGTCGACGGCGCTGAACTGGGCGATGGTGTCCGGAACTGGGTATCGCGGCCCCGAGATATCGGTAAACGGCGCAGTGCCGGTCATCGACTCGTGGAACTGCGCGTAGGGCGCGTCGCCATCGCCCTGATGGAAGACGAACCGAGTGCCGTCGACCTCATGGGCGTACTCAGCCATCGCCGCGTGTGGCTCGCCCGTCCCAGCCTCGTTGCTCGTACTCCAGGCAACGATGCTCGTGATATTCTTGTGATGATCGACCATCCGGCGGAATCGCTCGAGGAACGACTCGTGAAACTCGGGGTGTTTGTGGACGAACTCGAGGTCGAAGTGCGTCTCGACGTTCGCCTCGTCGAAGACGTACAGGCCCAGTTCGTCGGCGAGCGCGTACACCGAGAGGTCGTGGGGGTAGTGGGCCGTCCGGATCGCGTTGATATTGTTCTGCTTCATCAGCCGCAGATCCTCGAGTGCGCGCTCGAACGGCACCGTGCGGCCGCCGTCGGGATCGTGATCGTGGCGGTTGACGCCCCGAATCGTGACTGGCTCGCCGTTGACTTGCAAAACGCCGTCGACGATTTCGTACTCACGAACGCCGAAGCGATGCGAGATTGCCTCGAGTGTTTCGCCCCCCTCATCTTGCAATTCGAGGACGAGCGTGTACAGCGTCGGGTCCTCGGCAGACCACAGCTCAGGCGCGTTAATCGTCGTCTCGAGTCCAGCCGTCGCCTCGGTGGCTGACTCGAGGCCGGTCTCGACCGACGTAACGGGGTCGTCCGCAGCGTCGAACACGTGAGCGACGAGGGTTGCCTCGTCCCCGTCTAGTCGATCCGTGCCGTGTACGTCGGCCTCGAGCGAGAGCGTCGCCGCGTCGTAGCCGGCGTCGAGATCCGTTCGGAGGTCGTAATCCTGAACGTGTGCGGGTGGCGTCGCGTACAGGTAGACGCTGCGGAAGATTCCGCTGAAGCGGATCATATCTTGTGTCTCGAGGTAGCTGCCATCCGAAAAGCGTACGACCTGGACCATCAGTTCGTGCTCGGATCCGGGTGAGAGGTGTTCGGAGACGTCGAACTCCGAGGGCGACATCGAGCCCTGATCGTAGCCGACGTACTCGCCGTCGATCCAGACGAAAAAGGCGGATTTGACGCCCTCGAAGTGCAGGTAGGTTGGTTGATCGTCAGTCCAGTTGTCCGGAACGCTCACCGAGCGCCGGTAGGTGCCAACTGGGTTGAACGTCTCGGGAACGTCGGGGGCCTCCGGCAGCGGGTCGACTTCCGGCAGTCGCTCCCACGTGAGCGCGTGATTGCGGTAGATCGGACGGTCGTAGCCATGGAGTTGCCAGACCGATGGGACGGGAATCGTGTCCCACTCGTCTGTGGCGAGTGCAGCGGGCACGTCCGCAGGGCGTTCTGCCCAACAGAAGTCCCACTCGCCGTCGAGGCGTTCGAAATAGGGTGAGTGGTCCCACCGGGCCTCGAGTTCAGTCAGGTGCTCGTTCGCGTCGAGTGCAGCGTCGACCGAGTCGTAGGGAATCGTCGGCGCACGCACCGGTTCCGTGTTCTCTGTCAGCCGTTCGGGGTTCTCGATATACTCCGAGAGAGAGTCGATAGCAGTCGGCGCTCGAGACATATATCCACAAGACGAGAGCATCGTCTTAAATCACGCGGATCCGCCGCTCGCTCCCGGAGCGTGGACAAATCGTGATAGTTCCGCTCTCCAAGTCACTAGGTTAAAGGGGGCGATGGTCCAAGCATGCGTATGGCCAACACGAACGCGGTGCAGGACCGAATCGTCGACAGCGGCGTTGTGGCAGTCCTTCGCGGTATCAGCGAGGAACAGATCGCGCCCGTCGCACGCGCGATTTACGAAGGCGGCGTCACAGCAATCGAAGTCACAGCCGACGGCAAACGCGCGAGCGAGAAAATCGCCGCAGTGGACCGCAAACTCGCCGACACCGAGGCTGTCGTCGGTGCCGGGACCGTTCTCGACGCCCCGACCGCACAGTCCGTGATCGACGCGGGCGCTGAGTTCGTCCTCGCACCGGATTGCAACCCCGAGATGATTCGCACCTGTAACCGACAGAACGTCGTCTCGATTCCCGGCGTTATGACGCCTACTGAGGCCGTCACCGGGATGGAAGCCGGCGCAGATATGCTCAAGATGTTCCCCGCGACCACGGTCGGTCCGGGACACATCGGCGCGCTGCAGGGCCCACTCGGCGATGTCGACATCATGCCGACCGGCGGCGTCTCCCCCGACAACGTCGAGGACTTCTTCGACTCCGGTGCCGTCGCTGTCGGTGCTGGCAGCGCCATCGTCGACTACGACGCCATCGCTGACGACGACATGGAGCAGGTCGAAGCGACCGCCCGCAAGTTCGTCGCCGCCGTCGAGGACGCTCGAGCAGAATAAAATACGGATTGCTGTACCGATTTGTCTGCGCAACCGCCGCCCGGGTCGCGGTTGCGCCGAAACTGACGTACAGTAAACCGTATAATCGCAGTCGGTTTTACCGCGCAATCCCGCCGTCAGCGTCGTCGATAACCGCTTCGACTTCGTCGGGTGTGACAACAGCCAAATCGCCCTCGAGCGTACGCTTCAGCGCTGCGGTGGCCGAGCCGTACGCGAGTGCGCGTTCAACATCCCGCTCGTCGTCCTCGAGATAGCGTGCGAGGAAGCCACCGACGAACGAATCACCCGTCCCAATTGCATCGACGGTCTCTGCGGGATAGGCAGGCTGGTCGTACAGGGTTCCATCGTCGCTGTCGCCATCACCAGCCTCGAGCGCGAGTGCCCCATCCTCGCCCTGCGTGATGATGACGATCTCGGCATCGTAGGAGTCGGCGATCTCACGGGTGATCTCCTCGTCGCTGCCGGATAGCTCGAGGACAGTTCGTGCGTCTCGAGCCGCGATAATCGGGATATCGACGAACTCGAGCAGGCTGGTACAGCACGCCTTTGCCTCAGCTGGCGACCAGAGCTTCGAGCGGTAGTTCAGATCGAAGACGGTCGTCACGCCAGCCGCGTTCGCGCGCTCGAGCAGCGTCGCAGTCGTCTCCTCGAGTTGGTCAGAGAGTGCAGGCGTAATGCCGCTCGTGTAGACCGCATCGGCGCACTCGAACTCGAGGCCGTCGGTAAGGTCTGCGGGCGTTGCGGTCGTGATCGCGGCATCGGCGCGGTCGTAGATGACATCCGTGCTGCGCGGTTGGCTGCCCTGTTCGATGTAGTATGCACCCTGTCGGCCCTCCTCGCTCCAGGCAACGTGTGTCTCGACGCCGTGGCTTTGGACCTCACGAGTAACGCGCCGGCCGAGTGGCGAGTCCGGGAGTTTGGACGCCCAGATTGCCTCACAGCCGAGGTTCGAGGCCGCAATCGCGACGTTGCTCTCGGCGCCAGCGGTCCGAAAGTCCAGTTGCGTTGCTGTTTCGATCCGATCACCTGCCGTCGGCGACAGGCGAAGCATTGTTTCACCGAACGTGACCAGTGTTGACATCTATACAGACATTTTCGCACCGGCATATATACCCTTTCTCATTGTGCCGCTCCCAGCGCGATACTATTTTCCTTATAAGAAATAGATATCTGGATGATAAATAGGTATATACGCGGGTACTACTGTAAAACGTGCTCTATAGAGTAGCAGAACGCTCACAGATGCCCCAATATTTACAACCATACGAATGTAATTCTCTGCCCCGGTGCCGCCTACGCTGTATATGATTTCCTCATTGGAAAAACCGCGCCCAGATGACGCTGCTCATCTGACTCGAGTTTTGATCAGTTGGGGTTTATTTCTCATTGAGAAAGTTCGTCCCGAAAAGAGTGTAGAACAAGTAGTTCACAAATTTTATTTTGCTTGAGCGCAGAATGTGGGTCAAGAGGCTGCGGTTCGTCTCGTCGCAGGCCGGTTATCTGACGGTCTGTTTGTACGCGAGCAGGTCTTCGTCCTGCATGACGGCCGATCGGCCACCGTCGACGAGAATCGACGATCCAGTCACGAACGCAGCGTCGTCACTGGCGAGAAACGCCGCCACACCCGCGACGTCGGCCGGCTGTCCGATCCGGTCGACTGGATGAAGCTCTTCGACTGCCTCGTACCGACCGTCTGCGAGTTCTTCACGCGTCCGATCGACTTCAATCCAGCCAGGATTGATTGTGTTCGCTCGGATGCCAAGCGGGCCAAGTTCGACCGCCATTGCACGCGTCATCCCATCAATTCCTGCCTTGACCGCGTTGTACGGGAACGTCTCGGGAACCGTCACCCGCGCGTGATTCGAAGAGATGTTGATGATACTGCCGCCGTCCGGAACGTACTCGATTGCTTCGCGCACGAGCAGCCAGTAGCCACGAAAGTCCGTTTCGACGACGAAATTCCAATCCTCGAGCGTCGCCTCGCGGATACCAGTCTCCGTCTGGACAGCCGCGTTGTTGACGAGAATGTCGATGCCACCATACCGGTCGGCAGTGTCGTCGACAAGTGCTGTGATCTCGTCTGGAGCCCGCATATCCGCCTCGAAAAAGGTTGCCTCACCGGGTGTCGAGGCATTCGTAATCTCTCGAGCAACGGCGCTTCCGGCATCTTCGCTCCGTCCGGAAATGACGACGTTCGCACCTTCGCTGGCAAATCGGCGGGCAATTCCCGCACCAATGCCGCGAGTTGAGCCAGTGATGATTGCCGTTTGGTTCTCGAGTCGTGTCGGCCCGCCGCTTCCGGCGCCGTTTTCGCCGTTGCGATGCGGTTCAGCCATTGATTACCACTCTGCGACGCTACCGTCTTCGCTGCGCCAGACTGGATTGTGCCAGTTGACGTTTTTCTCCGCTTGCTGTGTGACGTAGTCCTCGTCGATGTCGATCCCGAGACCCGGATCTGTCGGCACCTCGATGTAGCCGTCGTCGTACTGGAAGACGTCCGTGTTCTCGAGGTAATCGAGGACGTCGCTGGTCTCGTTGTAGTGGATGTTCAGGCTCTGTTCCTGGATCAACGCGTTCGGCGAGATGGTGTCGACGTGGACACACGAGGCGAGTGCGATCGGACCAAGCGGACAGTGTGGTGCGAGTGCAACGTCGTAGGCTTCAGCCATCGCAGCGATCTTTTTGACCTCTGTAATGCCACCCGCATGCGAAAGATCCGGTTGGATCACGTCCACTGCACCGCTCTCAAAGATCTCTTTGAAATCCCAGCGGGAGTACATCCGTTCACCCGTCGCGATTGGAATCGTCGTATGCTGGGCAATATCACCGAGCTCGTCGTTGTGCTCCGGCAGGACGGGCTCTTCGATGAAGAAGGGCTCGTAGGGCTCGAGCGCCTTGGCGAGTCGCTTTGCCATCGGTTTCGAGACGCGGCCGTGGAAGTCGACGCCGATGTCGATTTCGGGGCCGACACGTTCGCGAACCTCTCGGAGTCGATTGACAGCGTTCTCGACGGCAGCCGGATTATCAACGCGGCGAAGTTCCGACGTACCGTTCATCTTCAGGGCCGTAAAGCCGTTGTCGACCTTTTCCGCGGCTGCGTCGCCGACCTCGGAGGGTCGGTCGCCACCGATCCACTGGTAGACGCGAATCCGATCTCGAGCGCGCCCGCCGAGCAGTTCGTGAATTGGCGCGCCAAAGCGCTTGCCTTTGATGTCCCACAGCGCTTGATCGATGCCGGCGATGGCACTCATGAGGATTGGACCGCCGCGATAGAAGCCACCGCGGTACATTGTCTGCCAGTGGTCTTCGATCCGTGATGGGTCTTTGCTGATCAGGTAGTTATCCATCAACTCTTCGACGGCCGTGCGAACGGTTGCAGCGCGGCCTTCGACGACTGGTTCACCCCAGCCGACTAGGCCGTCACTCGTTTCGATACGCAAGAAGAGCCATCGTGGCGGTACCTCGTACAGTTCGTAATCGACAATTTCGGACATTGGATCAGTTGGTCGTGCTGGTTGCGCGGGTTTCGAATGCGACGTGAGTCATCGCCCGTTGCGGGCCCAACTCACACCACTCGAGCGAGGCCACAGATTCGCCTCGCTGTCGTGGCAGTGAATGCATGTGTTGGTATCGATTATCCTCGTCTATTATAAATATACCTCAATGCCGGGCAGCCGGATGGCTACCGACGTGATCGGCGGTGACTATGCGGAACAACCGCCTGTGAGAGCAACAAAAAGAATCGTAGCAGTTGCGTTACGACAGTGATGCTGCCGTTGCCTTCTTCCGTTCTTGCTTGTCAGCGAGAATATCGTATCCGGTCTCCTGGGAGAACAGATGGACGTGGTCTTCGTCGAACGTGATCGAAATCGTCTCACCCACATCGGGCTGGATATCAGAGTCGACACGAGCGATGAACGAATCAGCGATATCGAGATGAATGTGATTGTCCGAGCCGATGAGTTCAACGACTTCGACGTCGGCTTCGACGGCGTTTCGCGACTTTGCATCGCTGAGTGAGATGTTTTCCGGTCGGATGCCAAGCGTGAGACGTGTTTCGTCGAGATCCATCTCGAGGGCGTCGACGTACTCGTTGCTCAACTGGTACTGTACCTGTCCGTCTGCAGACTCGAGAGAGATACCCGAACTGTTTGCCGTTGCAACGACATCGACGAAGTTCATGCTTGGGCTGCCGATGAAGCCGCCGACAAACTGGTTGATCGGATTTTCGTAGACGTACTTCGGCGCACCAACCTGCTGGAGTTCACCGTCGTTCAGGATGACGATTCGGTCGCCCATCGTCATTGCCTCTTCCTGATCGTGGGTGACGTAGATGGCCGTGATGCCGAGTTCGTTCTGGAGGTGCTGGATCTCCGCTCGCATCGTCGTCCGCAGTTTGGCGTCGAGATTCGAGAGTGGCTCGTCGAACAGGAACACGTCGGGTTCGCGAACGATTGCCCGACCGAGTGCGACACGCTGTTTCTGGCCGCCCGAGAGTTCGTCCGGTTTATCCTCGAGTAGGGACTCGATGCCCATCATTTCAGCCGTTTCGACGACGCGTTGTTCGCGCTCGTCTGCGGTCAAGTCGGTGCTCATCCGGAGGCCGAACTCCATGTTTTCGAACACCGTCTTGTGTGGGTACAGCGCGTAGTTCTGGAACACCATCGCCACGTCGCGCTGTTTCGCTGAGATGCCAGTGACATCTTCCTCACCGATTTCGATTCGCCCATCAGACGACATCTCGAGGCCGGCGAGCATCCGCAGCGTTGTCGTTTTCCCACAGCCGGATGGACCGACGACGGTCACGAACTCACCGTCTTCGATCTCGAGAGACAGATCGTCAACGGCGACGATGTCTCCCTGGTCGTAGACCTTCCGAAGACTCTCGAGCGTAACGTTTGCCATTAGATCGCACATTATTGTACGAACATATAGACCTTTCCTTCTCCCAGACTGACGACAGAGACGCAGTGGCGAAAGAGTGTAGTATGGGTGGGCCAAGCAGCCGGTACAGCAGTCTGTCTGAATCGCGTTGGACGGACTACTGCGTGTTGTCAGCGCTACCCAATTGTTCCTCGAGCAGGGCAGTCGTTGCTAGTCGAAGCGCATGTGGCCAACCAAGTGGTGTTGCGCTGTCAGGCGTTCCGTCGTCGAAGAACTGCTCGGGGAGGTAACTCGTCTCCGCACAGAGTGGCCCCTCGAGTGCGACCAGGTCCAGCAGTTCCTCTGTCGTGGCAGCAAATCGCTCGGCCCGGGGATCATCGTGAGCCTGAAGCAGTGCCGTCAACTCGGCACAGGCGTTTGCACCCCACGCTGTCGAGACCGTCCAGATTTTCTCGTGGCCCTGCCCGCGCTGGCGCCACTCATCCCCTTCGTAGCGAATCAACCCGTCGACGTCGCTTTCGGCTGGATCGTGCCGGAGTCGCTCGAGGCAGGTGTCGACGTGTGAGACGAGGCGGTCCAGACGTTGCGTGCTGAGACCGCTGCCCATTTCGGCTCGAGCAAATGAATCATACGCGCGGTGGGCGCTCACGAGCGCGAGCGTCGCAGAATCGACGCGTTCGTCAATGGTTCCATCGGGACGTTCGCGGACGGCATAGTAGTCGTCTTGGAGCCACAGGTCGTCGATGGCGTCGACCACTCGAGCAGCCTGTGCGCTCGCGTGGGCTGACAGCGTCGTGTCGTCGGGGAGTCGCTCGTCCGAACAGGCGTCCTCGAGACCAGCCGCTGCCAGTGCGGTATAGGCTTCGAGGAACGTCGCAGCCGTGTGGATGAACCGGCCAGAGGTATCCTCCCAAGCGTTCTGACAGCATGTCGGCCGGCCGTCGTCCTCGAGCGTTTCATCGAGGCTTGCCAGCGCCGGCTCAAGTGTGTCCTCGAGGCCGGAAATCTCCATCTCGCGGTCGGCGACCATCGCGAGGAACGCGATCACGCTGCCCGTCTGGTCGGCCTGATACTCCGTTCCGTCTCCCGTCTCGAGGCGGCCATTCGCCCATCCGGGTGCGAGCGAGCCGTCGACCGGCCAGACCCGGTGTGGCCACGAGCCATCTGCTCGCTGTGTCTGACAGTACATCTCGGCCGAGCGACGGTGCCACGACTCGAGGTCGAGATCGAGTTGCTCGCCTGCCTCGAGCAGGAAGCGCGAAATCTCTGCGTCGTCGCGGAACCAGGTGTAGCCGTAGCCGCCGGAGTGGTAGTAGTATGGATCGAAATCGGGACCAGCGATTCGCAGGCCGCTTTCAGCGGAGAGCAACGAGAGTACGCGCAGGTCAGCAGCGACCTGCTCGTGGTTGGGAACGGTCGTCGGAACGCTCGGAATCGCGGACGAGCTAGCCTCTCGAAGGGCATCAGCTGTCGATTCAATTGCGAGTAACTCCTCGAGCGTTGCTCGCGCTGTGTCGCGGTCGGTTGCGTCGCTATCAGTCAACAGCGTGGCAATCGCAGCGGAGCCGTCTTGGAACGGTATCGTCGTGACGACGGTTCCCGAGAGACGTGCCTCTTCGTATCGATCGCCGTCGCGAGCAGCCGTCGTGTCTGTCGGCTCATCCTCGAGTACGTCTTCGGGGTCCGGTTGAGTAACGCCATGAAGGTCAGTGATACCCGTCGCACTGGCAAGGAAGTCGTGTTCCGTTCGGTGGTACAGTTCCACGGTGTTATCGAACCGAAGCTGTCCCACACGGTCGTCCTGGCCGTCCGGGGCGAACCCAACTGAGGTGACGAGTGCAATCTCGTCGGAATCGATACCGTCGGACTCGAGTTCGAACTGTGTAAGATGGCCGTCACCGATCGTCAGATCGTCGCGTACGAGTCTGCCAAACGGTGTCTCCTGTCTTGTCCGGACGACCGTCGTATCCTCGAGATAGTGTTGCTCGCTCTCGAAGGAGTCACTCCAGATGATCTCGCCGTCGGGCCCCTCGAGGCCGAATCGCGAGCGTGCGATCCCGTTGAGGCTGGTCAGCGGATAGCCAAAGTCACGGAGACGGCCGTTCGGTCGGACGTGGACCAATCGCCCACTTCCGCCAGAGAACCGCCCTCCCGTCGTCCGGCGTTCACCCGGAAACCGGGTCGTCGCCGATGCGTGTCGCTTATAGTCATCGACTGCGTCGCGCAGTTGCATCGTTTCCACGATAGGTCGGTTAGTGTTAATATGTTACGTGACGCACTCGTGAAACCACTCACAAATTTGTACATATCTCTCGAGTATAACGAACCAACGCGCTTGCTTGATCCGGCCTACTACCGCAGTGTACGTCCATTGATGACGGCGAGTCGGTGGGTTCTAACCCTCATCATAAAGGATACCCAAACAATTAAATAAGCAACGTGGCAATAGGGCACTGTTGATACATGACACTTAATCGGCGGACCGTACTCAAGAGTACGACTGGAGTCGCAGTTGGTGCAGCACTGGCCGGTTGTCTCGGTGGGGGCGGCGACGGTGGGAGCTCAGGCGATGCAGAAATCTATCACGAACGGACGGGCTCCGAGCGCGATGTGATCGAGGGATTCATCGACCAGTTTAACGAGGAAAACGACGACGAGTTCGAAATCACGGCCGAGCAGGTCAGCGAACTGGGCGACCAGATCGATACCGCTGTGCCAGCCGGTGACGGTCCCGAACTGTACGACTGGGCACACGACTGGCTTGGCGAACACGTCGAGCGAGAACTCGTCTACGATGTCAGCGACGACCTCGAGATTGACATCGAAGAGGAGTTCGTCGACACTGGCGTCGACGCAATTTCGCACAACGGCGGCGTCTACGCACTCCCAACTGGTGGAGAGGTGCCGACGCTGATGTACGACCAGAACAAGGTCGACGAAGCGCCGGAAACGCTCGAGGAAATGGTCGAGATCATGGAAGAGCATCACGACCCATCCGCTGGGGAGTATGGCTTTACCATGGAGTTCAACGAGTACATGTGCACGTGGGTTACGCACGCCTTCGGTGGCTACTACTACTCCGATGAGGAAGAAGAGACTGGACTCGACCAGCCTGAAGTGTGGGAAGGTATGGAAGTCGTTCGGGACTCTCTTTGGGAGTACGCGCCGAACGACCGCGAGTACGATCCGCAGTTCAGTACGTTCCAGAACGGTAACGCACCGTTTTCGGTTAACGGCCCATGGGGCGTTGGAGACCTCGAGGACTCTGAGGTTGACCTCGGAATCGCACCGCTGCCAACGATCGAGGGCAATGAGCCACGACCGTACACCGGCGTGGACATGTACTACTTCTCGATCGAGAACGAGGACGAAGAGCGACGTGAAGCGGCTATCGCGTTCGCGGAATGGGTATCGACGAACCAGGACAACCTCCTCGAGCTCGTCGATGAGCACGGCTACATCCCAGTCCATCAGGAGCTGTCCGGAAGCGACGAACTGCCCGAGACGATCGAGCCGTTCTCGGAGACGTTCGAGATGGGGATTCCGATGCCAAGCGACATCGCGATGGATTACGTCTGGGATCCAACTGACGAGGCTGTTGCACAGGTGTTGACCCAGGATGCAGACATTGAGGAAGCCTTCACGGCAGCGGCAGAAGAGATCCGTGAAACGTGGGACGACGAAGACATCTTCTAACTCCTGGTAGAGCACAAGAATGAGCACTTCAACAGGACGTGACGGGACGTGGCTGTCCCAGCGGATGCCGACCCGTGATGATCTCCCCGGCCTGTTAGTCGTACCCAACATCGCCTGGTATGGCCTGTTTATGGCCTTTCCACTGGTGTATCTCGTTTTTCTTTCGTTTACCGATGCAAACGGCGCGGAAGATCTGCTTCGAGGAACGTACACCTTCATTGGGTTCGACAACTACGCTGGACTTCTCTCCGATAGACAGTTCTGGAACTCGTTTCTCGTAACGTGGCTGTTCGTCTTTACGAGTCTGGCGTTGAAGATCATCCTCGGTGTTTCGCTCGCGATGTTGTTGACCCATCAGTGGGTCCGCGGAAAGCGCTACATGCGTGCACTCGCGATTATTCCGCTTGGATTGCCACCGATCTTCATGATCACACTCTGGCGATCGATCTTTAGCGGGGCCCGATTCGGGGTCGCGAACGAAGTGTACATCACTATCGCGGGACTCGTTGTTGAGAACCCGACCCCAATTGGCTGGTTTGCCAACCGCTGGCTTGCGTTTATGACGTATGTGCTGACGGAAGTCTGGATGGCATATCCGTTCGTTTTGATCATCGTTGTCAGCGCCCTCCAAGGCGTTGACAAGGAGCTACACGACGCAGCAAAAGTGGATGGAGCCGGTTTCTTCAACCGCTTTTATCACGTCACGCTTCCACAGATCAAGCGACCCGTGTGGTTCGCCTCAATCTTGACTGCTGCGGCATCGTTCCAGCAGTTCCTCATCCCACTGATCTTCAACGACGGTGGGCCGGCCCGACAGAACGAATTGATCCTGTTCTACGGCTACCGGGAGGCGTTCCAGGCGCCGCCGAACATGGGTGAAGGTGCCGCGATCATGGTGATCGCTCTCATCTTCATTGGCATGTTCATGTGGCTCAACGTCAAGAAAGGGCGACTTGCGGAGGGTATCAACAACTAATGAGTATCGCACAATCACTTCGAGACGATGCGGTTCACGCTGCCCGATGGCCGATTCGCGTCGGCCAACAGACTCGCAGAACGCTCGGTGGACTCAAAGATGGCGAAATCGGCATCACCGACATTGCCCCACCAGTTGTCGGGACGCTGTTTGCCATCCTGGTCCTGCTGATCATCCTGTTCCCAGTGTACTGGATGATCGCTGCAGCGTTTGCCGCCGGAACCGGCGCAGCGAGTCTCTACGAGGAAGGCTTCTTCGCCTCACCGACTGAATGGAGTCTCGAGGCATTTGAGTGGGTTATCTACGAGTCGGCGTTCGTCTTCGACTCGTACCCACAGGGTGAGGCCGGACTGCTTGACTACCTGTATGCGTTCAGCGGTTCGTACCTCGCCAACAGCCTGCAGATCGTTATCCCGACGGTCATCTTCTCGATGGTCTTGATCGTGCCAGCAGCGTATGCCTTCTCCCGACACGACTTTGCCGGGCGAACGCCGCTGCTGTATGGCTACGTCCTGCTCACGCAGGTTGGCAGCGGGATCACCGTTGCAGCACTGATCGCCATCTACGTGGTGTTTAACTGGCTTGGCTTTACGAACAGCCACCTCGCGATCGCCGCGCTGTATGCGGCGGGTGCGCTGCCGTTTAACACCTGGCTGCTCAAGACGTTCATGGACAGTATTCCGCGGTCCTACGAGGAAGCGGCGATCATGGACGGAGCGCCGCGTCGGACGATCTTCCGCGAGATTATCCTCCCGCTGTCGAAGCCCGGACTCGCAGCAGTCCTGATCTTCGTCTTCCTGTCGGGCTGGAACGAGTTTATCCTCGCACAGATCCTGCTCGGGGCGGACAAATACCCCCTCTCGGTCGGACTGTACCTCCTCTTAGAGGAGTACGGCACCCCGTGGGGGCAGTTCGCCGCGTTCTCGATGCTGTATGCGCTGCCCGTTGTGCTGATTTACTTCTTTGCACAACGCTACGTCGAGAGCGGCCTCTCCTTCGGCGGCATGGACGGCTAACCGACCGTCCGTCTCTCACTCGCAGTTTCTCATCTCGCCATTGGCGACCGACTCGAGTGTATTCTCGATCGTCCAGCGGCAACCGTTTTCCCCATGGGAAAATATATCCCGGCTGGCACCAACAGTGTGGTATGCCAGAGTCGGACTATCCCGTGGGCTCCGTCGCAACGACGGTTCGGATCATCGAGGCGCTGAACGAGTTCGGGGAGGCGGGAATTACCGATCTGTCCGAGCAAACGGGGGTTTCGAACAGTTCCGTTCACAAGCACTTGGATACGCTGCAATCACTCGGCTACGTGCGAAAGGACGGCACCAGTTACTCACTCAGTCTGCGCTTTCTCGGGATTGGGAATGAAGTCCGGAGCCAACGAGAGGTCGTTCAGGCGGCGAAACCTGCTGTTGACAGCCTCAGCAGCACGGCTGGTGCCGTCACGAATCTCATGCTTGTCGAACACGGCTATGGCGTCTACGCCTACCGCGCAACCGGCGGTGCGTCGAACATGAACAGCTATCTCCCTGTCGTCGGCGACCGCGTCCATCTCCACGCAACGGCGGGCGGCAAGGCAATTCTCTCTCAGATGGAGTGGGACGAAATCACGGAGATTATCGAGACCAACGGCCTGCCGAAGCTGACCGACAAGACCATCGACTCGAGGGATGCCCTCCGACGGGAACTGCGCTCGATTCAGGATCGTGGACTCGCGTTCGAACGCGGCGAGCACCTCCCGTCTGTCCAGTGTGTTGCCGCCCCAATTACGACCACGGACGGCCCCGTCGGGTCGATTAGCGTCTCCGGCAGCATCGACCAGATGAGCGGCAAAAAACTCGAGGAAGATCTCGCGGGACTGGTCGTCAGTACGACAAACGAAATCGAACTCGAGTTGTTCAGAGACTGAACAACAGCTATAGTAGCCACTGAAAGTCAGTGCACACCCAATCGCACGACAACTGTGCGATTGGTGTGTAAACAGTTTCAGTTGTTACTATAGTATACGGTAGTCAATAGTTGGCCCAAAATACCACTTTCAATATCAATATAGAAGGTCAACCTCCAAGTGGCGTTTCCAACACAAAATACAGGTAAAGGCGGTTATCTCGTACAAATATCTGGTTTTTATGCTATTTTGATGGTTGATGATCATATGTGGGCCGTATATAGATATATGATGGGATATTCTGGTGGAATATTACTAAATTGGCTATGTGATCCACAGCAATGCTCTGTGGGGCAGGTTAGTTGATTCTCGCCACAATAGTTTGTTTCTAGATAAGACATAATACCGACATAGAATGTATGCTGTCACGAGCAGCCGACCGACGATGCAATCGTCTCTAACTCGAGATCAGCAGTTGGACTCGAGAGTTCGAATGAGAGGCCATCGCACGACCAAAAGAGACTCTCAATCTGCCCATCGCGACGATAGACCGGCTGGCCGTCGAACTCGAGGGTCGTTTCCTCGAGGCTATTCGGGTCGAAACGCTGTGTTTCGCGAATGGCAATAAACAGCTCTTGGTCGGCAACATCAGGGTCAGTGTACCAGAGTGTCGTCCGGTAGCCATCCGGGTGCTCGACAACAGTTACTCGGTCGAGGGCGAACGGATCGGGAACGGATGGGTCAGGGAGATCGTAGGGGACGACAGCCGCTGCTTCCAACCGGCTGTCGAAGATCCCCTCGGGTTCCGTGCCAACCGTGACCACGGTTGCATCTGCCGGCGGATCGTAGGTAAACGCGTCCTCTTCGAGGTCTGTGTCGAGTGTGAGGTTTTCGGAGGTGACTGTGACGCGATGGAGAATGCCGTCCTCACCGCGGACGGTATCGCGCTCTCGAGTCGGATACCGGTACTCGTCGTCGATCCAGATCGACCGTTCGACGGTGGCATCAGCCAGTTCGTCGCTTGCGATGCCATCAAATGGGATTCGATACACTGTTTCACCGATGAGTAAGTCGATCGATTGGCTCTCGGCAGCGTCATCGATCGGCTGAGCGTGGATTTTGTGTGCATCGCGTCCATCAACAGTGTCGGAGCCAGCATACGAGAGTTCGTACTCCGATTGGAGCGTCTCGAGCACCTGGCGTGTGCGATCGAGGACGACGCGATCTGGGTGGTGTCGCTTGCTCACCACGTCGGTCTCCGGATTGTATTCCCAGGTGACGGCGCGACTGCGAACCGAGACCTCGCCTGCGACCGTCTTCTCGTTTTCGGACTCTCTTACCTCGAGTCGCTGTTCACCCGGTGGTCGCTGGATGAGCGTATCGAGGCGTTCGGTCGTGTCGGTCGGTGTTTCCATCTGCATTCGCCGACGCATTTCGAGTGTCGAGAGGGTGCGACGCGTCTCGAGTGCGTCGTCCAGTAGTTGCTCGCTCGAAGGTGTCTCGGCTCGTGGGACCGACACACAGCCGGCGAGCCCTAAGATTGTCCCCGCAGTCAACAGCCGTCGACGGCGCATACTCGAAAGAGTGACTCGAAAATTGATAAGTATGCGGGAGTTGTGTATCGCTCAGCAACAGCCCTCTCGAGTCGGGCGATCGTGACTGCGGCGGCGGTGCGTTGTCGTTTCCAACACCAGTCACGTCTTTCATGTGGGAAGAGTATCGCTGAAATCGGCAGCTGCTGTGTCCGTGCCGGCAAGGGACTCCAGTGATACCAATACTATAGTGTCGGCCGACCCCAGAGCGCATCATGAACGTCGATCCCGATCTCTCAGCACTTCGAGTAACACTCGAGTCGCTCGAGGTTGACGGCTATCTGATCGATGACGACGCCTCAGATTCCGACCAGCGGTACGTTTCCGGGTTTAGCGCACCGGATGCCTACCAGACGCTCGTCACCGACGAGGGGGTACACCTGCTCGTCTCGGGCCTCGAGTACGGCCGCGCGAACTCGGAGGCTGGCGCGGACACAGTGTCCCGGCGCTCGGAATACGACTACCAGGAGCGCGTCGCCGAACAGGGCACCTACGAGGGAACTGTGTCGACAATCGCCGCGTTCTGTGCGGACCACGATGTCGACTCGCTTGCCGTCCCTCGGAGTTTTCCAACCGGAACCGCTGATGGTCTCCGAGCGCAGGGGCTCGAGGTGACCGTTGAGACCGACGGCGTTGTCGAGGAAATTCGGGCGACGAAAACCGAGTGGGAGGTCGACCAGATTCGGGTCACACAGCGCGCAAATCAAGCAGCGATGGCCGCTGCCGAGGAACTGATCGCGACTGCAGAGATAGCCGGCGATGGGACGCTCATCCACGACGACGAAGCCTTAACCAGCGAGCGTGTCACCCACGAAATCGAGCGCACACTCCTAGACCATGGCTGCGGACTGGATGAAACGATCGTCGCCTGCGGCGCGGACGGCGCAGACCCGCACGACCGCGGTAGCGGCCCACTCCGTGCAGACGAACTCATTGTGATCGACATTTTCCCGCGAGACAAGGAAACTGGCTACTTCGGCGACATGACCCGCACGTTCGCCCGCGGCGACCCGGGTGAGGAAGCGAGACGCCGCTATGACGTGACTCACGAGGCCTATGCGGCCGGACTCGAGGCCGTCGAAGCCGGTGTCACCGGGGCAGACGTGCATGGCGTCGTCTGTGATGTGATCGAGGAGGCGGGCTACGAGACGCTGCGAAGCGATCCGAACACCGACACCGGCTTTATTCATAGCACCGGCCACGGCGTCGGTCTCGATATCCACGAACAGCCAAGCGTCTCGCCCGTCGGCGGCGAACTCGAGGCGGGCCACGTCATCTCAATTGAACCAGGTATCTACGATCCTGCTGTTGGCGGGGTCCGAATCGAGGACCTCGTCGTGGTCACTGACGACGGCTACGAGAATCTGACCGACTATCGGATCGGGCTCGAGCCCGTCACTGAGTAACATCCGTGGCTAACTGCCCAGCGCGGCGGTTACTGGGTGCAGTCCGTTGCCGCCGGCAGTGTAAACGAGAACGTCGAGCCCTCGCCGACGTCTGAATCGACCCAGATCCGGCCGCCGTGGCGCTCGACGATACGCTCACAGAGTGCGAGTCCGATTCCCGCACCGTCGTACTCGGCCCGACTGTGGAGTCGATCAAAAACCTCGAAGATCTGGGTCTGTTCGTCGGGAGCGATACCGATACCCTCGTCGCGAACCGAAATCACCCACTCTGTGTCGTCTTTGTACGCCGTCACCTCGATGTCTGGGGGCTCCTCGCCTGCATACTTCACTGCGTTCGCTAGCAGGTTCTGAAACAGTTGGCGTAGTTGGCTGCGATCGCCCGAAATGCGCGGGAGTGAGTCGACTGATAGGTCCGCATTGCTGTCCTCGAGTTGGAACTGCACGTTCTCGCAGGCATCCGCAAACACGTCTGCGAGTGCAACCGATTCGAACGGCTTTCCCCGGGTTTCGATTCGGGAGTACGTAAGCAAGCCGTTGATCATCTCACGCATCCGATCAGCGCCGTCGACGGCGAACTCGAGGAACTCCTCGTTTTCTGCGGTGAGATCGGCGCGCCGCTCGATCAGTTGCAAGTAACTCGAGATCATCCGGAGCGGCTCTTGCAGATCGTGGCTAGCAGCGTAGGCGAACTGCTCGAGTCGTTCGTTCGAGGTCTCGAGGCGGTCGACCGTCCGCTCGAGTTCGCGCTCGCGCTGGTGTTGCTCGAGTTCGTACTTTACCCACTGACTCATTGACTGGAGGAAGGCGCGTTCGTCGGCAGAAAACGGCTCGGTGCGGGAGTTGGAATCGAGAAAGAAAAACGTTCGGTCAGTGCCGCCATCGACGTCGATGTAGGTGCCGAGATATGTCCGGATGCCGAACTCCTGATAGGCAGTAATCTCATCGTACCCATCCAATTCCGGGCTCGTAATGCTCCCGACCGACTGGATATCGGTGGCAGCGGTACAGTACGTCTCCGACAGTGGGAGTTCAATACCGGTCTGGAAGTGTTCGTGCTCGTCGGTGCTGACGTGCTCGAGTTTGAGCCAATCGCGTTCGACATCGACGCGGGCCATCGCACCGATCTCGAGGTCGAAGCGCTCACACCCGAGTTCGAACAGCGCCTGCAGTTTGTCCTCGAAAGCCCGATCCGGATCTGCGGTAATTCGGTTCTGTCGCTGCAGGAACTGTTCGCGCTCTTGCAACGCACTTCTGGCTTTGCTCCGGTCGAGCAACGTCCCGAGCATCCGCTCGAGTTCGTATTTCGAGGAGCGCCCACCCTCGCAGAACTCTTCCGGCGGCGTGTAGTAGAAGTTGTGACAGACAGTGCTGTCATAGATGAGATGGGGATGGACCCGGATGACGTCACAGAGAACCTCTGGCGGGAACGTCTCGCGGTTGTACTGACAGACCGCAATGGCGTCTTTATCGTCGAAGAGGGCGTTGACCTTGCTCTCGTAGGCCATACACTCCGCCGTCGAGACGTCAGCCTCGAGGATCCAGTCCATCTCGGCGGCCAGTCGGAACGCCTCGAACTCCGCAGTGGCTGCCTCGATGCGCTCGGCGTACTGGGCCATCATCTCGTCGGCGTCGAACGACCCGTTCTCGAGATAGGTCTCTCTAATAGTCGCGAACGCAAGCGCACCGGAGTCGACGGCAGCGTCGACGTCGATCCCATCCGCTTGAAGCGCGTCTCGGACCGCCGATTCAGATGTCTCGCTGAGGACGTACAGACAGTGTTCGCCGCGCTCGAGTCCCTGTCGAATAAACGGCACTGCGGCGGCGAACTGCTCATCGCGACTCTCGTAGATCAGTGCGAAGTGATCGTTGCAGAATTCGCCATCGGGCGACTCGATCGGGCCGTTGAATTCGGGACTTTGCTGCAGGGCATCGAGTGGACTCTCGAGGTTGAGAACGTCCGGTTTGGAGGTGTGGAGGGGTTGGCTCATGAGGACTATAAGGAGTAATTATCTGGAAAAGTGTAGCAGGGGTAATAAGCAGCGAGCCAATACACGTTGGTATTCGAACGATAGTTCCGAGAAATTCCTAGTCTTGAGGCCAGTACCGACTGTCCAGAGATTGCGTCCAATACCAACGTATTACTCGAGCGAAATCCGGTCACCACACTCGAGGCCGGATCGAAGCGCAGCGTGGAGGCGGCCCTCACCGACGACCCAGTCGCCGAGGCAATAGAGCCCCTCGCGTTCGGCCCGTCGAAGCGGTTCTAGGTCGACGCCATCGTCGGGTTGTGCGTAGCGCCAGCCCTGATGATCAGTCCAATCGGGGTCCGCTAACCGATCGTCCTCGAGCAGGTCTGCAGTGAGCGCCGCCAGTTCCGCGAGCGTTTCTGCAGGAGGATCATCGAAATGCTCGAGCGACCACTCGTGGTTCGCCTGGACGACGAGCACTGATTCGCCGTCGGGAACGTGGCCCGGTTTGCACTCTTCCCGGGCGAGCCAGCCGATTTCGTGGTTTTTGTCGGTGTTCACCAGCGCGTAGTAGGGTACCTCGAGTTCGAACGGATAGTGGAAGATACCGGTCCAGATCGATCGGTAGGGGACGTCATCGATCGCACCAGCGAGGCGCTCGCGGAGGAGGTCGCGGTCGCCCCACTCGGCCGCCCGGAGCAACTCGGCCGTCTGTGGCGCTGGCGGAGTCAACAACAGCCGGTCGAACGGTCCCCACGTCTTGCCGTCGTCATCCTCGAGTCGCCACTCGGGTGAGTCACCGTCCGAGCCAGCGGAGTCATCGCAGCTGACTCGCTTGACTCGTGTCCGGCGGTGAACATTGGCCTCTGTCCGTGCAAACAATCGCTTTGCGATCTGGGTCAGTCCCTCACGATAGGTCCACTTGTGCTCGTCGGCGTCGCGCCCCTCGGAAATCGACCCGTCGCCGTCGAACGTCCAGATCGGCTCGCTGATGTCGACCAGTCCCTCGGTCTCGAGCGTTTTTGTCAGAAGTTCCGTGACGCGTTCGTCGGCGTCTTTGACGTAGTTCGCGCCGTAGTCGTAGGTGAGTTCATCACGCCGTCGTGTCGCTGCTCGGCCGCAGACGCCGCCAGATTTCTCGAGGACGGTGATCGAAACGTCTCTATCTCGCTGCTCGAGGGCGTACGCGGCGGCGGCACCGGCACCACCAGCGCCGACGATGGCGATCTGTGTCATAGCAGTGGCTTCGAACCGACCGACCAAGAGTGCTGACCCAACACGACCCCGTGTCGCGTTGTGTTGGATTACAGTTCGCGCGCCATCATCACCTCGTCGACCAGTTCGTCACCGACGACGTAGTGATCGCGACGGATCGCTTCGGTATCCCAGCCACGATCCGTCAGAAACGCGAGCGCGTGGTCGTTGGTGACTGGCACGCTGTTGTACACCTTCCGGAATCCGTTGGCTTCGGCCCACTCGATGCCACGCTCGAGGAGTGTCTCGCCGATGCCGTGACCCTGGTAGGACTGACGAACGCCAACGGTCTGTTGGGCAGTGCCGTGTAGTCGGTCGACCTGGGGCAACTCGAGGTGGGTCCAGCCGATGACTTCGCCTTCGACGGTTGCGACGAAGAAGACGCGCGAGCGAACGGCGTTGTGGCGCGTGATCGCGTTCTCGTAGAGGAGTTCCTCCGCGATGGATTCGGCGACGACGTACGTCTCTGCGGCAGTAACGTCTCGAATCGTTTCGATGAGGCTGTCGAAGTCGTCGTGATGGGCCGGACAAATCGTAACTGAAAACTCGTCGATTTCGCACTCCTCGACAGCCCCGAATTCGACGGCGATTCGCAGCGTACCATCGTCTTCTTCGAGATAACCATCAGCTTGCAACTCCTCGAGGTGGGTTCGAAACGTCTCGGCGGGCAGGGCGACGAACTCGAGGAGTTTATCGCGGTCGACGGTGCCGTGGCGTTCGACGTACTCGTAGATTTGTTGGCTTGCATCGGATGCAAACCGTGGGCGGTCGGTCGCTCCCATACACACGCTACGGGAACCGACGGTTTAGTCCTTGGTGGGCGGTAGCAGCCAGCATACGATGGCGAGGAATCGATACTGGCGGCTGCAGCGACCGTCAGGTAACGTGATCGATCGAACGGCTTTTGCGACGGCGGGGGCTATCACAGGCCGATGGACGTACTGATCGTCGGCGCGGGGGCAATGGGGACGTGGATCGGGCGCGCCCTCGACGCCCCGGTGACGTTCGCCGACGTCGACGCCGACGCTGCCGCTGCAGCCGCCGAGACGGTTCCCGACGCAACGGCCGTCTCACTGGCCTCGAGTGACGATGGGGAGGCAACTGCGATCGAGGATCGCTATGACCTCGTCTGTCTGGCCGTTCCGATGATCCACGTCACCGATGCGATCGCCGCCCACGCCGACCGCGCCAGCGAGGCCATCATTGACGTCTCTGGCGTGATGGCTCCTGCACTCGAGGCGATGGCCGAACACGCACCGGACTGTGAGCGTGTGAGCCTGCATCCATTGTTTGCGCCCGAACGCGCACCGGGCTCGATCGCCGTCGTCCGCGATGAGTCGGGGCCGGTGACCGAGGCACTCCTCGAGAGTCTCGATGATCGTGGGAACTCGCTGCTCGAGACGACGGCAACGGAACACGACGAAGCCATGGAGACGGTGCAGGCAGCAACGCACGCAGCAGTACTGTCGTTCGCGATTGCAGCCAAGCCAGTTCCAGAAGGATTCGAGACACCGATCTACGACCAACTCGCGACGCTCGCCACGCAGATGACCGGTGGGACACCACGCGTCTACGCCGATATTCAGGAGACGTTCGCGGGAGCCGATGCGGTAGCCGACGCGGCCACACGAGTCGCCGACGCAGACAGCGCGGAACTCGAGGCGCTGTATCGCGAGGCAACACAGACGTGGCAGACAGCTGACGGAGATTCATTATGAGCGACCAGCGAGAGGCGATCCGATCGAACGCGAAGTATCTACGCAATGTCCGACCAATTGATCCCGACGAAATCTGTGAGTACGTCGAAGGGAATCCACATCCCGCAGTTGTTCGACAACACCTACGAGAGGATGCGGTCGACCTCCGATTAGTCGAGCGCGAGGATGGCACCTTCGAACCCGTCCCCGACGAGGCGATTCGGCCGAATCGGCGGCCAGTCACCGCGTTCCCGTCGGCCTATGCGGACGCCCTCGAGGAGTTCCTCGTCGACCAGTACGGCGTCAACTGGCACGAAGACGCAACGGGCGACCTCCTGCGGTCGACCATCCGGCGCTTCAAAGCAAGCTATCTCGAGCGCCGGCCTGTCGAGTACGACGATGACGTCGCCGCTGGCTATGCGATTTATCACCTACCGGCGTACTACGCTGCGATCCAGTACGCACTCGAGGACCTCGCCGATCGTGGCCTGCTCGACCAGACGATGCGCGTCCTCGACATTGGGGCTGGCGTCGGCGGTCCTGCCCTCGGACTCGCAGATTACGTCCCCGAAGATGCCTTACTCGACTATCACGCGATCGAACCGAGCGCCGCCGCCGACGTGCTCGAGGCACTTCTCTCTGAAACGGGTCGGAACGTCCATACAACGGTGCATGAGACGACTATCGAGGCGTTCGATCCGGCAACCGTCACGCGAGACGAAACGGCGGACGCAGCCGCGACGTTCGATCCGACCGCAGCCGACGACGGCTTCGATCTGATTCTGGCCTGTAACGTCCTGAGCGAGCTTTCAGACCCTGAAGCCGTTCTCCGTGAGACCCTCGAGTTGCTCGCTCCTGATGGAACGCTGCTCGCAATTGCGCCAGCCGACAAGAACACGAGCGTCCAACTGCGTGATCTCGAGCGCACGCTCGAGGACGAGCGCGTGCTCGCACAGTCGGTGTTTGATGACGGGCACAACGGCACAGACGGCGATGGAGGCGACGACGGCGACGCAAACGAAACCGCGGCCGCTACCCGACGACAGCGCCGGCAGGGGACCGTCACGGTCTACAGCCCCGCCGTGCGCCTTTGGCCGGGTGAACGCCCCTCGGACCGGGGCTGGTCGTTCGACGTCCGCCCCGACCTCGAGGTGCCGCCGTTCCAGCGCAACCTCGACGACGCGACGCCCGAGCACGACGACGAACACGCCCCCGGCGAGTTCATCAACGTCGACGTCCAGTACTCTGCGTCGCTCCTGCGCCTGGATGGCACCCGACGAATCGACGTTGCACTCGAGACCAGTGACTGGGCGAAAATGGCCGAGATGGACCGCCACGTCACGAACCGAATCGACCTCGCCGCAGCCAAACTCAGTCACTCCCTTAGCGCCAACGACGACGAGTATGGCCAGTCACGGTCGAATCCCGTCTTCAAAATCAGCGACGGCAGCGAATCAATCGGCCACTACGCCGTCCTCACGAACGAAACCTCGCTCAACCGCCCGCTGCTCGAGGCCGAATACGGTGCCATCCTCTCGTTCGAGCAGATACTGGTGCTGTGGAACGACGACGAACAGGCGTACAATCTGATCGTCGACGAAGAGACCATTGTCGACCACGTGATGTGAGCGTCGGGTGACTGGTGTTCGTGAGACAGCACGAAACGGTGGGCTTTTCGCGCCGGCCTCCAACCCACCCGCTATGAGCGAGCCACTCGAGATTCTCCTGACGAACGACGACGGCATCGATAGCACCGGGATTCGCGCGCTTCATGACGCGCTCTCGGTCGATGCGAACGTCACCGTCGTCGCCCCAGCGACCGATCAAAGCGCCTGCGGGCGCTCGATCTCGCACGAAGTCGATGTCTCCGAGCACGACCTTGGCTACGCCGTCCACGGCACGCCCGCTGACTGTGTCGTCGCCGGACTGGCCGAACTCGGCCCGGATCCTGATCTCGTCGTCGCCGGCTGTAACAAGGGCGCAAATCTGGGCGAGTATGTCCTCGGGCGCTCGGGAACCATCAGCGCCGCCGTCGAAGCCGCCTTCTTCGACGTGCCCGCGATTGCAACCTCAATGTACGTCCCCATCGACGGCGACTCGCTCGAGGCCGTCGACCTCACTGCTGCGGAGTACGCCGAAGCAACCCGCATCACCGCGTACCTTGCCAACCATGGTCTCGACTCCGGTGTCTTCGATCATGCAGCGTATCTCAACGTCAACGTCCCCGTTGCAGATGGCGAGCCAGCACCAGTCGAACTCACTCGCCCCTCACAGCGTTACGAGATGGATGCCGAACGCAACGGCGGACAGATTCACCTTCACGACCGCGTCTGGGAGTCGATGGATCCCGATACGATTCCAGACCCCGACGGCACCGACCGGCGAGCCATCGCCGAAGGCCGAATCAGCATCACCCCACTGACCGCCCCCCACACAACGAACACGCACGACTCACTCGAGCAACTCATCGAGCGATATTCCGACGCATCCATCTCCCAGACCGACGTATAGTCGATCTGTGACCATCCCCGCAGTGTCCGCTCGCGTTGCAACCAACCCGGAGTGCTTTGTATCTCGACGCTGAACACTCACGTATGGCAACGGTCGAGATTGAATACTGCGCCCCGTGTGGGTTCTTGTCACGAGCAGAGGACGTCCAACATGCGCTGTTGACGGCCTTCGAAGCCGACCTCGAGGCGGTCGCGCTGGTCCCGGGAGACAATGGGGTATTTGTCGTTCGGGTTGACGATACTGTCATCTTCGAGAAGGGTGATGACGAGTACGATGTCGACGAAATCGTCCGCAGTGCCCGCCAATGCCTCTAAGTAGTCGCGTCCGATTTGTGACCTCTGACCGACGACGACTGCACCAAACTTGCGGCGTGCAAGGTGGGTGTCCTTTGGGATGGCGCCAGTCACGATTTGGTGACGGTCCTTGCTACCGACTCGCCAGCAGCACACATATAACCGATGAGACAGAAGAGTATCGTAACGACGGACAGGGATTGATCTACTCGCTAGCAACCCAACCATGGTACTGAGTGCACTTCGGGCTCGCCTCGCCTCACTCTGGTCAACCGATTCGACCGGAGAGGCGACAGCTGAGTCCACGACGACGGACGACGAACTGAGCGATGAATCAAGCGACGACCAGACGCTGAGTTATGCCGAAGAAATCGAGTACGGCGTCGACGAACGCGACCTTCAGGACGACGACAAAATCCTTCGACTGCTCGTCAAACGCGGTGGCCGCGTAGACGAAACAACTGTCCGCGAAGAGACTGGCTGGACGGATGAGAGACTCACAACCGTTATCGACCAGATGGAAGACGACGACCAGATCAGCGCTATTACGGTCGGCAGAAAACGAGTCATCTGTCGTCGCGGCTTCGAACCCAAAGGCTACCGATCGCATCTCAACGAGTAGCGACTCGAGACCGACTGCGATATGAGCGGGTGAGTGGAGAAGGGAGGTTTTCTGGGCACTTCGTGACTTCGGAGCAGTGGTTCTCCACTGGTCGCAGACCTATCTCGGGAGAACTATTTCTCATCCGGATTGTCTCGAGGAGAATACAGTTTCGGGTCTCTCGAAACCTCGGAACACGGTGGCTCTCGGCGGCGTATTCAGGCCAAATCCCTATCCACTGTCCGCCCAATACTACGCATATGTTAGAACTTGCAATACTGTTCTTCGTGATCGCAATCATCGCAGGAGCACTGGGCGCGACAGGCGTCGCCGGGTTCACAATGGCAATTGCGAAGTGGCTCGTGTTGATTTTCGTCGTCCTCGCGATCGTGTCGTTGCTGTTATAGCAGGCCAACACGTCCGCTGTCGGCCACCACAACTTGTCGACCGCTCGAGAGCCGAAACCCAGTCCGGATGCTATCGGCGTCTCAACACTCGAGCGTCAGAACGAACTCACAGACACCTGCAGCCGTTGTTTCGGCGAACGTCGGGCCTGCGATGAGAAAGGCCACAAGCAGGACGAAGACGAACAGTGCAACAAGTCGACCAACCATATGTACGTAGTTAACATACTACATGATAATGGTACTGGGCGACGCAGTGACTGGTCACTGGTCGTGTCACTCCTTTATTTGCAAGCACGGGCGTGTTATACGGTCCATGGATACGAGACACTGATGACAGACTGAACTGCTCGTCGCGCTCGAGGACAGACTCGACGACGAACGCTGCGGGATGGCGGCGTCCTCGCAGTCGGTCTCACAGCTGCGCTTGCCGGTTGCGCTGACGAGGGACCCGGTGAAGAAGATGCTGGCGACCCCGACGAAACTGGGACCGAACCCGAAGAAGAGCCTGCCCAGCCAGAGGGTGACGGCCCAGAAGATGATCCGACGGACGAAGATACCGATGACGATGATGGCGAGAACGACAACACCGGCGAATAATCGTCTCGCAATGTGAATGCGCGTCGTCCGAGTCGGCGAGCGAAGACGACAGCACAACCGAGACGAGCACGTACCACCGCCGTTGCCAGTCAGAACAGAAGCGAGGGGCTACCAAATACCACGAGCAGCGCAACGACAGCGACGACGAGTCCCATTACACGCATCATGACGAGGCGCATCGGCCCGGGCTGAATCTGCGTCTCGCCAGCAGGGCCACGCGCTTCCCACTGACTCATCTGCCGAGGGAACGCGGCCTGTGCAAGCCCGAAGACTACGATTACGAGCGCGACTAACTGGAAGACGAACGAAACCATACGACAGAGATTCGAGACACTGTAAGAAAATATTGTAATTTCTACAACTTGTTTGCTCATCACGGATTCTGTCCTCTCGAGCCGGCCTCTCTCCCCCAAAATCGAATTCATAGTGTCGGTCAATCGTCCCGCAGGTTCGTGACCGGTAGCCTGTCCTCGAGGACGTCGATTTACCGCGATCCGTGCTCGAGATGTTGGTCCGCGAAGTCGTACACCGCCTCCCAGTAGTCCGGCGTCATTGTGTGCTCGACGTCACGCCGGTAGTGCAAAATTGGCGGGGCGTCGTCCGGGATCGAGCCACCCTCTTGAGAGAGTTCGCCATCGCTCAGTGATCGGTCCTCGAGCAGTTCCCACGCGTCGCTCGCGAGTTGAATCGACAGCCGTGCGGCGTCTGGATTCGTCCAGGCATCTGCCTCGGGCGTACTTTCCGTGGCCAGAATCGCTCGAGGAGCAACGAGGGCGACGAGGTGGTGCTGATCGATCGGGAACCGACCCACGTCCGTGGCGAACATCGGATAGTACCCGTTGAACCAGTGAGGGAACGCAGTCACGATCTGTTCGACCGTCTCTCCGCTCGAGGCCGTCGCTTCGTGGCGACTCAGTGCAACGCCCGCCGTCCCGGATTGGTGCGGGACCACCAGGGCGATCCGCTCATCGAGTGCACCCGCCAGCAGAGTCGCTTTGCCCGCTCGAGAGTGGCCAAACGCGGCGATGGCGTCGTCTCGGATGTCGGGGTCCTCGAGGAGGTACTCGACGCAGCGGCTGATTCCCCACGCCCACGCCGCGAGTGCCCCACCCCGGAGCGCCCCTGGGACATCCCCGTGGTGCTGCCAGCAGTACTTCGTGAGTCCCATCTCAGGGGTATCCGGATGAATGTCCCAGGTGCACGCCGTCGCGAACGCGTACCCGCGATCAATTGTCTCCCGGACCTGCCAGTAGTCCGCCCGCTCCCCTCGCTCGAGGAGATGTTCGGCCGCAGTTTCGCGCTCTCGGGCCCAAGCCGGGACCGAAAGAGCGGGGATATCTGCGACCGTGTGATTCCCGGCCATATTGAGCCCGAACATGACAGGACTCGGCGTCTCGGTCGTCGTGGGAACGAACAGTGCGAGGCGAATTGCGGGTGCCTCCTCGGGAAGGTCCGGAAATCGGATCGCGATCCGTTTCAGCGTCGCGGCTCCGGCGAACACGGACTCGTGTACTTCGTCGACGTCGAAGCGCCGCCTTGGAGCCGGCGGCGCGTAGCCGTAGACATACTGTCGGAGAAGCGCTTTCAGTCGTGGTCGGCGCTGTTCGCGCCACGCGGTTGCGGATTCGACTCGCTTACCGTCGCCGATTTCGAGGACGTGCGGAGGGTCGGCCTGTGGCGTACGTTCCGAAACTGGCGTGACGTCGTCCGGAATCGCGAACTCGGTGCCAGGGAGTTCTACGCCGTCGCCAGACTGTATTTGGTCGTCGTCTCGAGGCGCACTCGAGTCCATATTGTTTGCACCAACACTGGCTCGGACCATATAGTACCCACTGACAGTCAGTATGACGAGAACATCGACGCCAGTTCGGCGTGGGCATCGCCATCTTGGAACGACGCTGTGGAGTCACAGCGCCACTCGGTCAACCGACCGTGGACAGGTGTGACTGAAGGGTGTTTCAGCACTGATTTGCCCTCAAAGGCGCAGAACGCGAGTGTGCAATCTCGCCGAGTATAGTCACTTCCTACAAACACCGAACAGGGTCGGTGATCAGCGCTACCAAGGGACAACAGTCCGTCTCACTTGACCGCAGCTGCCAACTCCGGCGGAAGCCCCGGCAGCGCGTCTTTTTGCGCTTCGGAGAGGTACAGCATCCACTCTACCTTCCGGAGTAAATCCGCCCTCGAGAGCCCGTCTGCCTCCCGGTCGTACTCCTCGAGAAGGAGATGCGTGGTGTTCCGGAATCGGACTCTGGAGACGGCGCTGTCGACGCCGTCGACGTAGAAGGCGAACTGTGCCGTCCCCGAAGCGGGAATTCGCGGTTGTGCGACCTGCCAGTCGCCCGGAAAGTAGCTGTTCCTCGAGAAGCCGAGTGACTGAGTGTACGACTGCCCGGTGTCGTCGTAGACGGTGAAATCCTCCCACGGATGGAGGACGAGATCGTACTCGACGAGATTCGTGAGTTCGAACGCGAAGCACGGCCCGTCGAATTCGGTCGGCTCGATCACGTCGGGGTCCGACGACGTTACCCACTCGTAGCCGACGAGCGTCGCTCTGAAAAGGTCGCACTCGGCAACGACGGTCGTCGGCTCGCTCGAGTCGAACGCGCTAATGGATTCGGTATATGAGTGACTCGAGATGTCGATCCCGTCTGCGTAGGCTGCGACCAGATCCTCGGCACCCATCTCTCTGACCAGTCGCTCGAGGGTCTCGCCGTCGACCAGTTTGATGTTGAAATCGTCGGCGATGGTTTCGGCCTGGTTCGTAAACCCGCTCGTCGTGACGACGACGACTTCGTCGACGTTCTCGCGTTGTTTCAGCGAGGCGTACGTCTGTAGTTCAGGCCCGGAAACGGCGTTCGTCTCGGCGTATCGCTTCGCCTGGATGAGGAGCTTCTTCGGATACGGGAACGTTTTCCTGGCGACGACATCGATGCCCTTGTCACTCGACTGGGACGTCACCTCGGTGTCCCACCCGCGACGAGACCAGAGGTCCGCGACGAAGTGCTCGAACTCGTGGCCGTCCAATTGCTGGAGCGGACGACTGATTGCTGACTTCGGGAGTCCCGTATCCATCCCGCTGTGTCCTCGTCATCGCGATAGCAAAACAGTTCGCATCGACGGAGGTTCTCGAGGGCGTTTGAGTGCCACTCGAGAATGGCGCTTGGATTGGTCGATAAGAACGGGAACGTGAAAGAGCAGCCTGTTCAGGTGGCCCAGACATGGGAACGTGAGACGTATCTGTGATCGATCCGAACGACTATTCGAAAAGAGAGGCGTAACCCGTGACAAGCCATTCAACCAGACCTGAGGATATGACAGCCGATGAGATTCGCGAGCACATGGTCCGGTTCATCGTCAAACGAGACATGGATCGCCACCGTGATATCTACGACAAACTGGCTGACGAGTAGCGGTATTAGACCGTCGCGTCTGTTTAAATACCAAAGGTGGAGTTCGTCGAAAAGACTTAGATTCTGCATACACTCTGCATACATATGAGCACGTCAATTCGTGTCTCCGAAGAGACGAAAGCCAAACTCAATCGTCTCAAGCAGGACGACGAGAGTTTCGACGAGTTGCTCGAGCGATTAGCGGACGACGAAGAACCGATTGCAATCGGGTCGTGGGATTCCGACACCGCTGACCGAGCTCGTGACGCTATCAGTCGATCACGAGATAGTTTCGAGCGATGACGTTTCTCGATTCGTCAGTTATTATCGACATGCTCGAGGGTGTTGATGAGACCGTCGCTGCTGTCGAATCTCGAGGCACACCGTATCTTACCTCTTCGATTTGCGTCTACGAGGTCCTCGCAGGGACACTTGGGCGTGGTGAAACGAACGTCCAAGCGGAGCGACAGCGTTTCGGCGGCGTCCGCGCGCTCGAGTTCAATGAACAACTTGCACTCGAGGCCGCGCGACTCCAAGACGAACTGCTTGCCGACGGTGAACGGATGGCAGCCCGTGATCTCATGATCGCAGCAACGGCACGCTCGACCGGGGATCGCCTGCTCGTCGCTGATTCTGACTTCCAGACCGGCGTGCTCGAGGACCGGCTGGACATGACGAATCTGCGCCTCGAGTGAGGGTGCTTTCTGTCCGCGACGTCTGCCCTCGAGAACAGTTGTGGGAATTGGCTTTCCAACAGTGATTCTCGAGGGTCGTCCGACTCTGGGACGACGGTGTGACTCGAGAACGACACTTATCGAAACGTCTCGTTTCGGACTGTGGCTTTGTCTTTCAGTCGGCGGTTGAATTCGTCGCCGTCACGGCCTTCGTGCACCCGTCGATGACAGTTCGGACACAGCGCGATCACGTTCTCTGGGTCGTCCGGGCCGCCGTCACTCCGGCGCGTGAGGTGGTGCACCTCGAGAAAGGGCTCGCCACTCGAGTTTTGGAACGGGGCCGCCTCCTCACAGCCCTGGCAGACGCCGTCCGCGACTCGCAGTGCGAATTCACGGACGATATCGGATCGGGGGTAGGTTCGGCTGGTGCTCGAGTTGGCCGGTGTCTCGTCGGGTTCGTCTGGTTGTGTCCCTCCTGGCGAACTCTGCTTGGCCTTCTCGAAGAGTTCGTGGTCCGAGAGTGCAGTCGGTGTGGTCTCGAGTTCGACGTCCGTGCCGCCGATGGGAGCCAGTTCGAACCGAAACGCGTCTCGCAGGTCGCCGTTCTCGTCGGGTAACTCCGTTCTGCGGTGGCCGACGTACTCGTACTCGCCGAGATAGGTACTGATCCAGGGCTGGTCGGTATTCTCGAAGAGATGGAGGTTCTCGTCGTTCGCTTTGTGAGTTCGAATTGCTTCGTTCCCGCCGTCCATCGTCATCTCGCCTTCCGTTCCCTCACCAGTGTAGAGGAAGGTGTCGTCCTCGAGAAACTCGTCCTGATAGCCGTAGGTGCTTCCGGCGTCGCCCGTGAAGATGAAAATGAGCGGGTGGTCGCTTGGCGTCGCAATTCCCTTGTATCGCCCGCCTTTGAGCACGTCGTGAATGAACCACCGGCTGTAGGTCTTGCCGACCTCGAACTCGCCGTTTTCGATTGGGATGAAATAGCTCTCGTCTTGTTTGGTGACCAGATCGAGTGACTCGAGCCATCCGAGATGGCGCGTGACGACATCTTTTGGGAGCACGTGATCGGGATAGGCCTCTTGGAGCTGCTCTTGAATCTCCGTGACCGTTCGATGGCCGTTCGGAATCGCTCGAGCGATTTCCCGAAATCCGTCGACAACCGTTGCGAGCCCTTCATACATCACGAGCGGTTCGTCGTGTTTCCAGAAGGCCTCGCCCTTGTTCGTCGACTCGTAGCCCTCAGGCGTGTGCTCAAGCAGATCAACCGACTCGAGAAAGGAGATGTTTTTCGAGATTGTTGATTCCGAGCCAGCGGACGTATTCTCGAGTAGCCAGTTGGTTAGCTCGTGTTCTGTAGGGGTTTGCCTCGAGACAAATCGAAGCGTCGAGTGAAGAGTTTCAATCCGATGGTCGTTCCCGCCGAAAAACCGTTCAGCGGTCATTCGAGTCATGATGCACAGCATATCACCTATGAGGAATAAATCTGTTTGAGAAGAACGAGTATTTTTGGTTGTTCATTTGACTTTTGTGTCTGTAATTTAATTTTCTATACCAACACTTCAGTGGTAGAATTATCTTCCAAATCTACGGAAGGCCTGTCGCGCAGAACACAGTAGCCGAGTGCAAACTACGACAGTAGGACAGTGCGTTGCTTTCAGGAGTGTCTCGAGTGAGTTGGAAATTCTTCGGTATTTGATTGTGATTGTCGTTATTCAGTAGGTTGTGTTCCTAACAAGTGTTCAAGGATATCCTCGAGACCGGCTTTACGTTCCTGGCTTTTAGGTAGTGAATGTGTCAACACAGATTTCCTGCCTATTCCTGTGAGATTACCTGTCAAAGAGCAAATTTTGGATTTTCTAGTTGGTTTCTCAACATATGGGTGCAAATCAACTATTCGAGTTACTCAGGGAGATAAGTATATAGGTAACTCAACAACCAATGAGTAAGAAATCGTTCTCTATAAACCCCACCCCAACACAACATATATTTATCTAATATACAATTCATTTTTCAGAGCATACCAGTCAATTACCAGAGTATTTAATATATCTCTATTTGTGATTATGTCTGTGAGCGAAAAGAACAGTACCCATGAGTATTATCAGGAACAGTTGATGCGTGTTTATCGACTATCACTTATACTTGTGTCTGGTTTTGTCTCGTTACTTGTTTTGCTTATTGGTGTAGATGTAGACAATTCTATTTTCACAGAAATAACGAATAGTCAATTCATAGGATGGGGACTCGTTGGCTGGTTTTCGATATTACTTTGTGTATCATTTGGTGTTCTAATTTCTAAACCAAGAGGGAATTCTAGAGATTCGCCAGATATTATTTCTTTTAATGATAAATTATTGATAAGAATTTGGAAATTGTCAGTTATCCTTTTAGTAGGAACTTCTATGGCTTTAGTAGCTGGCTTTCTTGATGCGCTAATTCAAGTCTATGGGAACCCATCTAGAGAGTCTGTACCTGCTCTTTTGCTCCCAATTCTAATGATGGCAGCACTTCTTGTTGTCTATTCAGTAGGGATCATAGCAGAAGCCCTAGTGAATATACTGGTTTTTATTAATACTTCGATTAGATTCATCATAAATACTATTATTTATATAATCGCTATCAACCCAAAATCCATACATCATCACGTAGGTTGGATGGAACCAATTGATTATCGAATTTTAAAATCTCTCTCTGAGAGTGAGGAAGCTAAATTACCGAATGAGATTGGTTTATCAACAACTAACAAGCGAATCGGAAACCGATGTGAAATTCTCTGTCAGCATGGACTTGTCACCCGTGATCGATACTTTGCCTACAGATTAACCCCAACCGGCGACAAGATTATGAAAGGAAAATATAAAAAGACAAAGATAGACAATATTCAATGATTTACGACTCATAGATTTCAGTCTCAATTGGACTGTCTCATGAACTACTCCTTTTCAAGTAGACGTCGTTCTCAGCATCGTACTCTCCGTCAAGATACGCTTCTCCTTTGTCGCTAATCGTGTAAACCCCGTTCCCAAGAGGGCGAAGCAGGCTGTTTTCAGCTAATTTCTTGCAGCGACGGGAAACCGAGGACTGAGAAATACGAATCGCATCTCGTTCAGCGAGATCGCCAACCCGACCTGCATCTTCAGCTCGAATGATCTCGAGAATTCGATCATCCCAGATCGTCATCCACGTCCCAGACAGTCGCATTGTATCCTATCTCAGCATAGACGTTCGTAATGCCACGGAATCTGTTGTCCAAGACTAAATCAGTTAGTTGTACCTAACCGTTGCATTTATGCAATACTTGGGTGATTATGGTACTAAGGAGCTATCAACTCGAGTGAAGATAACTCGCGTCGGTCTGTGAGACCGGGCGGCGCTGGCACGCCGCCCAGAAGGTAGCTCCGGTGATCAAGAATGAACTTCGAAGCTCCCGTGGGGAGTACACCCCACACACGCCACGAGGCATCGCCATCCAAAAGCTCTGACGCTCGCTGCGCGTGCGGCGCAACCCGTGACGACGCCCACCGCACCCAGCCCGCCTGTCGCTCGAATGCGAGCGCTCGAGCACGTCCCACCCGAACCCACCGACTCTATTCCTGCGACACGCCGGGCTGTCCAAACTGGAAGGCAGTCGTCACGCCCGCTGGCTACTACTGCCGACCCTGTGTCGCCACCCTCGAGCGCGTCGCTGCCGATCCGCGGCTGGCGACTGACGGCGGCCGGGACACACGTGCCGCCCGCGCGTTCGAACTCATAATCACGTATACGACGATGGATGGCCGTCGTCAGCGCGTGACGTACCTTCCGGCGACGAACGCGAACGCAGCCGACGGTGACGACGCGCGCCGGATCACCAACGAACGTCACGATGGTGGGTGGCGAGAAACCAGCAGGCAACCCATTTCGAACCTCGCTGTCCACCTGGACAACCAGCCCGGGCGAACCGGAGGGACCTATGCCGGACCGTAGTGACAGCGACCTCGAGCAGCTTCACGAACGCCTCGAGCAACTCGAAACCAAACTCGAGCACAAAGACGAGCGCATCCAGCGACTCGAGCGCAAAACGGACCGACTCGAGGACGACCGCGACCGGCTCGAGGCTGACCGCGACCGACTCACCGACACTGTCGATGACCTCCACCAACGCGTCGCGGATCTCGAGACCAAAACGTCGCGTCTGGAAACCACCACCGACCGTCTCGAGAGCCTCGCCGATGCGGCATGTAAGAAAGCCACCGCTAACAAGGAACGCATCGCCGAACTCCAGTCACGCGAACTCGAGAAAGGGGCACATCTCCGTGTAGACTCAGTCGATGAACACGCGATTTCCGTCGCGGACGGCTGCCTCGAGCGCATCGAGAAGGACGACGGAAACGCCTATTACCGGCTTCCCGAGAGTACCGACCCGCTCGAGCGCGGCGGTGACATCTCCCTCGCCTACGGCGACCTCCTGCCGATCCAACAGCTTGCGCAGATGGACGACGATATGCGCCGGTCGGCAGCAAACTCCCTTCCGACGCGATTGGCCGCCAAACTCTGGCAAGCCCGCACCGATCCGAGCGTCGGTGACAATCCCTGGAAACACGGCTGTAAGAACACCGCCGAGTACGTCACCGCGAGCGATCTCAAACACTGGATCCGCAGACAGGAATCCGGCATCAGCGAGAGCTACGCGAAGAAACTCGTCTCCCGCACCATCGACGCGATCCTCGATCTCTCGCGGAACCGACTCGCTGTCCGACGGACGACGCAGCGAACGAACGGCCTCGAGTACACCGAACGCCGCGTGGTCCTCCCAGATGACGCAGCAATCCCCGGTACCTCGAGACAGACAGCACAGGAGCCATCAGCAGACACAGATTCCGACCCAGGGACAACTGACGTCCACGGCTAGGGGTGTCCACGCGCCCGATTGTCCCCTCGAGAGCGGTCTCCGCACTCGAGTGACGGGCGGTCAACCACTCCACTGCGGTCGTTCGCTGGGGCCGATAGCTGTGGGTCCGACGCTCGAGCGGTCGTCGGCGGTCAGGTATGGCGACACTCGAGGCAAAGCAGTCTGGGGACACCAACTGTCTCCGGTGGCGGTCCATCTGACTGGCACGAGCGTGCAACTGTCGGTTCGTCGCACGTGAGACTCTCGATATCGGTTGTCAGACAAACGGAGCCGGGAGACAGACTCGAGTTTCCCGTGTGCGACTGGAAGTGCGTTACTCTCGATCTTCAACGACGATTTGCGGCCTCACGAGTTTGGTCGCACCACCGGGACTCGCCGGGATTGAGCAAACGCGACGCGTTTGCGATGTTCGGCGAGTGCACTGAACGAGGTGAGTGAAACGAACCGAAAGAAGTGGACTCGCCGGGATTTGAACCCGAAACCAGACGTGCTCGCTTTCGCTGCGCGCGACTGGTAGGGCTTCAAATCCAGTCTTCGACGACTATCTGCGGCGCTCATGAGTTTGTTCGCGCCGCAAAATAGTGGACTCGCCGGGATTTGAACCCGGGGCCTCTCCCATGCCAAGGGAGTGATCTACCACTGATCTACGAGCCCTCGTTCGCATTGCTCTCTTTTTCGGGCGGATAGATAAACCCCTCGAAACTCTCGAGGCGGCGGTGTCAGTGACTCACACGGCCTGACAGCGATTCGAGTGACTAGAAACGCTTTAGTCTGTCAGGGAGAAAGCGCTGGTGGGAAGCGCACGGCCGCAAATCTGACTTCGTCACCCGCTATTCTGGGTGGCTTGGGATTGCGGAAGTGCACCGGCAGCCCGGCCTCGAGTTGAGAGCGGGCTGTTGTATGACTCAGCGGTCAGTGCGATTCCTATCCTCAACCAATGGCACGAATGCATACCCGCCGTCGCGGCTCGTCCGGTTCGGACAAGCCCACGGCAGACGAACCACCGGAGTGGAGCGACGTCGACGCCGACGAGATCGAAGACCGCGTCGTCGAACTGGCAGAGCAGGGCTACGAACCCAGCCAGATTGGGATCAAGCTGCGTGACGAAGGTGTCACGGGCACGCCCGTCCCGGACGTCAAGTTGGCGACCGGCAAGAAAATCACCGAGATCCTCGAGGAAAACGACGCACAGTCGGAGATTCCTGAGGACCTGCGGAGTCTGATGGAGCGCGCCGTGCGTCTACGCGAGCACGTCCAGCAGAACCCACAGGACTACCAGAACAAGCGCTCGCTGCAGAACACGGAGTCGAAGGTTCGCCGACTCGTTGCCTACTACCGTGGCGACGAACTCGAGGCTGACTTCCAGTACTCCTACGACGTCGCAGTCGAACTCCTCGAAGAGAACTAACTGACCGATGTCCACCGACGGCCGTTCCGCGTCCGATTCGACGACCGCCAGCGCACTCGAGAGCGCGAGCTTCGTTCGCCTCGTCACGCGAGCGGACGGTGACGGGCTCGCAGCGAGCGGGCTCATTGCTCGAGCGCTGGCTGTGCGCGGAACGCCGTTTCAGGTGACAGTCGGCCGCACGATCGCGACACGCACGGAGCGAGTCCAGGCAGCATCCGGTGCCGACGGTGATCTGACGATTGCCATCGGCTCGACCGACGCTTCCGAAGCGGTGCGTCTCGATGCCGACAATCGGGCGGCCACGCTGGCCGCTGTCGATCACGTTCGTGAACTCGGCGAGACGCCGGATCTGGTCCTCGCACTCGCAGGTCTCGTTGCTGCTGGCGTTGAGCCAGGAGCCGGAGAAAGCGAGTGGCTCGTCGAGACGGCTCGAGAACGCGGACTTCTCGAGCGCCGACCGGGTGTTGCGGTGCCGACCGCAGACCCCGTTGACGGGCTGGCACACTCGACACGAGTGGCTGCCCCGTGGTCTGGCAACGCCGAAGCGACGCGTGAGACGCTTTCGGAGGCGATTGGACAATCCACTCTCGAGGCTGTCGACACTGATGGCGGCCTCGAGGCGGACGATCACCGAGCAATCGGCTCGATCGTAGCACTCGATGCAGTCAGCACCGAGGAAGCGACTGACGTCGCAGCCGAGTCTGTCCAACGCGTGCTGAAGCCGTACGCGACACCCGAGGGTCCCTTCGAGACCGTTGGCGGCTACGCCGACGTTCTCCAGGCAACGGCCCGAACGGAGCCGGGAACTGGCGCGGCGCTTGCGATGGGTCACGAGGCCCGCGCGCCGGCGCTCGACGCCTGGCGCGAGTACGGCAACGCCACCCACGAGGCACTCGAGACGGCCAGTACCGGGCGATACGACGGATTAGTCGTCATCGACACCGACGACGGCCCTGTCGAGGCAGTCGCCGAGGTGGCGACAGCCTATCGCTCGCCGGAGCCACTCGTCCTCAGTCTCGCGACTGGGGAGGCCGCGCTTTCGGCTCGAGGCGACGCAATGGTCCCGCTCGAGGGCATTGCACGCGATCTCGAGGATGCCACTGGCGTGTCTGTCGCGTACGACGGACGCGCCGATGGGCGGCGTGGCTACCTGCAGTACGACTCCAGCGTAGATGAGGCGACGATCATCGAGACAGTGAGGGAGTACCAATGAGTCGACGAGCAAGCGCGACGATTCGGACGGTACACGACACCCCGGAACGACTCGCACGAGCGCTGCGTCCGGACAATACGGACGAGATGGAGACGGTTGTCGACGGCGATACGCTCGCCACAACCATCCAACGCGACTCGACCAGCGGACTCCAGGCGACGGCCGACGACTACGTGGTCAACCTCGAGGTTGCCCTCGAGGTACTCGACCGAGGAGTAAGTGGGACAGTTGATTCAACCGACGGACGCGGGCGAGCGTCCGATGCAGATTACAACACTAACACTACAACCAATGAGTGAACGTTCAGTTTCACGCGCAAAACAGGAGAAGCGGTGGTACACCGTGCTCGCACCGGAGCAGTTCGACCGGCAGGAGCTTGGCGAGACCCCCGCTGACGAACCGGAGAAAGTCTACGGTCGAACCATCGAGACCACGCTTGGCGAACTCAACAACAACGCCAGCGAGAACAATACCAAGCTGACTTTCAAGATCAACGACGTCGGCAGCGACTCGGCGTACACGGAGTTCAAGGAACACTCCCTGACCCGTGACTACCTGCGTTCGCTGGTCCGACGCGGTGCCTCGAAGATCGAGGCCTACGTTACCGTCCTCACAACGGATGACTACCGCGTCCAGATCCAGCCCGTCGCCTTCACGACGAAAAAGGCAGACGCGAGCCAGGAGAAAGCCATCCGCAACCAGATGGTCGAGATGATCGAAGAGGCTGCAGCCGACCGCACCTTCGAAGAGCTGATCGACAGCGTCGTCGAAGGCCGCCTCTCCTCGGGCATCTACGGCGAAGCCAAGACGATCTACCCGCTTCGCCGCGTCGAGATTCAGAAGACGACCCTCGAGGCACACCCCGAGGAAGTCGCCGAAGAGGAAGCGACTGCCGTCGACGTCGACGAAGAAGACGTCGCGACAGAGTAACATACCCGACTCGCCAGTTCCCAGCCCGGGTGGCTGTGAGAGGGCGATGACACCAAACTAGCGGTTCTTTTATCGATGGGGTTCTCTCATCAGTCGTGACTATACTGAACCCACAGCGAGCACTGACGGCAGCATATTTATAACCATTATACACGAAGAATGATGTGTTCAACCGATGGCCGATGACGAGTGGGCACAAACCTTACTCGAGTACGCCCAGGACAAGATCGCGGTAATCGACGAGACTGGGAGATACGTTTACGTCAACGAGGCGAGTACAGATATACTTGGCATCGAGCCAACGGCGCTCATCGGCGAGAACGTCTTCGAGTACATCCACGATGACGACGTTGTGACGGCCAGGCAGCGATTCGAGCGCATCGTCGAGACGGAGCCGGAGCAGCCAAATCCAATTCGGTATCGCCACCGAACCGCGACCGGCGAGTGGACGTGGCTCGAGAGTCGTGTCTCGAGCGTCGATATGACTCCGCAGTTCGATTCTGATCTCGAGACTGACGCGTCCGGTGGGCACTACGTGGTAAGTTCGCGGGATATCTCTGCGCAGGTTGTTGCCGAACAGGATCGCCAGCAAGCCCGCGAGCGCCTCGAGGCGATTACACAGACGACTGGCGATGTGCTGTGGCTGTTTACTGGCGATTGGGAGGAGCTCCTCTTTGTCAATCCTGCCTACGAGGAGATTTACGGCCAGTCAATTGCTGCACTTGAGGCGGATCCGTCGTCGTTTATAGACGCGATTCACCCGGACGATCGTGCGGCCGTCAGAGAGACGATGCGACGGCTCTCGACGGGGAAGCCGGCGGGCGTTGAGTACCGCGTGAACCCCGATCATGATTACGACCGCTGGGTCTGGGTCCGTGCCGAGCCGATTCTCTCGGATGGGGAAGTCACGCGAATCGTTGGTTTCACCCGCGACATTACCGACCGACGCCGGCGCAAACGCCAACTCGTCGTGATGGATACGCTCTTGCGCCACAACCTCCGCAACGATATGTGCGTGATTCTTGGAATGGCTGAACAACTCACGCGTGCAACGACGGACGACGCTGATGCATCCGTTCCAACACTCGAGCCGGAAACTGTCTCACAATACACAGACGTCATCTGCGAACATGGTGAGCAACTGCTCGAGAGCGCAAGCAAGCAACGCCAGATCATCGATTTACTGGCACATGCACCCGTCCGGTCAGCCGCGGATACCGTGTCTATCGTCAGCGATGCAATCGAGCAGACGCGGGCGTCGTACACGGCATCGATCGAGACCGAGTTGCCAGAGTCCGCGCTTGCGATAACCATCACCGAACTCAAGGCAGCGATCCGTGAACTCCTCGAGAACGCGGTCGAACATGCCCCGAGCGACGACCCCGAGGTGACAGTAGCCATTGAGCCAACCGGGGACGACACCGTCGCGATCACTGTCCAAGACGACTGCCCACCGATTCCTGAACTCGAGTTCCGTGTCCTCACTGGCGAGTGGGAGATGACCGACGTCTATCACACTTCGGGACTGGGACTGTGGCTCGTCTACTGGGTCGTCGACCTCTCGAACGGCTGGGTCGACTTTTCGCGATCTGAGGACGCAAATCGCGGGAACGAGATAACCCTCTATCTGCCACGGGCACCCACTGCAGCCAACCGGTGAACAGTCGGAGCGCCTCGAGTTACGAACCGTTTTCTCGATACGAGTCAGGCAACGGGACGGTTGGTCGTGATACCCACCACAGCGCCGGCCAGTCCGATCAGGAGAGTCGGGACCGCGAAGAAAAAGAGCCCGTCTGGACTGCGCCCGACCAGTAAGAGCAGATGAGGGGCGAGGAGGACGAGCAGTCCGATTGCGGTCGTAGCCTGGACGGTGACGGGGTGTTTCCTGCGATAGCGAATCGCCATGTTCGCGAGGGCGATGCCGTAGAAGAGGAACGTCACGAAGATGGGGGGCCAGATGAACAGCCCGAAAAAGCCGATGCCGCCGCCGTACTGTCGTTCCACGATGTACTGTTCGTCGTCAGCCGTTTCGATCAGGGAGTACCTATTGCTCGTAGCCCCAGCGAAGTCTTCGGCTGCATCCGGTGGGAAATCAGTCTCCCCGTACGCGTTACAAACGACGTACGTCTCGGGACAGACTGTAATACTGGTTTCTACCCACCCCTCCTCGTCAGGGCCGGTTGCAGCCGCTAACTCATTGAACGCCGCTTCGGTGTCGGACGGTAACTCACTCGCCGGGGTCGCATCCGCTTGCTCGAGGTCGGTATCGATGAACACCTGGTCGAAGGCATCGCTCGATTCGTGCGTGACCGCATACGACTCCGTCGCCCCCGGTTGGAGGTAGAAATCCCCGATGAAGAGACTCCCCGGTAAGAGCACGGCGACAAGAAGCGCGACAACGAGCAGCAGTCTCGAGTCCATCACCCGATGTGTTTAGTCTGCTGATATATGTCTTGTGGAAATTGCTGTTCGAGACGCGAGTGGGAGACGGTACTGACGGCCGACTCAACCCAGATCAACCGGATCGACTTTCAGGAACTCCCGCGCGACCACCGTTGCGTAGGACCCCTTCGGCAGCGCAAACGACAGCGACAGCGGCTCGAGGCCAACCTCGAGGTCCGTCCGAACGAGAATCGCCCGTCGCGTCCCGCTCGAGTAGAACTCTCCCGGCAGGTCGAAGTCGCCTGGCTCGAGGTCGAGATCCGCAAGTACCTCTCGTTCGATCTCGCCCTGTTCGCCGTCTGCGAGCTCCGTGTCGGTCCCAACCAGCGGCGCGGTGACGAACGCCCGCCCGCGCTCGCAGTGGCGCGTCACCGAGTCGACGCGCCGGTCGTCGACACGCTGCAGTCGGTCGGGGTCAGGAAGCTCGAGTTCGTCAGGCGCATTACTATCTGCAAAACAGACGACATCGCCTGCGACCGGGCGGTTGAACGGAAGCCCGCGCTCGAGGCGTGTGCTGAGCATCTGGTTGAACGCGTACGACTGGGCGGCGTGGACGAACAGCCGCTGCAGGTTCGAGGGAACACGCTCGAGGGCAGCCCGGAAGTCATCGGGTTCGGGCTCGCCATCGCACTCGGCGAGGCCGTGGAGCATCGACCGCTCGTAGCGCAGCCGATTCGGGAATCGCTCGAGAGCTTCCTGCCAGTCTTCGGTTACCTCGACGAACGTTCGGGCGTCCTGTGTGCTCTCGGGTTCGGCATCCGTCGGCCGCCCAAGATACGCCATGACCGCGCCCTTCCAGTCGCCGCGGACGATCTCGAGACCGACCTCGTGGGTGATCGGTCGGCGGCTCCCGAATCGCTGCTGGCCGAAGAAGTTAGGAACACCGATCGGCGTCGGCTCGTCATCATCTGCAGTCTCGAGCCCGCCGAAGTCCTGGAGTTCCTCGGTGATCGCCGGCGCGTTGTCCGGAGTTTCGGGATCGCTAACCACGAGCGTGAACGCGTTGCCCGCGAGGTCACCGAACTCGAGATTTCGCCCTGCTCGGCCGAGGACCTCTAACTCCGCGCCGTTGACATCGGGCAGGTCCGACAGGTCAGCGCCGTAGACCGAAAATAGCTGCGTCGTTACGGCGTACTTGTCTTTTGTGCCAGCCCAGTTGACCCGCTCGCGGGAGATTCCTAACGCGTCGGAGATTCGCGAGGCGAAGTCGTTCGTATCCCAGCCTCGCAGCGTCGCTCGGAACACGAGATACGGATAGGCGTCCGTCGGCGCATCGACCGGCTCAGTGTCGAAGCGCTCGAGTTCGCGAACACGAAACTCCTCGTCGTCCTCGCGGAGATGACCGCCGACGCCGTCGGTGTCGCTGACGTAATACTCCATGCCGACAGCCTGCTCTGTGGGGTGGGCCGGGCGCATACTGGGCGTGGCTTTGACTGCCGGGGATAAATCGGTTCGTTCTCGCGGTCACTGTCGCCGCGAACGATAGCCGGTCGACGGACCAATGCTCGAGCGCTCGAGGCAGGTTACGGCTGCTCGAGGGAGTCGATACAGTCCCAGTCTTCGGGCGGCTGTGCCGAATGGAGTTGACTCGGCCCGTCGTCGTCCTGTTCGAAGACATCGACACCGCCGGTGACCACGTCGCTTGCTGCGTGTTCGCCGAACTCCTCGTTGAGGTCGATCCGCATCGGGAGGTCGGCTTCAGCGTCATAGACAATATCTTGCCAGTCGCCGTCTGCATCGTAGTAGCCGCCAAACACGCTTACGAGATCGGCTGCAAACGGATTACCGAAAATCCGGACGCGAGAGCAGTCTCGGAACTGGATCACGATGCCGTTATTCGTGGAGGTCGACGGAACGCGGACGGACGGAGACGATGTCGACGATGTTGATTGCTCGACATCGACTGTCGATTCCTCGCCCTCGGCGCCGGATGCGCCAGCAATTGCAGTGGCTCCTGTGACCCCGACGAGAGTCGTGCCAGTTGCTGCAAGAAGTGCGCGGCGAGTCTGTGGAGGGGGGTTCGCCATAGCCCACCTCCGCCGGGCAATGACAAATGCACTCCCCGCCGCCGCAGCACCTGAGAGGGACGCATGCCTTTTTGTCGAACTGCGACTCGAGAGGCGTCGCTCGAGCTGAGAGTCTGTCCCAGTATCACGACTACAGAGAGTCGACCGCCGAATTCAAAAGAGGGACAGTTCGCCCGTGATACTGTCGACGCGGTCGTCCGACGCGGGGCCGACGGCCAGTGCCGTGACAGTGCCGGGCTCGAGTTGGGTGTGGCCGGCGTCACGGATTAGAGCGTTCGGGACGCCCTTGCTATCGGCGATTTCGGAGAGTTCGTGCAGTTGGCGTTCGCTGGTTCCTTTGAGAACAACCTTCTTCTGGCCGCCTTGTTTCCACTGGCTTCGAAGCTGGCTATCTGCCTTCTCGTATGCAGAGAGGGATGCGTGTGCAACCTGTGCGGCAAGTTTTCCCTGTCCCATGCCGATGTCGGTTCGGGCGACGATGGCCTGTTTCATACGCCCGCAGACGACGCCGACACCCATAGCCGCGGCGATTGT